>NZ_JBHXSK010000004.1:0-53783 GCF_042716195.1 Streptomyces sp. NPDC058683
CTTCAAGGCCTACGGCACGACGAACCGCACAACAGGCTAGGAACCGGAAAGCCTCAACCGACGCACAACCGTCAAGCCTCATCTGACGCTAGACATCTGCCAGGTGGAGGCTCAAGCACTCGTGTTGGGATCACGATCGTGGTAGGCCCGCTGCAGTCTGGCGTCGAACTCCCTTAGCTCCACGGGCAAGGGGCTTCCTCCAATCTCGGGAAGACCGAGGTCACACCGGGCCGAGTTGATGAACAAGCACTCAGCAACGAGGAGGCTTTCGTACAAGTCCTCAGGAACTGGCCCCGCACCGTGCACAGAGCGGGCAACACCGACACGACGGGCAATGCCGGTCAAGAGGTAGGCCCGGTCGATCGCCTCCTGCTCTTACGCCATGAGCTGCACGTTTGCGTAGGCCGACTCCATAGCTTCTTGATACGAAGCCCCGTCAGGACCGAGGCCGGGTATGAGACGGCCGTTGACCTCATTGGTCCACACTTCAATTCGGGCGTGCGGTCCCAATACGTGCGCCCTGTACTGCCTCACTGCGGAAACAAGGTTGCCGTAGGCAGTGCGCCGGGTCTCCCTCCACAAACGAGCTTCCTCTCGGTGCCATGCCCGGTCCTGAGCACGAGCCGATAACAAGCTGCCGAACCATACACCTGCTAGAGCAGTCAAACCGGTGCCCCACACTGCGACGTCCATGCCCCTCCAGGAGGTGAGGGAGCGGCCTTCCGGCGCACCTCCTTCGGACGGAAGTGGCGCCGTGCCCGCGAGGTCGTCGGCCTCCCGGACAGCTTTCGCTTCTACGACCTTCGTCACACCGGACACACGCTCTCGACCCGATCGGGCGCCACCCTCAAGGACACGATGGTCCGCGCCGGCCAGTCGTCCGAGAAAGCCGCGATGATCTACCAGCACTCCGACGACGACCGGCAACGGGAGGTCGCCGCCGGGCTGGACGGGATGGTGCGGGCCGAGCGTGCGAAGCACCACAAGAACGGTGGCCCGCACCACAGGCAGGGGTCGTCAGCGGGCTAATGGTGCGCTAGTGGTGCGCTAGTGGTGCGGCACCCGCTCGCCGGTCTAGACAACAAAGAACCCCCGGGTCCACGACCTGGGGGTTTCTGCTGGAGCGGGTGACGAGAATCGAACTCGCGCTCTCAGCTTGGGAAGCTGATGTTCTACCATTAAACTACACCCGCGTAAGACGCCGACGGAGTCGGTGTCGAATGCCCGCTCACTGTACCTCATGACGGACCCCCGGTGCTGGGACCGTGGGGTCCGGGCGCGTTCCAGGGGGTGGGATCCGCGTGCGGGCGGCCGGAGTTGGGGCGTACCGTGGAGGTGTGGGAGAGGGGCCGGGTGAGCCGGAGTGCCGCCTGGAGAGCCGTCCCTTTGATCCCGTAATGTGGCTTTCCGTCGTCACGGCAGTAAGCCCGACGCGGCTCCTGGGGAAGGGACTTGATGGAACGCACCGTCGTCCGCTGTGCCGAAGGGCACGTGTTCAGCACCACTTCGTTCCCGATGCAGCAGGCCGAGCGGCTCGGCCCCGGTCGGCTCGTCCGGTGTCCCAAGTGCGCCCGGCTGCGCAGCGTCGTGCCGGTCGCCCTTGAGAAGCATTAGCGGCAGAAGAGGACAGCAGTAACAGAGGCGCGTGGACCGTCACGATTGTCGTGGGTCCGCGCGCCTTGCGTATCCTCGGGACGTGCTTCTCTCAGACAAGGACATCCGGGCCGAGATCGACGCCGGGCGGGTACGGATCGATCCCTACGACGAATCAATGGTGCAGCCGTCGAGCATCGACGTGCGGCTGGACCGCCTCTTCCGGGTGTTCGAGAACCACCGGTACCCGCACATCGACCCCTCCGTCGAGCAGCCGGACCTGACGCGGCTGGTGGAACCGGAAGGCGACGAGCCCTTCATCCTCCACCCCGGGGAGTTCGTCCTCGCGTCGACGTACGAGGTCATCTCGCTCCCCGACGACCTCGCCTCGCGGCTGGAGGGGAAGTCCTCGCTCGGGCGGCTCGGGCTGGTCACGCACTCCACCGCCGGGTTCATCGACCCGGGGTTCAGCGGGCACGTGACCCTTGAGCTGTCCAATCTCGCGACCCTCCCCATCAAGCTGTGGCCGGGCATGAAGATCGGGCAGCTGTGCATGTTCCGGCTCTCCTCCCCCACCGAGCACCCCTACGGCAGTGAGCGCTACGGCTCCCGTTACCAGGGGCAGCGCGGACCCACCGCCTCCCGCTCCTACCTCAATTTCCATCGGACGCAGGTGTGAGGAGCCGGCCATGAGCAGCGACGTACGGGAGAACCTCACCTACGAGCGGTTCGGTGTCGCCGTGCGCGAGCTCGCCCAGACCATCGCCGACGACGGGTTCGAACCCGACATAGTGCTGAGCATCGCCCGCGGTGGCGTGTTCGTCGCCGGCGGGCTCGCCTACGCCCTCGACTGCAAGAACCTGCACCTGGTCAACGTGGAGTTCTACACCGGGGTGGGGACGACTCTCGAGATGCCGGTCATGCTCGCGCCCGTCCCCAACGTCATCGACTTCAGCGACAAGAAGGTGCTGATCACCGACGACGTCGCCGACACCGGCAAGACGCTGAAGCTGGTCCGCGACTTCTGCCTCGACACCGTCGCCGAGGTCCGGTCCGCGGTGATCTACGAGAAGTCCCACTCCCTCGTGAAGTGCGAGTACGTGTGGAAGCGGACCGACGACTGGATCAACTTCCCGTGGAGTGTCCTGCCTCCCGTACACAGGTCGGGAGAGACACCCAGAGCGAACACGGAAGCTCTCTGAGCCAGGCAGGTTCAGTGCCGACCGCTGATGTTCGCGTTCCGCGGCCCAAGATGCGTGCGACGACCGCCATCAGCGGCTGACACCGACGGGGCACGGGTGCGCCCTTCGCGACGCCTGCGGCCATGCAGCAACGGCCACGCGGGTTGCAGTCGCGGTGCCGACGGATTGCGGTGATCCTGTCAGAGGAGCGTAGTCGGCCTCGCACGGAACGTGTGCGTCGGTGACCGCACCGTACAGGAAGGGAGGCTGCTGCCATGACAACGGTGCCGAACAAGGCACGGCAAGGGCACGGCGGGCCCGACAGCGGCGCAATGCTCTCCGGCGCCTCTTCGTTCGCCGGGATCGTGATGATGCTCAGCGGGCCCCTCAGCATTCTGATGGGCGCGGCCGGCATCGCGCACGACACCCTGTTCGCCGCGTCCCGGTACGCCTACCGGTTCGACGTGACCGCTTGGGGCTGGATTCACCTGGTGATCGGAGTGGTTCTCGTCGTCGCCGGCATGGGAGTGCTGACGGACCAGGGCTGGGGTCGCGGGGCCGGCGTAGCGGCGGCGGTGATCAGTCTGATCACCCAGTTCATGTTCGTTCCGTACTACCCGCTGTGGGCCATCCCTGTGATGACACTCGACCTCCTGATCCTGTTCGCGCTGACCAGGGCGCATGTCGAGACCAGCGGGGATCGGTGAACCCGGACGCCGAAGCGCATGGGAAGGGCCCCCGGCTCGGCAGCCGGGGGCCCTTGTCATGTGCGGGTGGGGCAAGAACCTCATGTGCGGGTGGGGCTAGAACGTGCCCAGCTTGACGATCGACAGCAGGGCGATCAGCTGGATCGCCGACGCGCCCAGCGCCTTCGGCCACGGCAGGTCGTGGGACTTGCCGACCATGAGCGTGAGGAGGGCGCCGGCCGCGATCCAGGTCGCCCAGCCGAGAATCTGCACGAAGCCCGCGTCGCCGCCGAAGAACATGGCGAACAGGAGACGGGGGGCGTCGGTGATCGACATGATCAGCATCGACAGGCCGACCGTCGGCTGCCAGGCCCCGTCGCCGCCCAGCTGGCGGGCCAGGGTGTGGGTCACCACGCCCAGCACGAAGGCGGCGAGCACCATCGCGATCGCCGTCGTCAGGACGATCGGGATCGCGTTGGTGAGGGTGGCGCTTATCGCGTCCGCGCGGGCGCCGTCGAAGCCGAAGACCGCGAGCAGGCCGTAGAGGAAGGTCACGATGAGGGCGGGCCCCCACATCGTGTAGTCCCGCATCTGGAGGAACGTCTGGTTCGGGGAGAGCACGATCCCCTTCAGCAGGTCCTTCCAGTGCAGGCGCGGGCCGACCGGGCCGGACGGCGCCGCCGAACCGGCGTGGTAGGTCGCGCCCCGCGTGTAGCCGTCGGCCTCGTCGACCGAGAACGCCTGGGTGTGGCCCGGGTTGTTCGCCGCGTACGGGTCGGGGGTGCCGGCGCCCTGGCCGCCGTAGCCGTGGTCGTCGCCGAAGTACTCCGGGCCGTCGCCGCCGGGCTGCCCCTGCCCCGGGTAGCCGCCGCGGCCCTGCGGCCAGCCGCCGCCCCCGCCGTTCGGCGGGTACGGCTGCGGGGCCGACGGGTACCCGTACGACGGTCCCGCCGGCTGCCCGCCGAAGCTCTGGGGCGGCGCCTGCTGCCCGTACGCGGGTTGTTGCGGTCGCGTTTGCGGGGCACGGGCGTCCCGGCCGCCGCGTCCGATCCTGAATCCAGCCACGTCATCGAACGTACCTGGTCCGGGGGAACCTTGGGGCGGGCTCGGCCGTCCGAGCCCGCCTTTGCCGCAGAGCTGTGACATCCCCTAGGGGGCCCTCAGGGGATGCCTGAGGGCCCCGGACCTCACTGTCCGAACACCATCCCCAGCTGCGCCCACGTTCCCGGCAGGCCCACCGACGTCGCCCCGAAGGTGACCGCGCCCGTCGTCGTCAGGCCCGCCGAAGAGCCGCGCAGGGTCCATACGGCACCCCGGCCGCCGTTCTCGTGGCGGGCGCCGACCGCCAGGTCTGCCTTGCCGTCGCCGTTCAGGTCGGCCAGGTGGACGGCGCTGCCCCAGAAGTCGTTGTCCTCGTTCACGTCCGGTACCCCGGGCGTGTTCTGGGTCCAGCGGGTGGAGCCCGCGCCCGTCAGACCGGCGGCGGAGCCGCGCAGCAGCGTGACCGTGCCGGTCTGCCAGGCCGCGCCGACCCCTTCGTAGGGCGTGCCGACCGCCACGTCGGCGTATCCGTCGCCGTTGACGTCGCCGACGGAGAGCGAGTCGCCGAACGACTCGCTGCCCGGGGCGCGGGTGGCGCCCGGGACGCCGGGGCTGTCCTGGGTGAGCGCTGCCTGGGGCGTGGGGCTGATGTCGTGCGCGGAGCCCAGGTAGACGGCGACCGTGCCGGGCCCGACCTTGTCGCCGTAGACCGTGTTGTAGGACGTGATGACGTCGTCGTAGCCGTCCCCGTTGACATCGCCGAGGACCGCACGCTGCCAGCCGCCGCTCACCAGCGTCCGCAGGGCCTTCGGCCGGGACTCCGCGCCCAGGTACACCAGCTGGCCGTCGACGTAGTCGCCGCTCCCCGAGCGGATCGAGCCGCTGACCACCAGGTCGTCGACGCCGTCGCCGTTGATGTCGCCGGCGGCCAGGGACTGGGAGCCGTAGAGGTTGCCGGTCTGTATGAACGGCACCACCCAGGTGCGGGACGCGGCCCCGGCGGACTTGGTGAAGGTGCCCCGGAAGATCTGCACGTCGGCGCCGGTGCTGCCGACGGCCAGGTCCGCCCGGCCGTCCGCGGTGAAGTCGCCGACCGCCAGGGACATGCCGAAGCGGGTGTGGGAGGTACGGGCCGGGTCGGCGACGATACGGCCGCCGGTCAGGCCGTTCTTGCTCCCCCAGACGATCGTGACCGACCCGGCCTCGCCGTCCTCGCCCTCGGAGCCCACGACCAGGTCGGCGTACCCGTCCCGGTTGAGGTCCCCGAAGGCGAGCGACGAGCCGAACGCGTCGTACTTCTCGGCCGTGCCCGGGACACCCGCCGAGTTCTGGGTGACGACGGTACGGCTGGACGCCTTGACGCCGGACTTGGAGCCGTAGGTGACGACCACGGCGCCGGCGTCGGCCTTGCCGCCGACCGTGGTGTCCGGGGCGGCGGTGGCGAGGTCGTGGTAGCCGTCGCCGTTGAAGTCGTCCGCGTACTTGGCGGGCGCGGCCGAGGCGGTGCCGGCCAGCGGGACGAGGCCCGCGGTCAGGAGTGCGGCGAGGGTCGCCGCCGTACGCATGCGCATGATCAGCCTTCCAGTACGTCGCCGAAGTAGGCGGTCCCCGACGGGCCGCCCAGGGTGGTGCCGGTGAAGGTCTTGGAGCCGCCTGCCGCGACACCGGCGGTGGTGGACTTGAAGAGCCAGACGGCGCCGGCGCCGCGGCTCTCGCCGTAGGCACTCGCGACCAGCTCCGCGCGGCCGTCGCGGTTGATGTCGGTGAGGCGGACGGCGGAGCCGAAGAAGTCCTGGGACTGGGCGGTGCCGGGGACGGCCGTCGTGTCCTCGGAGAAGAGCTTGGCGCCGCTGCCGGTCAGACCTGAGGCCGAGCCGCGCAGCACGGTGACCGTGCCCGCCTGCTTCTTCGCGCCGAGGGTCTCGGCGTAGGCGCCGACGGCGATGTCGGCGTAACCGTCGCCGTTGACGTCCCCGGCGGACAGGCTCCAGCCGAAGCCGTCGTTCTTCTCGCTCTTCTCGGGCACGCCGGCCGTGTCCTGGGTGATCCGGACCGGCGTACGGCTGCTGAGGCCGCCGGCCGCGCCGTACGTCACCGTGACCGCCCCGCCGAGGCCGCCGTTCGGCTCGGTGGCCGACTTCTCCAGGAAGTTGCCGGTGACGATGTCGCCGTAGCCGTCCTTGTTGACGTCGGCGATGACCGCCTCGTAGCCGCCCGCGAGCTTCTTGCCTGCCTTGAGCGTGCCGGTGGCGGAACCCGTGTAGAGGACGCTGCGGGTGCGGTAGTCGCCGGAGGCGGTCTCCTCCTGGCCCATGACCAGCAGGTCCGTCCTGCCGTCGCCGTTGACCTCGCCCGCGATGATCTTGTCGGTGTTGATGCCGGTCTGGGCGGAGGTGTCGATGCCGACGAGGGAGGCCGCCTTGCCCTTGCGGGTGATGGGGCCCCGGAAGATGTTGAGCTCGGGCGCGGCGACGTTGCCGACGGCCAGGTCGGTGTGGCCGTCGCCGTCGAAGTCGCCGGCCGCCAGCGCCCAGCCCAGCTCGTTGCGGTACCTCGGCAGCGGCGAGGAGAGGTTGCTGGCGCCCTTGAGGCCGCTCGCGCCGCCCCAGAGGACGGTCACGTTGCCGGAGTCCCCGTTCGTGCCGACCGGCTCGCTGTGCACGCCCACGACCAGGTCGGTGTAGCCGTCGCCGTCCAGGTCGCCGCTGGTCATGCGGTCGCCGAAGTAGTCGTACGACGCCGGGTTGCCGGGGACGCCGGTGGTGGCCTGGCTGACGATCTGGCGCTTGGTGGTGTCGAGGCCGTTCTTGGTGCCGTAGACGACCGCCACGTAACCGGCGCCGGACTTGCCGGAGATCTTGGCGACGGGCGCGGCGATCGCGAGGTCGCGGTAGCCGTCGCCGTTGAAGTCGCCGGCCAGGCCCGAGGGGGCGGCGGAGGCGGTGGCGGCGGGCAGGGCGGTGAGCAGGCCCGTGGTGAGGGCCGTGGCGAGCAGCAGGGTGGTGCGCTTGGGCATGGACTTCCCCGTGAGGTGGTGAAGAGACGAGGTGGTGAAGTGACGAGGTGATGAGGTGACGAGGCGTGGTCGGGTGGCGGCGCGTCACCTCGCGGTGGTCACGCCGAAGTTGCCGTCGCCGTCGATTGCGGCAGAGCTGGGGGATCCCGCCGGAACCGGCCCCTGAGGGCCGGTTCCGGGGTCGCCCGGGGGCGTCAGCCGGTGAGGCCCGTACCGAACGCGCCGTACGTGCGGGAGAGCCCGAAGGTGCCCGGGCCGAAGGACTTGGCACCCGTGGCGGTGATGCCGGAGGCGCTGCCGCGCAGGGCGGTGACCGCGCCGACACCCTCGTCCTCGAAGGAGGCCCCGACGGTCAGGTCCGCCTTGCCGTCCTTGGTGACGTCCGAGAGCACGAGGTCCGAACCGAAGTAGTCCATGGACTCGGCGTTGCCGGGGACACCGACGGTGTTCTGGGAGATGGTCCGGGCGCCGGTACGGGAGACGCCGTCGGCCGAGCCGTTCATCAGCACGACGAGACCGGTGTCCTCGGCCGCGCCGATGTCCTTGAAGACGACGCCGATGGCCAGGTCGCCGTAGCCGTCACCGTTGGTGTCCCCGATGGAGACGGCGCCGCCGAAGCCGTCGCCCTCCTTGTCGGTGCCGGGCACGCCCGTGGCGGACTGGGTGAGCTCGGCCATGGGGGCGTCGCCGTTGACCGGGCCGCCCCTGCTGCCGCGGATGACGACGACCTGGCCGCCGAGGGTGCCGGTGTGGTCGTCCTCCTTCGCGAAGACGTTGCCGATGGCGATCTCGTCGTAGCCGTCGCCGTCGATGTCGCCCAGGGCGAGGGAGGTACCGCCGTTCAGCGCGCGCGGCTGGGTCGCGACCACGCCGGTGGACGCACCGAGGTAGGCGGCGCCCTTGGACCAATGGTCCGACGGGTCCGAGGCGAGCGCGGTGCGGTAGGTGAGGACGAGGTCGGCCTTCTTGTCGCCGTTGGTGTCACCCGCCGCGAGCGCGTCGATACCGAACTCCGCCTTCTGCGGCGTGGGCACCTTCTGCACGCCGCCGGTGGTGCCGGACTTGGTGAAGCCGCCCTTGACGATGTAGGCGTACGAGGCTGCCGTGCCGGACGCCAGGTCGGCCTTGCCGTCGCCGTTGAAGTCGCCGGCGGCCAGTACCGAGCCGAAGGCCTCGTGCTTGGTCGCCGAGGGGTCCTTGACGTTCGTGCCGTTCTTCAGGCCGCTCGTCGAACCCCACAGGATCGTGACCGAACCGCCTTCGGAGTCCGAGCCGTTGTCCTCGCCGGGCGCGCCGACGGCGAGGTCGGTGTAGCCGTCCTTGTTGAAGTCGGCCACGGCAAGCGCTCGGCCGAAGAAGTCCTCGGTCTCGGCGGTGCCGGGGACACCGGTGGTGTTCTGGCTGACGATCGTGCGCTTGGCGGGGTTGAGTCCGGAGGCGCTGCCGTAGACCACGGCGACGTACCCGGCCATGTTCTTGCCGCCGACCTTGGCGTAGGGGGCGGCGAAGGCGACGTCGCCGTAGCCGTCGTGGTTGAAGTCGGCCTTGTAGGCGTGGGCCGTGGCGGCGGACGCGACGGGGGCCGAGAGGGTCAGCAGACCACCGGTCAGTGCGGCGGCGGTGACCGTCGCGAGGGCGAGGCGGCGGCGGTGATGTCCGTTCGCGAGGACGTTCACGGAAACGTTCACGGGGCGGGAGCTCCTGAGATCAGCGGCATGGGTGCCGGAGGTACGCGGGTACGCGGAGGCGGTGCTGGCGACAGTGCGGAACTTTTGTGCGGGAGCGGGAGGGACCGGGATCGGACAGGCCCGTGGTCGTACGACCGACGGGCCTGCCCGTACGCCGTCCTGAGTAGCTCTCCCGGCGTGCCGGTCAGTCGGCGAAGAGGGCGCCGAGCTGCGGGGTGCCGGACGTCGACACGCCCAGCTTGCTCGCGGCCAGGGCCCGGGAACCGGTCGTGGTGATCTTCGAGCCGTTGGACGGCAGATAGGTGACCGCGCCGTCGCCGCCGTTCTCGTACGAGCCGACGACCAGGTCCGCCCTGCCGTCGCCGGTGACGTCGTCGAGCTTGACGTCGGCGCCGAAGAGGTCGGCCTTCTCGTCGTCGCCGGGGACGCCGGCCGTGCTCTGCGCGAAGGACTGGGCGCCGGAGGCGATGTTGATCCCGGTCTTCGCGCCGTAGAAGACGGTGACCTGGCCGGTGTTGGTGTTCTTGCCGATGTCCTCGTTCGGGGTGGAGACGACCAGGTCGGCACAGCCGTCGCCGTTGACGTCACCGAGGTCGAGGTCCCAGCCGAAGCCGTCACCCTTCTCGGAGGTGCCGGGGACGTTCCCGGAGTTCTGGTTGAACATGGTGGCCTTGGCGGGCCCGGCGGCGGAGCCGTAGGTGACAGCCACCCGGCCGCCCTTGGCGGAGTCGGGCACCGCGGTGCCGTCGTCGGTGGCGGTGTCCCAGGAGGCGCCGCTGACGATGTCGCCGAAGCCGTCGCCGTTGATGTCGCCGATGCCGGTGACGATGCCGTTCTTCAGCGCCTTGGCGCCGGTCGCGGTCAGGCCCCTGGAGGTGCCCGGCAGCCAGTAGTTGGTGTTCCAGTGCCGGGAGGTCTTCGTCTCGTAGCCGTCGACGATCAGGTCGGTGCGGCCGTCGCCGTTGACGTCACCGGCGGTGAGGTTCATCGGGCCGTACGGGTTCGCGTCGCTGCCCGGCTCGATCGGCGGCTTGACGGTGTACCGGCCGCCGGGCGTGCCGTTGGCCGCGATGCCGCCCTTGAGCACCCACAGGGTGGCGGCGGAGCTGCCGACGGCGAGATCGGCCTTGCCGTCGCCGTCGAAGTCGCCGGCGGCGAGGTTCAGGCCCCAGTAGTCGTGGCCGCTCGGGGAGGGGTCCTTGAGGTCGACGCCCTTGCCGGTGAGCCCGCTCTTGGAGCCCCAAAGGAGGGTGACGGTACCGCCGTTGGTGTCGCTGCCGACCTTCTCGTAGGGCGAGGAGACGGCGAGGTCGTCGTAGCCGTCGGCGTTGAAGTCGGCGTACGCCAGCTCGTAGCCGAAGCCGTCGCCGGCCTCGGCGGTGCCGGGGACGCCGGCGCTGTTCTGGCTGAGGGTGGTGCGCTTGGCGGTGGTGACGCCGGTGGCGGAGCCGTAGAGGGCGACGACCTGGCCGGCGCCCTTGTGGCCGCTCACGTAGGCGGTGGGCGCGGAGGTGGCGATGTCGCCGATACCGTCGCCGTTGAAGTCGGCGCGCGCGACCTTGGAGGAGTCCGCGGCGGTCGCCGAGACGGCGGAGAACGTGAGCAGACCGCCCGTCAGCGCGGCCGCGGCGGCCGTCGCGAGGGCGAGTCGCGGGAACGTGTGCATGCGGGTCGTCTCCTGCGGCATGCGGGGGCCGCCCGCACTCCGGCGGACGGCCGGAGTCAGTGGATGTCCGGCGATCAGGAGACCCGCGCCGGGGAGTAAGGGTTGTACATAAGTTCGGTGAAATCTTTGATGCCGCTGTGACTTACGGGGTCGTTGGTCCCGGCTGGTGCAGGATGGGCCCATGAGCGTAGTCAAGATCAACGTACTGACCGTGCCGGCCGAGCAGCGGGAGACGCTGGAGAAGCGGTTCGCCCATCGCGCCCACGCGGTGGAGAGCTCCGACGGGTTCGAGTGGTTCGAGCTTCTCCGTCCGGTCGAAGGCACCGAGAACTACCTCGTCTACACGCGGTGGCGCGATGAGGAGTCTTTCCAGGCGTGGATGGAGGGACCCATGAAGGCAGCGCACCAGGGTGGTGGGGAGGGCGACGACAAGCCGAAGCCTGCGGCCTCGGGCTCGACATTGTGGTCTTTCCAGGTCGTCCAGCAGGCCGAGCCCAAGAACGCGTGATCCAATCTTGTATGAATGATCCCGCTTAGCCTCGCCCCCTGTGCAAGATCGAGGCTGGATCGCAAGAGCCCCTACGGCGGGGCATCGCCCTCGATCATCGGATGGCGCCCCGCCGGCTCGCTCCGGCCTCAAGACCCCGCCGACGGCAATGACGGGGTCTTGAGGTCTTCCAGTGCCACACCTTTCGAGTCGACAGCTCGTACATCCGAGCCGTGTTCACACCGGCCACAGCAAGCTCATGTCACCGACGACCAGCCCTTACGCGGCGAACTGGGCGTTCAGGTAGGTGCTGATCACGTCCGGGTCGGGATCCATGCCCAGCCCAGGACCCTGCGGTACATCGACCCGGCCCTGTTTCGGAATCAGCTGGTCGCCGTAGATCTGCGCCTCGAGATCGAAGTAGCGCCATTCGACCATCGAGTCGGAGGTTCCCATGACGGCGACCGTGTGCAGCGCGGCCAGCAGACCGGGTCCGTCGTAGAAGCTGTGGGGCATGACCGGGACGTTGTGGACGGACGCGAGCGTGAAGGCCTTGCACAACTCCGTCACGCCGCCCACCTTGGCCGGGCTGGGCTGTACGTAGTTCACCGCTCCGGCGCCGAAGAGGCGGTCGAACTCGATGAGAGTGGGCACGTTCTCCCCGGCGGCGATCGGTACGCCCGCGCGGCGCACCTGCGCGAGCCCGCTGTAGTTTTCCGGCGGCCAGACCGGTTCTTCCAGCCACTTGAGCTTGAGCGGCAGCAATTCCTCCGCTTTCGCCAACGCCTCGTGCACCGTCCATGCGCAGTTCACGTCGACCATGATGTCCACGTCGGGTCCGGCTTCCTCGCGTGCGGCGCTGATCACCGAGAACTGCTTCTCATGCAGCTTGACGCCGGCGAATCCGGCGTCGGCCGACTGACGGACGGCGTGGCGGACGAGGTCGGGATGCCCGTAGGCGTCCAGGCTCGCGTAGCAGGGCAGATCGGCCTGGCCACCGCCCAGAAGCCGATGGAGCGGGACGCCGGCGATCTTGCCCGCGATGTCCCACAGGGCGATGTCCACCGCCGACAGGGCGTGTGTCAGAGGCCCCCCGCGCCCGAAGACATGCAGCTTCTTCTGCACGTCGAGCATGAGCGGGACGATCTGGGAGGGGTCCTGGCCGATGCACAGCGGCGCGATGACGTCGTCGATCGCCCGGCGTGTCACCGGGAGACCGGTGAATCCAAAGGATTCGCCCCAACCCTCCAGTCCCTCGTCGGTAGTCACCCTGGTCAGCAGTGTGTCCACCGCGTGCAGGTCTTTCGGGCCCCAGGCGGAAGCCTCGGATGGGGGACCGGGCTTGAAAGGAATGCGCAGCGGAAAGGTCTTGATCGCGGCGATGATCACATCGACTCCAAACCCCGCCGAATTCACAAGGACGTGGCAGAGGCAGGGAAATTCCTCAGGCCTGCCGCGGGTCGTTCCGGGGATCAAGGTATTCCATGGAGATCGGACCGATCGCGGTCACCTGCGTCACGTACTCGCCGGATTTGGCCCAATGGAAGTGGGAGGTACCGCCCGGCAGCACGACGACCGTCCCTGGCGGGTACGCCTCCAGCTTGCTCTCGTCGAACTCGTCGCCGCGGCCGACGTAGAAGACACCGGATATGACCGTGTAGACACGGTCCTCGCGATGGCGGTGCGGCATGATCCTCTCGCCGGCGGGCAGCTTGACCCGGACCACGTACGGCTCGGGCTCCTGCGGCTTGCCCACCATGACGGCGAGGCGGGCCGCAGGCGGGAACGCCGGAAACGGCTGCCAGTCGATGTCCTGCTGCAGAACCGCCCTGAAAACGTCCTGATCAATGTGGTGGATGCTCATCCCTATCGACCTCCCAACCGATGGAAAAAACCACCCAGACCCACTCCAATCCATCATGCTGCCGCCTGCCCCCGCGCACCACGGAAGGTCAGTACGGCGGGCGCTCTTCGGTGCGGCCGCCGAAGGCTGTGCAGTCCCGGCCGTCCCGCTCCTGCCCCTTGGTGCTCTTGATGTCGCGGCCGGTCATGGGACCGCGTCGCCGACCGCTCTCGGACGGTTCGCAGGCGGGCTCGTCTTCGCCTCCGTCCGTGGAGAGGCGGACGAGTACGGCGGTGGCGGGACGAGGAGTCCTTCCAGGCGTGGATGGAGGGGCCGATGAAGACGGCGCACCAGGGCGGCGCCGACGGCGAGTGACGGCCGGGCCGGGCCGGCGGACGCGGGGCGGCGGCAGCGCGCCCCGCGTTCCCACGGGGTGGGTCAGGCCGGGGTGGCCGTCTTCTCGGCCGGCCGGGTCGGCTCGGGCAGGGTGCGGCGGGAGCGGGTCGGGAGGGCGAGTGTCGGGTTGGCGACGGCCCAGGCGGCGCCCTTGCAGACCAGTTCCTTGTAGAGGGCGGCGGTGCGGCCCGTCAGGGACGCCCGTACGGCGCGGTCGTCGGCGGTGACGTACTGGATCAGGCCCTGCCCGCGGCCCAGCGAGATGCACTGGTTGAAGTAGCGGAGCGGCACCTTCGGGAGCTTTCCGCCGGTCAGGCGGGCCGCGATGGTGTCGGCGGCCAGCCACGCCATCGGGGCACCGCTGGCGCACGACATCCGCAGCGGCTTGTCGCCGGGGCCCGTCGCCATCGCCGCGTCGCCGACGGCGTACACGTCCGGGTGCGAGACCGACCGCATGGTCCCGTCGACCACGATCTGACCGGAGCCGGTGACCTCCAGCGCGGTGGCCCGCGCGATCGGGTGGACGGCGAAGCCGGTGGTCCACACCGTGACCGCGGCGGGGATCGTCCCGCCCTCGGCGGTGGTGACCCGGTCGGCCGCCACGGCGGTGACGGCGGTCTGCTCGTGCACGGTGACGCCGAGCCCGTCGAGGACCTTCCGCAGATGCCGGCGGCCCTTGGGCGAGAGCCAGTCGCCGAGGCCGCCGCGGGCGGCGAGGGCCACGGCGAGGTCCGGGCGGGCCTCGGCGATCTCGGTGACGGCCTCCAGGCCGGTGAGCCCGCCGCCGACCACGAGCACGGACTGTCCCGCCGTCAGGCCGGCGAGGCGCTCGCGCAGGCGGAGCGCGCCGGGGCGGCTCGCGATCTGGTGGGCGTGCTCGGCGGTGCCGGGGACGCCCTGGTCGTTCCAGGCGCTGCCGAGGGCGTAGACGAGGGTGTCGTACTCCAGGACCTCCGTCTCCTCCCCGGGGCCGACGACGGTGACCGTCCTGCGGTCGACGTCCACGGCGGTGACCCTCGCCAGCCTCAACTCCACGCCGGTGCCCGCGAACATCTCGGTGAAGGGCCGGGGCTTGAGGTCCTGGCCGGCCGCGAGCTGGTGCATCCGGACGCGTTCGACGAAGTCGGGTTCGGCGTTGATGAGGGTGAGAGCGACGTCTTCGCGGTGCAGCCGCCTGGCGAGACGGCCGGCGGCGATGGCTCCGGAGTATCCGGCGCCGAGGACGACGATGCGGTGCTGCATGTCCGTGCTCCTGTCGGGAAACGGCAAGTCGAGCAAGTCGCCCCTTGAACCGGGCGGCCCGCCGTTTCCTGACAGGAACGCGGAGTGAAGCAGCTCACACAGGGTCGGAGAAGAGCCGGAGCAGGGGTTCGCCGTGGCCGGTGGCCGCCCACTGCCGGGTCGCGCGTTCGAGCTTGTCGGGGTTGACCTGGTTGTGGAACACGGCGATGCCCTCGGCGGTGATCTCCAGGCACATGACGCCGAAGACCCGGCCGTCGACGACCGCCACCAGGGCGGGGCCCCAATTGGCGGTCGCGGCATGGATCTCGACCGAGCCGCCCGCCAGGGCTCGCTGCGCCGGGCCCGGTTTGAACAGGCCCCGCATGAACCTCGCGACCGCGAGGGCACCCTTGAACCCCTTGGCGCCGGCCGGCACCTTCCCGCCGCCGTCGCCGATCGCGACGGCGTCCTGGGTGAGCAGCCGGACCAGCGGCTCGGTCCGGCCACTGGTCGCGGCCACGAGGAACTCCTCGATGATCCGCCGGGCGGCGGCCTCGTCGACCTCGGCGCGCGCCTTGCCGGCCGCGACGTGCTTCCTGGCCCGGTGGAAGGTCTGCTGGCTGGCGGCCTCGGTGATGTCGAGGATCCGGGCGATCTCCCGGTGCGGGTAGTCGAAGGCCTCCCGCAGCACGTACACCGCGCGCTCGCCGGGCGTGAGCCGCTCCAGCAGGGTCAGGACGGCGTACGACACCGACTCGCGCCGTTCGGCGGTGTCGGCGGGGCCGAGCATCGGGTCCCCGGCGAGCAGCGGTTCGGGCAGCCACTGGCCCACGTAGGTCTCGCGCCGGGCGCGGGCCGAGGTGAGCTGGTTGAGGCACAGGTTGGTGAGCACCTTCGTCAGCCAGGCCTCGGGGACCTCGATACGGCCGGTGTCGGCGGCCTGCCAGCGCAGATACGTCTCCTGCACGACGTCCTCGGCCTCGCTCGCGGAGCCGAGCAGGCGGTAGGCGATGGCCGCCAGCCGGGGCCTGGCCGCCTCGAACCGGTCCACCTCGCTCATGGTCTGCGCCATGGCCCGGATCCTAGCCCCCACGGTGCACGGCGTCCGAGACCCCGTCAGCGTCCGGCCCCCTCCGCCCGCCACCGGTCGCCCCCTCCGCGTCCCGCCGCCTCCGGCCGCCTCCATCTGCCCCGGCCGCCTCCGCCCGCCGCCGATCGCCCCCTCCGTGTCCGGCCGCCTCCGCCCGCCACCGGCCGCCCCGTCCCCGCGTCCGGCCGCCCCGTCCCCGCCTCCGGTCGGCGACCCGGGCAACTGTTGCCGTGAGGAGGTAGATGCATATTGTCGTGAATGGGTGGTACGCGTCACCCACCGCGGGGGACGGTACGAGACGGTACGGCGCGTGCCGCCCGTGGCACACGACCGGAGGACGACGTCATGCGGCACCGTGCCCGGCCCAGGGGTGACCTCCCGGTCGACGATGCCCTGGGCGGGGCGCTGGCCGGCATGGTGTGCCGGACGGGGGCGGCGATCGGCGGGGTGTATCTCATCGAGGAGCCGGCCGCGCTGCTGCGCCTGGTGGCGCTGTGCGGACTGCCCGTCGACTTCACCGCGCCGTGGCAGCGGCTGGCGCTGACCGCTCCCGTCCCGGTGGCCGACGCGATCCGCGAGCACCGCCTCGTCTGGGTCGGCGGCCAGGACGAGATGGCGCGCCGTTATCCGCGTACGGCGGCTGTCCTGCCGTACCCCTTCACGCTCGCCGCGGTGCCGCTGCACGGGGTGCGCCGCTGCTGGGGCGGGGTGGTGCTGATGTGGCCCGCCGACCATCCGGCCCGGGCCACCGCCCGCGAACGGCACCACATCGTCACGAACGCCCGCCGGCTGGCCCGGTTCCTGGACGACTCGCCGGTGCTGCCGGCCCTCCCCGAGCAGCCGCGGGTCGTCCCCGTGGACTGCCCGTGCCACCCCGCCCGGACCGGGCCGGCCGCCGCCGACTACCTGGACCGTCTCCCGGAGGGCGCA
Organism: Streptomyces sp. NPDC058683; assembly: GCF_042716195.1. Taxonomy (NCBI): domain Bacteria; kingdom Bacillati; phylum Actinomycetota; class Actinomycetes; order Kitasatosporales; family Streptomycetaceae; genus Streptomyces; species Streptomyces sp. NPDC058683. Next base: position 16,839 of record NZ_JBHXSK010000004.1, read on the forward strand.
CTCGCCCTGGACCTGGAGGGCCGGGTCACGTTCGTGTCCGCCGCGGCCGCCCGGCTGCTCGGCCGGGAACCGGACCTGCTGCTGGGCACCCGGCCCTGGCAGTCCCTGCCCTGGCTGGACGACCTGCGGTACGAGGAGCGGTACCGGATGGCGGTCGTCAGCCGGACCCCCGTGTCGTTCAGCGCGCGCCGCCCGCCGGACCGGTGGCTGACCTTCCAGCTGCATCCGGACCGCAGCGGCATCAGCGTGCGCATCACCCCCGGCGCGGAGACGGCGGCCGCGGCGCCCGTCGGCACGGAACCCGCCCCGGCCACGCCCGGCCGCCTCTACCAGCTGATCCACCAGGCCGTCGCGCTCACCGAGACGGTGACCACCCAGGACCTCGTCGAGCTGATCGCGGACCAGATCCTGCCGGCGTTCGGCGCCCAGGGGCTGGTGCTCAGCATCGCCGAGGCGGGCCGCCTGCGGATCGTCGGGCAGTACGGCTACCCCTCCGACATCGCCGAACGCCTCGACGCCCTCCCCCTCGACACCGACCTCACCCCCGCCGGCCGGGCCCTGACCAGCGGCGTCCCGGCCTACTTCGGCAGCCTCGCCGAACTCTCCCACAGCTACCCGCGCGCCCCGCTGATCAGCGGAAAGCAGGCGTGGGCCATACTGCCCCTGCTCATCTCGGGGCGTCCGGTGGGCTGCTGCATCCTCTCCTACGACCGCCCGCACACCTTCACCGCCGACGAACGCGCCGTCCTCACCCCGCTGGCCGGCCTGCTCGCCCAGGCCCTGGACCGGGCCCGGGTGTACGACACCCAGCACCACCTCGTCCACCAGCTCCAGCAGGCGCTGCTGCCCCGGAGCCTGCCCACCCTGCCCGGTCTCGACGTCGCCGCCCGCTATCTGCCGTCCGGGCACGGCATCGACGTCGGCGGCGACTTCTACGACCTGCTGCGCCTCGACGCCACCCACGCGGCGGCCGTCATCGGGGACGTGGAGGGCCACAGCATGGCCGCGGCCGCCCTGATGGGGCAGGTCCGCACCGCCATCCACGCCCACGCCACCACCGGAGCCGCCCCGGACCAGGTCATCGCCCGCACCAACCGGCTGCTCGCCGATCTCTCCTCAGAGCTCCTGGTGACCTGTCTCTACGCCCACCTGGACCTCGTCGGCCAGGTACTGACCCTGGCGAGCGCCGGGCACGCACCGCCTTTGCTGCGTCCCGGGCCCGGCCGGGCCCATCCCCTCGACGTCGCCCCCGGGCCACCCCTGGGTGTCGACCCGGACGCCCGTTACCCCGTCACCCGCAGCGCGCTCCCGGCCGGCTCCGTCCTCGCCCTGTACACCGACGGCCTGATCGAACGCCCCGGCACCGACGTCCTGCACGCCACCGCCGACCTCGCCGCCCACCTCGCCCACGCCGACGCCCACGACCTGGAGCGCCTCATCGACAGCCTCGTCCACCACACCTGGCCGGCCGGCGGCCACACCGACGACGTGGCGGTGCTCCTGCTGCGGACGGCCGCGACGGCGAGGACCGGCCGGAGTGCGGGGCTCAGTGGTGGTGGCCGTACGTCGTAGTGGCCGTCCCGGCGCGGGCGGCCGCTTCGGCGGCGCGGTTCCTGGCCGGGCCGGCCTCGTCGGCATGGCCGGCGCTGTCCAGTACCCGGGCCAGGTTGTTCCAGGTCAGGGCCAGGGCGTACCAGTTGTCGGAGTCCTGGCGGATCCGGAGGGACTCCCGCAGGGCGGCGACGGCCGGCTCGGTCCGGCCCGCCGCGTACAGCACGCAGCCGAGGCTGTTCAGCGAGTCGCCGTGCAGGAAGCGGTTGTCGGTCCGGTGGTGCAGGGCGCAGGCCCGCCGGAACGCGGCCGCCGCCTCGCCGTACCGGCCCAGTCCGTCCAGCACCAGGCCGAGGTTGTGCCAGGCCCGGCCCTCGTGGGAGCGGTCACCGGTGGCACGGAAGCGCTCGCCGGCCTGCCGGTGGGTGGCGAGGGACTCGTGGAGACGGCCGGACCTGCGCTGCGCGAGACCGAGGTTGTTCCACGCCACGCCCTCGCCGTTCGGATCGCCGAGGGCACGGAAGAGATCCGCGGCGTGGACGAGGGGTTCGATGGCCTCGGCGGACCGGTCGGCCCGCAGCAGCGCGTTGCCGAGGTTGTTGCAGACGGCCGCCTCCATGCGCCGGTCGCGCGAGCGGCCCGCCCGGTCCCGGGCGGCGCGGCCGACGGCGACCCAGTCCTCGAAGAACCGCCGCTCGCGCAGGAAATCGGCGAGGTGCAGCGCGAGCTCCACGGTGTGGACCGGGTCGCGTCCGCCGTGTCCGTCGCGTCCGTCGTCTCCGTCGCGTCCGTCCTGTTCGTCGGGCCACTGGGCGGCGGCGACGAGGTTGACCCGTTCGGCGTCCAGCCAGCCGAGCGCCTCCGCCCGGCCCTTGAACAGGTCGGGCAGCGGGCCGTCGCCGGGCGCCCGCAGATGGCGGGCGGCCGCCTCCGCCCTGGTCCGGTAGTGGTGGCGTATCCGCCGGCGTGCCTCGCGTCCCTCCTCGACGAGCGCGGGGTCCTCGGCGGCGAGCGCGCTCGCGTAGCCGCGGACCAGGTCGTGTATGCGCCAGCGCTCGGGGAGTTCACCTCCGCGCCCCTCGCCGGTGACCAGATGGGTGCCCACCAGGTCGTCGAGGAGTTCCAGCGCCAGGGGCCGGTCCTGGCCGGTGGCCACCACCGCCGTCTCGGTGCTGAAGTCCGGGAAGGGCACCTGGGCCAGCCCGCACAGCGCGCGTCGCCGGTCCGGGGGCAGCCGGCGGAACGACATGTCGAACACCGGGGCCAGCGCGAGGACCCTGCCGTATTCGTCGACGCCCCGGCTGCGCAGGACCCGGCTGCGGTCGGCGACGGCTCTCAGCTCCTCCACCAGGGACCCGAGCGGGTCGTCCCGGACCCGGCGCCGGTGCAGCAGGGCGGTGGCTATCCGCAGGGCGAGCGGCATACGGCAGCACAGCCGCGTCAGTTCGCGTACGGCCTCGGTCTCCTCGGGCGTCCACTCGTCCCCGGCGGCGGTGGGCCGGCGCAGCGCCGGGGCGATCAGGCGGACGGACTCGTCCCGGCTGAGCGGCCCGAGGGGCAACTCGACGGCCGTCAGGGACTCGTGGCACTCCCGCGAGGTGATCAGGACGCAGTGCAGGCCGCCGGCGGGCAGCAGCGGTGAGACCTGGGCCGAGTCCGAGACGTTGTCGAGCACCAGCAGAACCCGCCGGCCGGCGTCGGCGAGCGCGGCGAGGTGGCTGCGGTACACGTCGAGTTGGCGGCCCTCCTCCCCGAAGTGGCCGACCCGGTCGGCGCCGGGGTCGAGGTCCGCGGCGGAGAGGGCGTGCAGCAGCGACGTCACCGCCTGGGTGGGGGTGACCGGGTGGTCGTCGTAGCCCGCGAGGTCGAGGAAGAGGGCTCCCCCGGTGAACCAGCCCGCTTTGCGTGCCCGGTGCGCGGCCTTCAGGGCGAGGGCGGTCTTGCCCATGCCGCCGAGTCCGGTGACGACGCAGACGACCGGCGCGTCCGGGGCCGGGTCGGCGGGCGCCCGCAGCCGGGCCTCCAGCGCGGCCAGCTCCGCCGCCCGCCCGGTGAAGCCGGCCTGCACCATGGGCAACGTGCACGGACCGGCCCGGTCGGGCCGCCCCCCGTGCTGCACGACCAGCTTCCCGACGACGGGCCCCAGAAAGGTGCTCCACCCGAAATCAACCCGGTCACCGTCACCGACGGGGGGCGAGGCGTCGGCATCGGGAGGGGAGACGCTGCCGGCGAAGCCGGATTCACCGCTCACCGGATCCGGTACGTCACCGCCGTCCGCATTCGGTTCGTCACCGCCGTCCGGATCCGGTTCGTCGTCTCCGTCCGGATCCGGTCCGTCGCTGTCCGGATCCGGTTCGTCGTTGCCGGAGTCCGGTGTCCGGCCGTCACCTGCGTGCACCCGTGGCTCCCCTTCGGCCGGCATCCGCCAGGCTCGGACCGCTTTGAGGTGCTTCACGGTAGAGCATCCCCACCGTCCGGGGGACGGCTTCGCCCATCCCCGCCCGCCCTGCCCGGTCACCGGCGGTTCCGTGTTCACGGGGAGGCCGGGTGACTGCTTGGCTACCCTGGGACTGAACCGGCTATAAGGGGCGAGTTACGACGAAACGCCACAAGGAACCGAAGAAGGGTCCCGGTGTCGGCCTTCCGAAGCGCGGGTCCCTGTCCCGTGCGGCGGCAGCGGTCGCGGTCGGCACCGGGCTGGCGCTGACCGGGACCTGCGCCGAAAGCGACTGGAGCGGTGGAGGCAGGGGAAGCGGGGGCGACGGCCTCAGCGTCGGCGTGCTGCTGCCGGGCAGCGGGGCTTCGCGGTACGGGCAGTTCGACCGGCCGCTCATCGAGCGGAAACTGAAGGAGCTGTGCCCGCACTGCCCGGCGGCGACCGTCGCCGCCACGCCCGACCCGGACGTCCAGCAGCAGCAGCTGGACGCCCTGATCACCAGGGGCGTGGACGTCGTGATCGTCTCCGCCATCGACCCCAAGGCGCTGCGCTCGTCGGTCGAGGCCGCGCACCGCGCCGGCATCCCGGTCGTCGCCTACGACCGGCTCGCCCAGGGCCCGATCTCCGGTTACGTCAGCTTCGACGGCGCGGAGATCGGCAGGCTCCAGGGCGAGGCGCTGCTGAAGGCCATGGGCCCGAAGGCGGACGGCGGCCAGATCGTCCTGATGAACGGCGCCGCGTCCGACCCCAACACCGCCTGGTTCGAGCAGGGCGCGCTCTCCGTCCTCAAGGGCAAGGTACGGATCGGCAAGTCCTACGACACCGCCGGCTGGCGGCCCGAGAACGCCTACGCCGACATGAGCGGCGCCATAGCCGCCCTGGGCGCGGACGGCATCGACGGTGTCCTGGCCGCCAACGACCGCCTCGCCGGTGCCGTGATCTCCGCCCTCGAGGCAGCCGCGGTCCGGCCGCTGCCCCCGGTCACCGGTCAGGACGCCGAACTCGTGGCCGTGCAGCGGATCGTCGCGGGCCGGCAGTACATGACGGTCTACAAGTCCTTCCCGGCCGAAGTCGACGCCACCGTCGAGATGGCCGTCGCCCTGGGGCGCGGCAAGCCGGTGGGGTCCATCGCCACCGGCACCGTCGACAGCGCGACCACCAAGGACATCCCCGCGACGCTGCTGCCGTCGTACACGGTGACGGTCGGCACCATCAAGGACACTCTGGTAAAGGATGGTATCTACACTATCGACCAGATCTGCACCCCCAAGCTCCGGTCCGCCTGTGAGAAGGCCGGACTCACCCCGTGAGCGTGCCCCGGGCAGGGAGAAGGAGGTGGCCGCGTGGTTCAGCCCCTGCTGGCGTTGCGCGGAATCTGCAAGCGCTTCGCCGCCGTCCAGGCGCTGGTCGACGTCGAGCTGGAGGTCCGGGCCGGGGAGGTGGTCGCCCTGGTCGGCGGGAACGCGGCCGGAAAGTCCACGCTGGTCAAGGTGATCTCCGGCGTCAGTCCCCCCGACAGCGGGGTCGTCGAGTGGGAGGGCCGCCCCGTGCACATCCGGCGCCCCCACGACGCCCGGGCCCTGGGCATCGCGACCGTGTACCAGGACCTCGCGATGTGCACCAACCTGGATGTCGTCGGCAACCTCTTCCTCGGTCAGGAGATCCAGCGCTTCGGCGTCCTCGACGAGGTCGAGATGGAGCGCCGTACCCGTGAACTGCTGCGGACCCTGCCCATCCGCATCCCCGACGTACGGGCGCCGCTCGCCACGCTCTCCGGCGGGCAGCGGCAGGTCGTCGCGATCACCCGCTCCTTCCTCGGCGCGCCCCGGCTGCTGCTGCTCGACGAACCCACCGCCTCCCTCGACCTCGAACAGACCAACCAGTTCCTCGACCTCATCGAGGAACTCCGCGACCGGGGCACCGGAGTGCTTCTCATCAGCCACAACATGGGGGACATCAAGGCCGTCGCCGACCGGGTCGCCGTGCTGCGCCTCGGCCGCAACAACGGCCTCTTCGACGTGGGCACCACCTCGCAGGAGCAGATCATCGCCTCCGTCACCGGCGCGACGGACCACTCCGCGCGCCACGGCACGACCGGCCCGGAGGAGCGATGGGCGTGAGGGGGAGATGGCGGCTCTGGCCGGGGATCCGCGCACGCGCGCAGGGCCCGGCCGTCACCGGCCGGGGTGGCATTGGGCGAAGCGGGCGCCCGAGGGGCGACAGAGGTGACGGACCGGGCGACGGCTCGGGCGGGGACGGCGGGGGTGGCGATGGAGACGGCGGTCGCAGCGCCGACGGACGGCGGGACAGCGACGGACGGCGGGGACCCGGCGGTCGTCTCCAGGAACCTGCCGGGCGACTCCAGGGACCTGCCGACAGGTTCCGGAAGTACGCCGGCACCGGATGGCGCAGGCTGCACGCGGGTGGGCTCGGGGCCGTGCCGGCGCTGCTCGCGCTGGCCGTGATCTGGGTCGTCTTCCAGAGTCTCAACGCGAACTTCCTGTCGCCGCGCAATCTGTCCGTGCTCAGCGTGGACATCGTCGGGCCCGGAATGGTCGCCGTCGGTGTCGTCTTCGTCCTGCTGATCGGCGAGATCGATCTGTCGGTGGGCTCGCTCGCCGGTCTGTCGGGCGCCCTGTTCGCGACCCTGAACGTGAACCAGGGCCTGCCGGAATGGCTCGCCGTCCTCGTCGCGGTGGCCGGCTGCGCGGGCGCCGGCGCCCTGCACGGGTTCGTCTTCACCGGGACCGGGGTGCCCGCGTTCGTCGTCACCCTCGCGGGCCTGCTGGCCTGGTACGGCCTGATGCTCTACCTGCTGGGCCCGGAGAACACCATCAGCTTCAGCGGCGACGGTCTGGTCGCCATGCTGACCAGCCACTACTTCGGCGCCGCCGTCGCCACCTACGGTCTCGCGGCGCTCGGTACGGCCGCCTACCTGCTCGTCTCCCTCCACGACCGCGGCCGCCGCGCCGCGGTCGGGATGCCGTGCCGCCCGGTGGGCGAGGTCTGGGTGCGCACGGCCCTGCTCGCGGCGGTCACGTTCGCCGCGGCGCACATGCTGAGCCGGTTCGAGGGCCTGCCGCTGGCCCTGCTGATCTTCCTCCTGGTCGTCACGGCCACGGACCTCCTGCTGCGCCGGACGACCTACGGCCGCCAGGTCATCGCCCTGGGCGGCGGCGCGGAGGCGGCCCTGCGGGCCGGGGTCGGCGTGGCCCGGGTACGGATCTCGGTGTTCCTGATGTCGGGGGCCCTGGCCGCGATCGGCGGCCTGTTCGTGGCGTCGCGGCTCACCTCGGCGACCCCGGTGACGGGCTCCGGGATGCTGCTGGTCAATGCCATCGCCGCCGCCGTCATCGGCGGCACCAGTCTCTTCGGCGGCCGCGGCTCGACCTGGTCGGCGCTGCTGGGAGTGCTCGTCATCCAGTCGATCGCCTCGGGCATGGCACTGCTGGGGGTCCAGACGGCGGTCCAGTTCATGATCACCGGCGGGGTGCTGGTCATCGCGGTGGTCTTCGACTCGCTGGCCCGGCGCGCAGGGGTCGCCGCGGGGCGGGCCTGACCGGCCTCCTGGCCCCGCACGCCCCCGGCGTCGGTTGTCGGGCGCACGGTGCGGCGGGATGCTGGGAGCGGGTGCGGGCACCCGGACGGCCGGGCGCCCCGGCATCCGGAGGCACCATGGAGGGACGCGTACCGGCGGACCCGGCGGTCGTACCGGACGACCTCGCGGTCGTCGTCGACGCCGACGGGGCGGTCCTGGTGTGGAGCGCCGGTGCCCGGCGGCTGCTCGGGTACGAACCCGCCGAGATCGTCGGCCGCCCCGCCCGGACCCTGCTCGCCGCCGAGCTGCCCCCGTCCGCGCGCCGCCACATCGCCGGCGCGTACCGCTGGTCCACCGAGGTGGCCCTGCGGCACCGCAACGGCGACCGGATCGTCGTACGTCTGCAGGGCATCCCGCTCGCGGACGCGGGCGCCCGGTCGCTCTGGCTGGTGACCGCCGCCGCGCGGACGGCCGTGTCCGGGCGCGACCAGCCCGGGGCGGCGGCCCTGTGGGACCTCACGCTCGCCCAGCTGCCCATGCCGGTGGCGATCTACGACCGCGAGGCCCGGCTGGTCGCCGCCAACGAGGTCATGACCCGGATCATGGGCCTGCCCGTGGCGGAGATGCGCGGCCTGACCCTGCCGGAGATCGAGTCCGGCCCGCCCTTCGACGAGTACGACCGCCTCCAGCAGCAGGTCCTGCGCACCGGGCGGACCATCTTCCACGAGCAGCACGGCCAGGCGCCCGGGGAGACCCGCGAGCACTCCTGGTCGATGTACTTCTCCCCGCTGAAGGACGAGACCGGCACGGTGCAGGGGCTGTCCGCGGTCGTCTTCGACACCACCGAGCAGTACTGGGCCCGCCGCCACCTGGCCGTCCTCAACGACGCCAGCCTGCGCATCGGCAGCACCCTGGACGTGACCCGGACCGCCGAGGAGCTGGCCGAGGTGGCCGTGGGCGGGTTCGCCGACTACGTCACCGTCGACCTGCTGGAGTCCGTCACCCTCGGCGAGGAGCCGGGACCGCTGCGGCCGGGCGAGTCGATCACCGTACGCCGTACCGCGCAGCGCTCGGTCCTGGCCGGCTGCCCGGAGAAGGTGGCCGACCCGGGCGACCCGGTCCACTACCCGGTGGACACGCCCCCGATGTGGACCCTGCTCGCCGGCCACGGCACCCGCCACCGGCCCGGCGACCCCGGCATGCCGGAGTGGATCGGCGCCTCCCAGGCCCGCGCCGACTCCGTCGCCCGGCACATGATCCACTCGGTGCTGATGGTCCCGCTGCGCGCCCGGGGCGTCACCCTCGGCCTGGTGCACTTCCTCAGGCACCGCACCCCCGAGTCCTTCACCGAGGACGACCAGCGGCTCGCGGAGGAGATCGTCGCCCGGGCCGCGGTGTGCGTGGACAACGCCCGCCGCTACACCCGGGAGCGCCGCACCGCCCTGGCCCTGCAGCGCAGCCTGCTCCCGGGCCGGCCGCCGCCCGGCCTGGAGGCGACCGAGGTGGCCTACCGCTATCTCCCCACGGGTTCCGGCGCGGACGTCGGCGGCGACTGGTTCGACGTGATCCCGCTGTCCGGCGCCCGGGTCGCCCTGGTCGTCGGGGACGTCGTCGGCCACGGCATCCACGCCTCGGCGACGATGGGCCGGCTGCGGACGGCGGTACGGACGCTCGCGGACGTCGACCTCGCCCCCGACGAACTCCTCACCCAGCTGGACGACCTCGTCATCAGGCTCGCCCGCGAGGAGGACCCGGAGACCACCTCGGGCGAGGTCGGCGCGACCTGCCTGTACGCCGTGTACGACCCGGTGTCCCGCCGCTGCACCCTGGCCCGCGCCGGCCATCCGCCGCCCGTCCTGGTCACCCCCGGCGGCGACGTCCGCCTCCTGGACCTGCCGGCCGGCCCGCCGCTGGGCCTCGGCGGCCTGCCCTTCGAGTCCACCGAGGCGGAACTGGCGGAGGGCAGCCTGCTCGCCCTCTACACCGACGGCCTGGTCGAGACCGCCGACCACGACATCGAGGTGGGCCTGGGCCTCCTCCGCCGGGCCCTCGCCGCCCCGGCCGCGCCCCTGGAGGAGACCTGTGACCGTGTCCTGCACACGGTGCTGACCGACCGCCCGGCCGACGACATCGTGCTCCTCCTGGCCCGCACCCACGTCCTGGACGCCGGCAAGGTCCGCACCTGGCAGCTCCCGCAGCGCCCGGCAGCCGTCGCGGGGGCCCGCAAGATGGCGGGCCAGCAGCTGGAGGCGTGGGGTCTGACGGACGCGGCCTTCGCCACGGAGCTGATCGTCAGCGAGCTGGTCACGAACGCCGTCCGCTACGGCGAGGGCCCGATCGCCCTCCGCCTGATCCGCGACGCGTCCCTGATCTGCGAGGTCTCCGACGGCAGCAGCACGGCCCCGCACCTGCGCCGGGCCCGGGTCTACGACGAGGGCGGCCGGGGTCTGCTCCTGGTCGCCCAGCTCTCCGAACGCTGGGGCAGCCGCCAGACGCCGACCGGCAAGACGATCTGGGCGGAACAGCCACTGCCCACCCAGACGCTCGCCTAATGAGCGAGCGGAACGTCCCGGCGCAGCACGTCGATCACGGCGGAGACGACCGCGGAGGCGACGAAGGTCCCCACCATGACCAGCCCCACCCCCACCACGAACAGCCCGCTGGCCTCACCCGACCAGTCGACGTAGGCGGCGAGCGTCAGCCCCGCGGTCGTACCGCCCACGGCGGCCGCGCTGTGTCCCCGGGCGGCCGCCCAGCCGACGGCCACGAGCAGGGTGAGCACGAGCCCGCCGACCTGCCAGGCCTCGTACGGCCCGCTCGTCGATCCGTCGGCGCGCACGTCGTACTGCTGGTCCCAGCCCAGCCAGGCGGCCCAGGCCGCCGCCGACACCGCGGCCAGCGCGAGCGCCGGCAGCACCACCCGAGGAACCCGCTTGTGAAGTCTCATGTCCTCAGCGTCGCGGGCGGTCCGGGCGCCGGACAGAGTGCGGATACTCAGACCGGCCCGAGTACGTGCCCGGGCCGGGCGGGGCGCGGACGCGGCGGCGCGCTGGGCTGTTCGCGTGGGTTCGCGGTGTCACCGGGCCCGCCGCACGCGTACGGCACCGGTCCTGCCGCAGGCTGATCTCCGACTGCCCTGCCGCAGGACGGTTCCCGACCGCTCCGCGGCGCGCCCCCGGCCTGGTGAGGACCATGACCACCGCGACCACCCGGCCGACGAGTCTCCACAAGGTCCAGCCGCTCGGCGAAGCGCTCGACCGGGCCCCGATGTCCCGCCTGCACGTCCTGTTCTGGCTGCTCGCCGGGCTGGGCGTCATGCTCGACGGCTTCGACTTCTTCGTCATCGGCGTCGCGAACCCGCTGGTCTCCCACGACTTCGGCGTGAGCGCGACGCAGAAGGGCCTGCTGTCGGCTGCCGCCATCGTCGGTTCGGTCTTCGGAGCCGCGCTGCTGGGGCCGCTCGGTGACCGCGTCGGGCGGCGCCGGATCTTCCGGGTCGACCTGTGGATGTTCGTCGTCTTCTCACTGCTGTGCACGGTCGCCTGGGACGTCTGGTCGCTGATGGCGTTCCGCTTCGCCCTCGGTGTCGCGATCGGCCTGGACTACCCGATCGCCGCGAGCTACCTGGCGGAGATCCTGCCCGCCAAGAACCGCGGCCGTTGGCTGGTGGCCGCGTTCAGTCTCCAGGCGGCGGGCATCCTGCTGGGCGCGGTGGCCGGCGTGGTGATCCTGGAGATCTGGCCGGCGACCGGCTCCTGGCGGATCCTCCTGGGGTTCGGGGCGGTGCCGGCCCTGGTCATCATCTGGCTGCGCCGTCTGGTGCCGGAGAGTCCCCGCTGGCTGGCCCAGAACGGACGCGAGGAGGAGGCCCGCGAGGTGGGCGAGGCGCTGGCCGGCACGCCGGTCGTGGTGACCGACGCCGACCGGGCCCGGCAGGAGGCGCCGCCCGAGGGGATCCGGGCGTTCATCCAGCCGCGGCTGTTCTCGCCGCGCTGGCGCAGGCGCACCGTCTTCTCCGCGGTGCCGTGGTTCCTGATGGACATCGCGACGTACGGCGTGGGCATCTTCACCCCGACCCTGCTGGCGTCGCTGTCGCTGGCGGGGGCGAACACCACGTTCATCGCCGACGACATCGCCTCCACCACCGGCACGGCCCTGCTCGACATCTTCCTGGCCATCGGTTTCGCGCTGGCGATCGTGCTGGTGGACCGGGTCGGGCGGGTGCCGTTGCAGCTCACCGGCTTCGCCGTGATGACCGTCGCGCTGTGCGGGCTGGCCCTGGCCAACCAGCTCCCGGGCGGCGCCGACGCCCACCTCGGCATGATCGTCGCCGGCTTCGCGCTGTTCAACACGTTCATGAACCTGGGGCCCAACGCCACCACGTTCACGCTGCCCGCCGAGGTCTACCCCTCCGAGATGCGGACCGCGGGCCATGGCTTCGCCGCCGGCTGCGGAAAACTGGGCGCCGCGCTGGGGACGTTTCTCTTCCCCGTCCTGCTGGCGGACGTCGGGGAGAGCGCCCTGCTGTACGGGGTGGCCGTCACCTGCGCCCTGGGCTTCGTGATCACCTTCGCCTTCCGGGTCGAGACCCGCGGCCGCTCCCTCGACGAACTCTCCGGCGCCCAGGCGGCCGCGGTCGCACCGCGGATCACACCGCCCTGAGCCGGCCGGCGGTTCACCACCGGCCGTGCTCCCCGTGGTTACGGCCGTTCAGCGGCCGCGGGATGCGCAGGGGGCGGTGTACGTGCCATGCGGGCCGCCAGTTCCAGGAGTTCGTCGACCGACCACTGGTCGTAGGCGTGCTCGCCGTGCTTGGTGGCGAGGACCTGGCCGTCGGGGGCGATGAGGAAGTCGGCGGGCAGGCCGAGCCGGCCGCCGTGCGGGCTGTTGGCGGGCAGGTGTTCGCGTCCGCGGAGGACGTGCCACGTGCCGCTCACCACCGCCCGGACGATCGGCCCCCAGGCGCGCGGGTCGAGCAGGGCGCGGGGCGACTGTTCGACGCCGAACTCCCGGTACAGCCGTTTGTCCGGGTCGGCGACGACGGCGAACGGGAGGTCGGCGGTGTGGGGGCGCAGTTCCTCGGCGGGCGAGTGGAAGACCACGACCTCGCGTATCCCGGCGGCCTCTATCTCGTGGTGCCGCCGCACCACCGAGCGCAGATGCAGATTGCAGACCGGGCATCCGGCGAAGCGCCGGAACTGGAGGTGGATCGGGCGGGCGGGGTCGGGGACGGTGACGGGGTCGCCGGAGACCGTGGTGAGACCGCGCCGAGGCACGGTGGAGCCGGTGGTCATCGGACTACGGGGTGTGCGCATGAATGTTCCCCTCCGTAAGCGTACGCTATACGCCTACCAGCGTAAGCGTATGCCGTACGCTGTCAACCGCCATGCCACGACCGCGTTCCGTCACCCCCGACCAGCTCGCCTCGGCCGCTCTCGTCGTCATCGACCGCGAGGGGCTCGCCGGGCTGTCGATGCGTGCCGTCGCCAAGGAACTCGGCATGAGCACCATGGGGCTCTACCGGTATGTGCGCGACCGCGAGGAACTGGAGAGGCTCGTCGTGGAGCTCGTCCTGGGCGCCGTGGACACCGAGCCGCCCGACCCCGCCGCCGCATGGCGCGAACGGATCACGGTCATGGTGCGACGCATGCGCGACGCCGTGGGCGCCCATCCCGCGGTCGTCCCGCTGGTCATCGCCCACCGCCACCACTCGCTCGGGGTGCTGCGCTGGTCGGAGACCGTGCTCGTGGTCCTCGGCGAGACGGGAGTGGCGGGCGAGCGGCGGGTCATCGCCCTGCGCGCCCTGCTCAGTTACCTCAACGGGGCGATCCAGCTGGAACACCTCGGCCCCCTGGCCGGTCCGGGGACGGTGGCCATCTCCGAGCTGTCGTCCGACGACTTTCCGCACATGGCCGAGACCGCCCGCGACGCGCGGAACGTCGACGCCGACCGGGAGTTCCTGGGCGGGCTCGGCATGCTGCTGGACGGCCTCGAAGGACTCGGTGGCCTCGGCGGCCCCGGCGGTGTCAGCCGTTGATCACCCGGTCCACGACCAGGGTGTCGCTCACCTGCTGGAGCTTGACGAACCTGCCGTCGCGGACGGTCCACAGGTGCATGAACCTGGCGTCGGCCGTCGCTCCCCGCCTGCTCACGGTGTGGTAGTGCCCGAGGGCGAAGACATGGTCCTCCCCGTCCGCGAAGTACTCCTCGCCCACGGGATAGAAGGTGTCGAAGTTCTCCATCAGCGGGTCGAAGAAGTCCCGGCCCACGCTCTCCGGGCCGTGATAGACCCGGCCGCCGGGGAAACCGGGCGTGATGTCCCAGACCAGCTCCGGGTCCATGACCTCCTGGAAGACCTCGGGCGCCACCTTGGACTCGTAGAAGCGGCGGACGAGGGCGATGTTCTCGGATGCGGACATGGTGAAGTGCTCCTCTGACGGAAACTGACGGCGGATCAGGACCGGGGTCAGTATCAGACCCCGGGGGCGGCACGGGCCGCGAGGAGAAACGCCGTCCGACGGGAACGTGTGACGCCATCGCCAGGAGAGCGCGAACGTGAGTACGGTTGATCACGAGCCTTCCGCAGGAGCCCCCATGTCCTCCGTACCCCCCGTGTCCCCGACGCCCAAGCCCCGCTTCGCCGTTCTCGGTGCGGGCACCATCGGCTGTCATCTCGGCGGCTCTCTCCGTGCCGCCGGGTACGACGTGACGCTCATCGGCCGGCCCGCCGCCATGGACGTGCTGCGCGAGCGGGGGCTCACCCTCAGCACCTCCGTCCGGCCGCCCGTCCGTCTCCCGCCAAAGCGGCTGACGCTGGCCACCGGACCGGAGGCCGCGGCCGGCGCCGACTATGTGCTGGTCACCGTGAAGAGCGCCGGTACCGGGGCCGCCGCCGCGGACCTCGCCGCTCATCTCGCCCCCGGCGCGGTCGTGGTCAGCTTCCAGAACGGGCTGCACAACCCCGCCACCCTGCGCGCCGCGCTCCCCGGTCACACCGTGCTGGCCGGGATGGTGCCGTACAACGTGGTGCAGTCCGAGCCGGGCACCGTGCACCAGGGCATGGCCGGGCGGCTGATGACCGAGCCGGACGACCGGCTCGTCGCCGCCCTGCGTGACGCGCGGCTGGCCGTCGAGGCCCGTACCGACATGGCCGAGGTGCAGCACGCCAAGCTGCTGCTGAACCTCAACAACGCGATCAACGCCCTGTCCGGGCTGCCGTTGCGCGACCAGCTCGGCGGGCGGGACTACCGCCGTTGCCTCGCCCTGTGCCAGCGGGAGGCCCTCGCCGTCTACCGCGCCGCCGGGGTCGCCCCGGCCCGCCTCGGCCCCACCTCGCCCGCCGTCACCCCGTACGTCCTGGGGCTGCCCGACGGCCTCTTCCGGCGGCTGGCGGGGGCGACCCTGCGGATCGACGCCCAGGCCCGCTCCTCGATGTGGGAGGACCTGCAACGCGGCCGCCCCACGGAGATCGACTCCCTCCAGGGCGAGATCGTCGCCCTCGCCGGCGCCCATGGCCGGAGCGCGCCCGCGAACGCGCGGCTGGTCGCCCTGGTGCGTGCGGCGGAGTCCGAGCCGCGCACCTGGCCGGGCCCGGAGCTGTACGCCGAACTGCGCGCGGCACGCTGAACGGGCGGGAACGGCAAGGGCCGTGGCCGGGTCGCCCTTGAGCAACCCGGCCACGGCCCCTCGGCTCGGCGCGGTGTCAGACCTCCGTCGACGCCGGCTCGGCGGCGGCCACGGGCGCGGGCGCCGGGCCGCCCTCGCTCAGGCCGTACCGGGCGTGGAACCTGCGCAGGAAGCCGGGCGCGTACCAGGCCGAGCGGCCCAGCAGCCGCATCGCCGCGGGCACGAGCACGCCGCGCACGGCGACCGCGTCGATGAGGATCGCGATCCCGCTGCCCAGCCCGAACATCTTCATGAAGCTGATCTCCGAGGTGACGAAGGCGAAGAAGCTCACCGCGAGCAGGCAGGCCGCCGCGGTGACGATCCGGCCGGTGTGGCCGAGGCCGTGCACGACGGCGGCCTCGGTGCTCTCGCCCTGGTCGTGGAGTTCCTTGATGCGGCTGGTGACGAACACCTCGTAGTCCATGGAGAGTCCGAAGGCGATGCAGAACATCAGCACGGTCATCGACGTCTCCATCGGCATCGCGGTGACGCCGAACAGGGAGGCGAGGTGGCCGTCCTGGAAGATCCAGGTCATCGCGCCGAGGGTGGCGCCCAGGCTGACCATGTTGAGGAGCAGGGCGCGCAGCGGCTGGACCACGCTGCCGGTGAAGAGGAAGAGCAGGACGAAGGTGGTGAGGGCGACCAGGGCCAGGGCGAGCGGGATCCGGCCGCCGACGGAGGCCTTGGAGTCGACCAGGGCGGCGTCCGTGCCGCCGACCAGGGGCTGTGAACCGGCGGGCGGTACGACCGCGCGCACGTCCCGGACCAGGTCCTGGGCCGCACTCGACCTCGGCACCAGATCGCTCACCACGTTGAGCCGCTGCGCGTCGGGGCGGCCGAGGGCGGCGCTGCCGGGCCCGGCCGCCGTGGACCGGCCGTCGGTGTAGGTGCCGGTGCCGGCCTCGACGCGGACGACGCCGTCGAGGGACGAGAGTTCGGTGGCGTACGAGTCCAGCGCGCTCTTGCTCACCGCCTGGTCGATGACGACGTGGATGGCGCCGCTGTCGTCGCCGTCGAACTTCTCCCGCAGCACCGTGGAGACCTGGCGGCTCTGCGCGCTCTCGGGCAGGACGCGTTCGTCCGGGCTGCCGAGGGTGATGCCCAGCAGCGGGCTCGCCGCGACCAGCAGCACCGCGAGGACGGGCAGCGCGGTGAGCGCGGGCCGCCGCATGACCGTGCCGGCGAGGCGCCCCCACATCGGCGTCCGGTTCGGGCGGGGCTTCTTCGTCCACGGCAGCCGGCCGCTGTTGACCCGGTGCCCCAGCACGACGAACAGCGCGGGCATCACGAACAGGGTGCTGACGGCCGCGATGGCGACGACTCCGACACCGGCGTAGCCGAAGGAGCGCAGGAAGTACTGCGGGAACACCAGCAGCGCGGCGAGCGCGACGGCCACGGTCGCGGCGGAGAAGGCGACGGTACGGCCCGCGGTGCGCACGGTGTGCCGTACGGCGTCCGGCACGCTCGCCCCCGTCCCGAGCTGCTCCCGGAACCGGCTGATCATCAGCAGGGCGTAGTCGATGCCCAGGCCGAGCCCCAGGGCGGTGGTCAGGTTGGTCGCATTGATCGAGACGTCGGTGGCGCTGCCGAGCAGGGCGAGTTCGGCGAACGTGCCCGCGATGGCGATGGTCGCGACGGCCAGCGGCAGCAGGGCCGCGACCACGCTGCCGAAGACGAACAGCAGCAGGACGAGGGTCAGGGGGACGGCGATGCTCTCGGCGAGGACCAGGTCCTTGGGCACCTGGTTCGACATGTCGTTGCTGACAGCGGCACCGCCCCCGGCCTCGACGGTGAGCCCGCCCCGGTCCGTGCCGGTGTACTTCTCGATGACGCTCTTGGCGTTCTTCTCCTGCTGGGTCTCGTCGCCCTTCACATGAGCGAGGAGGAGGGCCTCGCGGCCGTCCCCGGAGCGCAGGGTGGGGCTGTCGGTGTCCCAGTACGAGATGACGTTGTCGAGGCTCGCCTCCCCCTTGAGCTCCGCCACCAGGGTGCGGCCGCTGCGCTCGACGGCGGGGGTGTCGATCCGGCCCTCGGGAGCGCGGACCAGCAGCACCAGGTCGGTCTCCCCGCCGAACTTCTCGTCGATGGTCTGCGCCGCCCGGGTGGACTGGGAGGCCGGGTCGTCGTAGCCGCCGCCCTTCAGCTCGGTGAACGCGCCGGCGCCGAGGGCGCCCATGAGGGCCACCGCCACGACGGCGACGACGAGGACCAACCGGGCCCGGTGGATGGCCAGTTCGGCTATGCGGTCAAACACGACCGGTCTCCTTTGGCAGGGAAGGGGGCTGACGCCGGAGACGAAACTAACGGGGTACAACAAACTTTGGCAGTGTTAGATTTTCTTCATGCCCCGACAGACAACGGCCGCACCGACCGTGCTCTCGCTCCGTGAACGGCGCCGGGCCGTCGCCACCCAGGAGATCCTCGACGCCGCCGGACGTCACATCACCGAACACGGCCCGCAGGCCCTGTCCCTGCGCGCGGTCGCCCGCGACCTCGGCATGACCGTGCAGGCGCTCTACCACTACTTCCCGAGCCGGGACGCCCTGGTCACGGCGATCATCGCCAAGGCGTACGACGACCTCGCCGACGCCGTACAGACCGCCCTGGACACCGCGCCCGACGACCCGGACCTGCCGCGGCTGGTGGTCGCCGCCGAGGGCTACCGCCGTTGGGCCATCGCCCACCCCGAGCACTTCCAGCTCCTGTACGGCACACCCCTGCGGGACTACGCGGCCCCGGTCGAGGGCCCGACGACCCAGGCGATGCGCCGGATGGGCGGGATCTTCCAGAACGAGCTGTTCGGCGGGTTCACCGAGGACCGGCTCGCCGCCGTGGAAACCCCGGAGCTGTCGCCCGCGCTGCTCGCGCACCTGGACCGGCTGCCGTCCGGCGACATGGGCTATCTGCCGCCCGCCGCGAACGCTCTGCTCATGTGCGCCTGGGGCCAGATGCACGGCCTGGTCGTCCTGGAGGTCTTCGGACACACCCCGCATCTCGGGGACCACCAGGCCGAGATCTTCCGGATGGCGATGCGGAACCTGCTGGACGACATCCGCGGCCGGATCCCCACCGGCTGAACCGGGAGCGGAGACGGCTGTTCGCGGGGGTCGGGGTGCTAGCCGCCGGACTGTGGCGTGCTCTGCCGGTCGATGAGGGCGCGGAGTTGGTGGCGGCCCGCGATGCCCAGCTTGGGATAGGAGCGGTACAGGTGCGAGGCGACCGTGCGCGGGGACAGGAACAGCCGGTCGGCGATCTCGCCGTTGGTCAGGCCGTGTCCGGCGAGGACGACGATCTCGCGCTGCTGGGCGGTGAGTCCGTCCAGCGCGCCCGGGGCGGCCGGCGGAGCCTGCACGGGGACACCGCAGGCCCGCAGTTCGGACTCCGCACGCCGGGTCCAGGGCGCGGCACCCAGGCGGCGGAACGTCTCCAGGGCGGTGGCGAGGACGGGCTTCGCGTCGTTGATGCGGCGGCGCCGGCGCAGCCACTCCCCGTAGTCCAGCTGAAGCTGGGCCCGTTCGAACGGCCAGGCGTCGCCGGCGGGATCGGCCAGCGGCGCGGCGAAGTGGGCTTCGGCGTCGTCGGGTTCGGCGAGCAGCCCGCGGGCCCGGGCGGTGAGTTGTTCGAGACGCGGTCCGGGCGCGGGCTTCAGCAGGGCCAGCGCGCGCTCCAGCACCGTCCTTGCTTCGAGGTGCCGTTCGCAGCGCGCCCCGGCGGCGGCGAGATCGGCGACGGCGAGATACGAGAAGTGGTGGTGCAGGGGGGTGCCGTCGGCCGCGAAGAGCTGGCTGAGCTGGGCGTAGGCGGTGACGTGGTTGCCCTGGGCCAGTGCGGCGAGCCCGGCCGCCTGCCAGATCCGGGCGGCGAACCCGCGGTACTCGGAGGTGTCCACGGCGGCGCGCACCCGGGCCAGCAGCGGCGCCACCTGCTCGTGGTCGCCGCGCAGGGCCGCCACGACGGCCGTGGTGAGGTCGGCCGAGCCCGCGACGGTCTCCATCTTGTAGGCGGCGGCGATGTCACCCGCCTCACGGGCGGCGGCGAGCGCGTCGTCCCAGCGCCCGCTGTCGACATACGCCCACTCCAGGGCCGACAGCACCCCGCCGCTGGCGCCGCGCACGCCCGGTGCGCGCAGCCGGCTCAGCGCCTCGCGCAGCACCCTGACCGCGAGTTCCGTCTCGTCCAGGACCCAGGCCGCGGCGCCGACCGTACCCGGGTCGAAGAGGGGTCCGTGGGATCCGTGGGCCCCCCGGGATCCGTCCGTCAGCCGCCGCAGCCGGGGCACGATGTCGGCTCTTTCGGCGAACGGGTCCGTGCAGGCCCGGATCCAGAGGCGGTACTCGTCGGCACGGGCGGCGGGCCAGTCCTCGGACCCGTCCCCGGAGTCGAGGGCGTCCAGAGCGTCCAGGGCCGCGCGTGCCTTGGCCCGGACCTCCGGGAGCCCGGTCTGGTGGACGACCGTGGCGGCCATCCAGGCGGCCTGCCAGGCGATGGCCGGCAGCTTCGGGGCGGCCTCGGCGGCGACGGACAGCAGGGTGTCGATCGCGTCGGCGTTGCGGTTGGACCACAGCAGCGACCAGCCGATGTCCAGCCGGGCGGCGATCCGCAGGTCCGGGTCGGCGGTCAGGGTGAGCACCCGGCCCGCCAACTCCCTTACCCAGTCGGCCTGTCCGGCGGACAGGGCCAGGTCGGCCGCGGCCAGCAGCCGCCGGGCCCGGTCGGGTTCGGCGGGGCTCAGTCCGGCGGCGCGTTCGAGGGCGCGGGCGGCAGCGGCGGCACCGCCACGGCGTTGTGCCTGGGCCGCGCTGTCCTCAAGGAGCGTGGCCAGCTTCTCGTCGGGTTCCAGGGCCGCGGCGGCCAGGTGCCAGGCGTGCCGGTCGGGCTGGTCGCGGAGCGCGTCGGCGACCTGACGATGCGCGGCGGCCCGCTCGGCGAAGGTCGCGGCGTGGTAGACGGCCGAGCGGGTCAGCGGATGGGCGAACCGCGGGCCCGGGGTGTCCAGCCGGATCAGGCCCGCCGCCTCCGCCGGGGCGAGCGCGTCGGCGGACAGCCCCGGTATCGCCGTGGCGAGGTCCGGGCTGTCGGCGGCGGCCGCGAGCAGCAGCGCGGACCGGGCCGCCGGGGGCAGGGTGGCGTACTGGGCGGCCATGATTGCGGTCAGCTGCCCGGTCAGCGGCAGCGGTTCGGCGGTCCAGCGATGCGCCGCGCCGGGATCCGCAGCGATCATCCTGGCCAGCTCGATCAGGGCCAGCGGATTGCCGGCCGCCTGCGCGAGCACCTGTTCGCGCAGCCGGCCGTGCGGCGGGCACGGCTGGGCGTCCAGGAGCAGGCCCGCGTCCGCCCGGGCCAGCGGCCGCAGCAGCAGCTGGGGCAGGTCGCGTTCGAACCCGGCGGGGGGTACGGGCCCGCGCGCACCGGCGAGCAGCACGAGCCGCTCCGACTCCAGCCGGCGGGCGGTGAAGGCGAGCGCGTCGAGCGAGGCACGGTCCAGCCACTGCGCGTCGTCGACGGCGACCAGCAGCGGCCGCTCGTCGGACAGCCCGGACAGCAGGGTGAGTACGGCGATCCCGGTGAGCAGCGGGTCCGGCGGCGCGGGATCGGCGGAGAGCCCGAACGCACCACGCAGCGCCGCCGCCTGCCGGAGCGGCAGTCCGGCCACCCGGTCCAGCACCGGGCGCAGCAGCTGGTGCAGTCCGGCGAACGCCAGGTCCCGCTCCGACTCCCGGCCGGTGGTCGCGAGGACCCGCATCCCGGCCGCCCCGGCCGCCCGCGCGGCCTCGGCCAGCAGGGCGGTCTTGCCCAGGCCCGGATCGCCCAGGAGCAGCAGAACGCGGCTCTCCTCGTGGGGCGGGGCGACCAGCTCCCGCAGCCGGGACAGCTCCGCACGCCGCCCGACCACGGTCGTGTCCTTGCCGGTCATCGCGGAAACGCCACCCTCACCCGGCCCAATATAGGGCGCACACAGCCGAGGTGATCCGGTGCGCGGAAAGCAGGGTGCGGGGCGGGGGGGCGAGGCCGGCCGTGGGCAGTCGGGCGCGGGCAGTCGGGCGCGGGCAGTCGGGCGCGGGCAGTCGGGCGCGGGCAGTCGGGCGCGGGCAGTCGGGCGCGGGTACCGGACGGCCGCTGCGCGGAAACGCGGGGAGTCCAGAGACGATCCCCCTCCCGGGCGCGGGAACGCGGGTGCGTGAACTGTGCGGCGGGCCCGCGGGCACGGCGGTACCGGCAGGCTGACCGCACCTTCCCGGCGGCCGGGCCCGGTGCAGTCAACATGCGGATTCCGTCGCTTCGCCACGGCTGATTCGCTCGGGTCATGACGCTCAGCTCGTACTCAGCCCTGCCGAACCAGCGGGTCACGGCCGCGAACGGCATCGACTACGCCTACCGCGACACCGGCCCCGCGGACGGCGACGACGCCGGTGTGCCGCTGGTCCTTCTCCAGCACTTCCGCGGCAACCTCGACAACTGGGACCCCGCGCTGATCGACGCGCTGTCACCGGCCCGGCGTGTCATCACCTTCGACAACACCGGCGTCGGCGGATCCTCGGGTATGACGCCGAACACCGTGGAGCGGATGGCCTACGACGCCATCGCCTTCGTCGAGGCCCTGGACCTCGGCGGCCAGGTCGACGTCCTGGGCTTCTCCCTCGGCAGCTTCGTCGCCCAGCAGATCGCCCTGACCAGGCCGGCGCTCGTCAGAAGGCTGGTCCTCGCCTCGTCGGCACCGCAGGGCGCCGCCGGCATGCACGGCTGGGCGCCCGAGGTCATCGGCGCCATCGGCGAACCGGAGACAAGCCCGGAGGACTACCTGAGCGTCTTCTTCACCCCGTCCCCGGCCGGCCTGCAAGCCGGCGGACAGGCCGCACGGCGGATCTACGGCGCCCGCGGCGAGGACCGGGACGCGGCGACCAGCTGGGCGACCCGCCAGGCGCAGTACGACGCGGTGTGCACCTGGGGCATCCCCGACCACACGAAGCTCCAGCGGCTCGGCTGTCTGACCATGCCCGTGTTCGTGGCGAACGGCGACAGCGACCCGATGATCCTGCCGCACTACTCCCACCTGCTCGCCGGTCTGATCCCGCAGGCCCGCGTGAAGATCTACCCCGACGCGGCGCACGGCTTCCTGTTCCAGCACCACACCGAGTTCGCCGCGGACGTCGACGCCTTCCTCGGCGGCCCCCGGTGACCCGCACGCACATGGTCGTCCTGCCCGGCGGCGGATACGCCGAGCACGCCGCGCACGAGGCCGAGCCGGTCGTCGCGTGGCTCGGCGGGATCGGCGTGCAGGCGAGCGTGTTCCGCTATCCGCTGCACGCCCGCCATCCGCAACCGCTGAAGGCGCTGCGCGCCGAGATCCGCCGGCTGCGGGCGGCCGGCGCCCGGCGCGTCGGGCTCATCGGGTTCTCCGCGGGCGGCCATCTGGCCGGGCTCGCCGCCCTCGCGCCGGGCGCCGCTCCGGAGGAGACGGTGGACTTCGCGGTGCTCGGGTACGCCATCACCTCGATGGAGACGGAGACCTACCGCCCCTCCCGGCTGATCCTCCTCGGCGAGGACGCGAGCGCCGAACTGCGCCGGTCGACCTCGCTGGACGCGCTGGTCACGCCCGACGCGCCGCCGTTCTTCCTCTGGCACACCGCCGAGGACCCCTACGTCCCCGCCGACCACACCTACCGCCTCGCCTCGGCGCTCGCGGCCGGCCGGGTCCCGCACACCGCCCACGTGTTCGCCCACGGCCCGCACAGCCTCGGCCTCGCCCGGGACGCCGGGGAGGCCGCGATCTGGACCACGCTGGCCGAGGCCTGGATCTACGAACAGGCGTGAGTGCCGGGTCCTACCGCCTCACCGGTCCCCGGCCGCCGCCTGCAACTCCGCGATCTGCTTACGGGCCGCGGCGACGAGTTCGTCGTTGGTGTGGGCGTGTCCGGCCAGCCCCCAGCCGCCGGGCACGGCCTCGGTCAGCAGCACCCAGGTGCGGTCCGCGAGGGCCGGGTCGGCGGCGGCGTCCGCGATCATGCCGGTGAACCGGCGTACCACCGCGAGCTGCTTGTCACGGTCGAGAGCGCCCGCGTTGGTCAGCACCTGCACGCGGACGTGGTTCGAGGCGCCGTCGACGTCCGACAGGTCGCCGGCCGGCAGCTCATGGACGAACGCGGCGGTGTTCTGGCGGAACATCGGGATGTCCGGGACCTCCTCGATGGCCATCAGGGTCGCGGCGAGGTCCCGGGCGAGCTGATGCTTGTCCGGGAACGTCCCGGTCGTGGCATATACGTCGATCATCGGCATGGCGTACTCCTTCTGCTCCTTCGGATGACGGGCGGCCCGACCGGGCCGGCGGCCGGCGCTACCACCACGTGGATTCCAGTGCGCGGTCGGTGCCGCCGGTCCGGTCGAGCGCGTCGAGTTCGGCCATGTCCTGGTCGGAGAGGGCGAAGTCGAAGATCCCTGCGTTCTCGTGGATGCGCTCGCGGTGCGTCGACTTCGCCACGACGACGAGTCCCTGCTGGAGGCCCCAGCGCAGCAGCACCTGGGCCGGTGTCCGGCCGGTGCGCCGGGCGATCCCGGCCACGGTGGGGTCGTCGACGTAGCGGCCGGTGCCCAGCGGGCTGTAGGCCTCGACGGCGACGTCGAAGCGGGCGCAGGCGTCCAGCAGTGCGCGCCGGTTATTGCGCGGGTTGAACAGGACCTGGTTGACGGCGGGCGGGACCGTGCCGGCGGCGATCACGGCCTCGAGTTCGGCCGCGCTGTAGTTGGAGACGCCGATGGAGCGGGTCAGGCCCAGCTCCAGGGCGCGTTCCATCCCGGCCCAGGCGCGGGTCGCGCCGCCCTCGGGCCAGTGCACCAGATAGAGGTCGACCTCCTCCACGCCGAGGCGGCGCAGGCTGTTCTCCAGTTGCCCGACCGGGTCGTTGCCCCGCGGCTGGAACTTCGTGGTGACGAACACCTCGCCGCGCGGTACGCCGCTGTCACGGAGGGCACGGCCGACGCTTGCCTCGTTGCCGTAGGCCTGAGCCGTGTCGATGTGCCGGTAACCGGCGCCGAGGGCCCAGCGCACGGCGTCGACGCAGGCGCGTCCGTCGGGCACCTGCCAGACGCCGAGACCGAGCACCGGCAGCCGGTTCCCGTCCGCCAGCGGGCGCGCGCCACTGCCGGATGTGTCCGCGTTCGGGTTCATGACCACCAGCATCCGACAGCACACCGCGGGGTGGTATCAGCAACATGACTGCACTCGCCGACGGCCGACACACCGGACGCGTCCGACGACCCGCCGCGCACAGCCGACGACCCGCCGCACACAGCCAACGATCCGCCGCGCACGGGCGACGACCCGCCGGACGCGGCGGGCGACACACCGGACGCGCCGGGCGGGAAAACCACCGTCGGAGTCGGGCACACAGCCGGTCGGGGCGGGCCGCGGCAGACGGGCAGACGGGCAGACGGCACTCGACAGGCGGCACGCCGCACGCCGCACGCGGCACGCGGCAGGCGGCAGGCGGCAGGCGGCAGGCGGCAGGCGGCAGGCGGATACGCCACGGCCGTTTTGGGGGCGATCATGGGGTGATGAGCCTTGACTTCGACGTGTTCGTGGTGGGTCCCAAGCCGATCCCGAGTGCGGTGCCGGGATTCGAGGAGGCGGTGGGGCAGGCGACCTGGCCGCCGAGCACCTCGACCTTGATCAGTGACGACGAGGGCGCCCTGCTGGTCGACTGCCTGATCACCATGCGGGAGGGGCGGGAGCTGGCCGAGTGGGTGAGGTCCCACGACCGCGAGCCCGACCACGTCTACATCACCCATCCGCACGCCGACCACTTCCTCGGGCTGCCCGAGATCCTCACGGCGTTCCCGCGGGCCAGGCCGGTGGCCCTAGCGGACTCCGTCCCGGCGATGCAGGAGCAGATCTCGCCGGGCTATCTGAAGGTCTGGGGCGGTTTCTTCCCCGGCGGGCTGACCGCCGATCCCGTCGCGCCCGGGCCGCTGGCGGGCACCACGATCCCGGTCGGAGCCGCGACGGCCACGGTGATCCCGGTCGGCACCACCGACACCGGGCACTCCAGCGTCGTCCACGTCCCCGAGCTGAGCCTGGTCGTCTCCGGTGACGTCGTCTACAACCGGACCCACATGTGGCTGGCGGGCTCCACCCCCGAGTCCCGGGCCGACTGGGCGCGGGCGCTGGACACCGTGGCGGCGCTGGCGGCCGACACGCTGATCGCCGGCCACCGCGACCCCTCGGCCCCCGACGACGACGCCCGCCGTCAGCTCGACGAGAGCCGCCGCTACCTCGCCGACTTCGAGACGGCGCTGGCACGCAGCTCCGCACCGGCCGAGCTGATCGACCGGCTGACGGCCGCCCACCCCGGCCTCGCCAACCCCTACACCCTGTGGGTCGCCGCCCACGACCTGCTCGGCACCGGAGCCTGACACAGCCGACCGGGACGGATCACCACCGTCGGCATGCCGCCCGCCGTCCGGATCACGACGGTCCGGTGGCCGCGCGCGTGAAGCCACCGCCGCGCGGCCCCGCCGTCGCGGCCTGGGCGGTACGCCGAACGGACTGATCATGCGCCGGGCGGGGGCTGACCACCCCGCTGTGCAAAGGCTCGGCGGCAAACGGAAATCTGTCACGGCGGAGCCACATCTCCAGGGCCGACGGAGTTAGGGTTGCCGTGCGACGCGGATGGTGCCGAATCCTTCGGAGACCGGTGCCAGGCCCGCCCGGGTCCCCGCCGCGTCCCCGAAACGAAGGTGTCATGCCCGCTGAGAACGCCCCTGTCGCCGGCAACCTCGACGATGACGACTACCCCGCCTACACCATGGGACGGGCCGCCGCCGTTCTCGGTACGACCCCCGCCTTCCTCCGGTCCGTGGGCGAGACCGGGCTGATCGCTCCCCTGCGTTCGCAGGGAGGTCACCGCAGGTACACCCGCCGTCAGCTGCGCATCGCCGCGCGCGCCCGGGAGCTGGTCGACCAGGGCACCCCCGTCGAGGCCGCGTGCCGGATCATCTCCCTGGAGAACCAGCTGGCGGACGCCCTCCGGCTGAACCGGGAAATCAGCCGGAAGCTCGACGGGGGCGGCACGGATACCTAGTCCCGCCAGTACAGAAATACGGTCGCCAGCGGCACTAGAATTACCATGCGGACCCGAAAACACATGGCCGCTTACAGCCCACCTGTGTTAGCGTGATAGCAGTTGCAGTTTTGGTTGCCAGAGAAATTTTTTCTTTGTAAAGCTTTCCGGATCATTCCGGAGGGGTGATCATCGCGGCGACTCGGCTTCGTAAAGTGCGGAGTCCGGCACTGCCCCTCAAGGGAGATTCAATATGGCATCTGGCACCGTGAAGTGGTTCAACGCGGAAAAGGGCTTCGGCTTCATCGAGCAGGAGGGTGGCGGCCCCGACGTCTTCGCCCACTACTCGAACATCGCCACCCAGGGCTTCCGCGAGCTTCAGGAAGGCCAGAAGGTGACCTTCGACGTCACGCAGGGCCAGAAGGGCCCGCAGGCCGAGAACATCGTTCCTGCCTGAAGCTGACGCGAACCGTGGCGAGCCACTAGCTCGCGCGATTTGAGGCTGGGGCCCGCGCTCTTGGGGTGCGGGCCCCAGCTTTTCTCTTTTTTTCTCCGGCTCATTCTTGTGATTCCTCGCGCGGTTAACCCGTCCGCCGGCCGGAATTCCTCGATACGCCGCATCGAGGAAGGTTCCTTCTTGGACCGCACCCGCCGCACCGGCGGCAGTTCCGGGCGCCACCGCACGGATCGCACCACCACACGCTCGACAGGCTCCACCTCCGGCAACCGCTTCCGTTCACAGGGATCGGGCCACCCCCGGCAGGGCAGCGGCACCGGACGCAAGAACGGCCAGGGCCAGCGCTCCGCCCCGGGCCGCCAGGAGTTCGCCCTTCCGGTCACCCTCACCGAACCGCTGCCCGCCGTCGAGACGTTCGCCGAACTGGACATGCCCGAACGGCTGCTGGCCGCCCTCCGCACCGGAGGCGTGACCGTCCCCTTCCCGATCCAGGCGGCCACCCTGCCGAACGCGCTGGCCGGCCGGGACGTCCTGGGCCGTGGCCGCACCGGCTCGGGCAAGACGCTCGCCTTCGGACTGCCGCTGCTGGCCCGCCTGGACGGGCAGCGCGCCCAGCCCAAGCAGCCGCTCGCGCTCGTCCTCGTCCCCACCCGCGAGCTGGCCCAGCAGGTCACCGACGCGCTCACCCCCTACGCCCGCGCCCTGCGGCTGCGGCTCGCCACCGTGGTCGGCGGCATGTCGATCGGCCGCCAGATCAGCGATCTGCGGGCCGGCGCCGAGGTCGTCGTCGCGACGCCCGGCCGCCTCCGGGACCTCATCGAGCGAGACGCCTGCCGGGTGGACCAGGTCAACATCACCGTCCTCGACGAGGCCGACCAGATGGCCGACATGGGCTTCATGCCCCAGGTGACCGCACTGCTCGACCAAGTCCCCGCCGGGGGCCAGCGGTTGCTGTTCTCGGCCACCCTGGACCGGAACATCGACCTCCTGGTGCGCCGCTACCTCCACGACCCCGTCGTGCACTCGGTCGACCCGTCCGCGGGCGCGGTCACCACCATGGAGCACCACCTGCTGCATGTGCGCGACGCCGACAAGGAGACCGCCGCCACCGAGATCGCCGCCCGGGACGGACGCGTGCTGATGTTCCTGGACACCAAGCACGCGGTGGACCGGCTCGCCAAGCGGCTGCTCGCCGTCGGTGTGCGGGCCTCGGCCCTGCACGGCGGCAAGTCCCAGTCGCAGCGCACCCGGACCCTCGCCCAGTTCAAGGACGGGCACGTCTCGGTCCTCGTCGCCACCAACGTCGCCGCCCGCGGTATCCACGTCGACGGCCTCGACCTCGTCGTCAACGTCGACCCGCCCGCCGACCACAAGGACTACCTGCACCGCGGCGGCCGTACCGCCCGCGCCGGCGAGACCGGCACCGTCGTCACCCTCGTCCTGCCGCACCAACGGCGCGCCGTGGACCGCCTGATGACGGACGCCGGAGTCACCGCGCAAGCCGTCCAGGTCCGTCCCGGTGAGGCCGAACTGCATCGCATCACCGGCGCCCGCACCCCCTCGGGTGTGCCCGTCACCCTGGCCGCACCGACCACCGACACGCCACGCGAGGGCGCGCGATCCGCCGGCCGCGGCCGGGGCCGTGGCCGCGGAGGCCGGTCGTCCGCCGCCCGAACACGCCGTACCACCTCAAGGGCCGACTCCTAACCGAAGGAGGACCAGCCCACAGCCGGAGCACGGGGTTGCGCTCCCGGCGGACAGGCCGAGCCGACACCCGTCCCGTCCGCCCCGACGCTGGACCGCACCCCGGACGTGTCCCCCGTGATCGACGCACACGGATACACCCCGGGCGTTCTCGCCCTCACCGCCTGACCGTCGTCCGAACCCTTGTCCCGCCGCGCCCCGCGGTCGCCCCCTGAGGAGGCATCCATGCGTGTTGTCATCGCCCGTTTCCCCTTCGACCTGACGAAGAGCGAGGTCGAACAGTCGATGAGCAGCCACACGCCCGAACCCGTCATCGGCGTCGGCGTGACCATCGACGGCCGCATCTACCCCGTGATGCAGGTCGGTGAAGTGATCACCCGGCAGAACCGCCGTGACTTCACGTCGCTCGAAATGCGCCGCGCACTGACCCGCCTCGGCTTCACCTGCCACGACGCCCGCCCGGTCACGCCGCCCCGGGAGGCGCGAGCCGACGAGGACGTCCTCGGCTGGTGACACCCTCCGGGCGACCGCGAATACTGCGCGGTTCGCGGGTTGGAAAGCCTCAGATGTGGCACCCGGCTCTTGAGCGGGCCGGACTCCGGTAAGAGCGGCCGACGGTTCAGCAACGAGCCGCACACCGCACTGGCCCGGCAAGGCCCGCTCAGCCGGTTGTCGCCGCGGGACTGCCCGGCGGCAACCGGTACGACACGCCCGGCGAACGGCCGGTAACGCCTTCCCCGAGAACGGCGGGTGCGGCCCGGCGGTGAGCGGTCGGTACGGCTCGGGCGGCGACGCCGGTCGTAGCCTCACGCCGCCGGCGCGGCGTCTCCCCATCTCCCGCCCGTGGCGACCAGGGCCCGGGCCGGCGCCCCGGGTCCTCGCGATGTTCCCCCCGCCAACTCCGGTGTGGAATAGGGCTGTTCCCACACAGCCTTGGAGGGGAGATCATCATGCCCGAGCAGTTCCCGCCCATCGAGCCGTATGCCCATGGGCTCCTCGACGTCGGTGACGGCCAGCGGATCTATTGGGAGACCAGCGGCAACCCGGAGGGGAAGCCCGCCCTGTGCGTGCACGGCGGTCCCGGCAGCGGCGGGGGCCGCCGCAACCGCAGGCTGTTCGACCCCGAGGTCTACCGGATCGTCCTCTTCGACCAGCGCGGCTGCGGTGAGAGCCGGCCGCACGCCTCCGACCCCGCCGTCAGCCTCGCCGACAACACCACCGACCACCTGGTCGCCGACATGGAGCGGCTGCGCGAACACCTCGGCGTCGAGCGCTGGCTCCTCTACGGGGGCTCCTGGGGCTCCACGCTCATCCTCGCCTACGCCGAACGCCATCCGGAGCGGGTCTCCGGGATCGTCATCGCCGGGGTCACCATGACCCGTCCGGAGGAGACCGACTGGCTCTACCACGGCGTCGGCCGCCTGCTGCCCGGCCCCTGGGAGGCCTTCCGCGACGCCCTGCCCGCCGCGGACCGCGCCGGCAACCTCGTCACCGCCTACAACAGGCTGCTGAACAGTCCCGACGACGCGATCCGGGTCAAGGCGGCCCGTGACTGGTGCACCTGGGAGGACGCCGTCATCGCCCACGAGGTACTGGGCAGTCCCGGCGCCTACAGCGACCGGCCCGACGACTCACTGATGGCCTTCGTCCGGATCTGCGCGCACTACTTCGCCCATGACGCTTGGCTGAAGGACGGCCAACTGCTCCGGGACGCCCACCGGTTGGCCGGGATCCCGGGGGTGCTGATCCACGGCCGCCTCGACCTGGGCAGCCCGCTCAAGACCGCGTGGGAGCTGGCCAAAGCCTGGCCGGACGCGGAACTGAAGGTGATCGACGACTCCGGCCACACCGGCAGTCCCGCGATGCGCGAGGCGGTCCTGACGGCGATCGCGCGGTTCGGCGAGAGGAGTGTTCGCTGAGAGGAGCGTTCAGTGAGAGGAGTGGGTGACGGGGGCCGCGCCTCCTGCCCGTAGGAGTCAGGCCTCCTTTCTGATGAGTTCGTCCGCCACCCAGCGCGCGACTCCCTCCGGATACGGGGCCGGCAGGCCCAGGACGATGTGCCGGAAGCCGGCGCCCAGCGCCTCGGCGATCGCGGTGCGGGTCGTCTCCGGGTGGTCGTAGGAGACCGGGAGGTGGATGGAGCGGGTGATCTCGGCGGGGTCGCGGCCGATCTCCGCGCAGTAGCGGTCGAGGAGGGCGCTGCGGCTGACGCAGTCCTCGATGTCGCCGCCCGGGATGTTCCAGAGGTCGGCGTGTTCGGCGGTCACCCGGAGGGTCGCCGCCGAACGGCCGCCGATCAGGATCGGAGGATGGGGGCGCTGGACGGGTTTGGGGTTGGCGAAGGCGCCGGTGAGCTGGTGGTGGCTGCCGTGGAAGTCGAAGGGTTCGGCGGCCGTCCACAGACGGCGGATCAGGGCGCAGGCCTCGGCGAGGCTCTCGACGGCCTGCGCGGGAGGGGTGAAGGACAGGCCGTGCGCCGGATACTCGCGGCGGGCCTCGGGCGGATGCGGCCGTGAGCCGACACCGATGCCGAAGTCGAGCCGGCCGCCGGAGACGACGTCGACGGTCGTGGCGATCTTCGCGAGTATCGCGGGCGGCCGGAAGCGGTTGCTGGTCACCAGGAGACCGAGGCGCACGCGTCGCGTCTGGGCCGCCAGGGCGGACAGCAGCGTCCAGCCCTCGAGGATCGGCCCGCCGGGATCGCCGCCGATCGGCATGAGGTGGTCGAACAGCCAGGCGTGCTCGATCTCGGGGATCGCGTCCGCCTCCCGCCAGACCCGCAGGACGTCGTCGTACGACACCTGCATGGGGGCGGTCATGATCCCGAAGCGGGGTTCCGTGGTCATCGTGGCTCCCGGGAGGGTCAGTGGCGGCGCAGTGCCGGGTCGAGCAGGGCGGGCGGGGTGTCGTTCTTCTCGTGGGCGGCCAGGTCGGTGCCGGGGGCGACGATCGCGTCGATCGCGTCGAGGACGTCGGCGGAGAGCACGGTGTCGGCGGCGGCGAGCTGGGAGTTCAGGTGGTCCTGGGTACGGGGGCCGATGAGGGCGCTGGTGACGGCGGGGTGCGCGGTGACGAAGCCGAGCGCGAGCTGGACCAGGGTCAGTCCGGCCTCCTCGGCGACGGCGGCGAGCCGCTCCACGGCGTCGAGCCGAGCCTGGTTGGCGGGCAGGGTGAGGTCGAAGCGGTCGGGAAGGATCCTGGACCGGCTGGTGGTGATGTCCCTGCCCTTGCGCACGGCACCCGACAGCCAGCCCGAGGCCAGCGGGCTCCACGCCAGCACACCCATCCCGTACTCCTGCGTCACCGGCAGCACATGGGCCTCGATGCCGCGCTGGAGGAGGGAGTAGCTGGGCTGTTCGGTGACGTACCGGCTCAGGTGGTGCTCGCGCGCCGCCCACTGGCCCTGCACGATCCGGTAGGCCGGGAAGGTCGAGGAGCCGAAGTAGCGGATCTTCCCCGCGCGTTGCAGATCGGTCAGCGCCGACAGGGTCTCCTCGTCACTCGTGGCCGGGTCCCAGCGGTGTATCTGGTAGAGGTCCACATGGTCGACGCCGAGCCGGACCAGGCTGTTCTCCAGCTCGGTGACCAGCCACCGCCGTGAACCGCCGCGGTGATTGCGCTCGTCGCCCATCGGCAGGCCCGCCTTCGTGGCCAGCACGAGGTCGTCGCGGCGGCCGGCGATCGCCTTGCCGACCATCTCCTCCGACTCGCCCTGCCCGTACATGTCGGCGGTGTCGATCAGGTTGATCCCGGCGTCCAGGGCGGCGTCGACGAGTGCCGTCGCCTCCTCCTGCGTCGTGCGCCCGATCGCGCCGAAGTTCATCGCGCCGAGCGCGAGCGCGCTGACCTGCACACCGGTACGGCCCAAGGTGCGGTACTGCATGACGGAGTCTCCTCACATGACGCAACATGACGTACAGACAAGCGGGACGATGTCCCGTTTCATGTCTTCGACGATACGGAACGCTGTCCCGTTTGGCAACGCCCCGATAGGGTGACAGCGGAGGGAGCACACGATGAGGAATGCACGATGAAGGACGAGGAGCAGGCGGTCCGGCCCCGCCGGGCGGACGCCCGGCGCAACGAGATGACCCTGCTGGAAGCGGCCGCGGCGGCGTTCGTCGCGTCGGGCGTGGAGGCACCGGTACGCGACATCGCGGCCCGCGCGGGCGTCGGCACGGCGACGATCTACCGGCACTTCCCGACCCGCGCGGACCTGATCATCGCCGTCTACCGGCACCAGGTGGAGGCCTGCGCCGAGGCCGGGCCGGCCCTGCTGGCCGAGGCGCCGAGCCCGTACGACGCGCTGCGCCGGTGGATCGACCTCTTCGTGGACTTCCTGGTCACCAAGCACGGCCTCGCCGCGGCCCTGCGCTCCGACCAGGCGGGCTTCGACGCCCTCCACTCCTACTTCCTGGACCGCCTGGTCCCGGTCTGCACCCGGCTTCTCGACGCGGCGACCGAGTCCGGCGAGATCCACACCGACCTGGCCGCCGTCGAGCTGATGCGCGGCGTCGGCAACCTCTGCATCGGCGCGGAGAACGACCCCGGCTACGACGCCCGCCGTCTCGTCGCCCTTCTCGTCACGGGGCTGGGCCGGACATAACGCGCCGGGAATGAGCGTCAGTTGCGGCCTCCGCGGCCGGCCGGCCGAGAGCGTCGGCGGCCCGGGGACCTGCACGCGCGGTGACCGAACTCGCCGTACGCGGCCGGCTTCTCCCGCACGTCGGAGTGGTCCTCCCGCTCGCCGAGGCAGCCGACGCGCACCGCCGTGCCGTGCCGCGACGCGGCACGGCACGGGACGCATCGGTCTGCGGATCGGTGCCTGACGGAGCGCGGTGTTCGCTCGGGCCGGGCGACAACGTCCCCGGCGACAACGTGACAACGTCCCTGGCGGCAACGTCCCCGACGACAGCGTCCCCGGCGTCGACACGGCAGTGCGACGTCGGGGACGGATCGTCAAGGCCTGAACGGCGGCACCGGCCAGGGATTTCCGTCCGGCGAGCTGTCTGCCGGCCGTCCGGCCATCACGTGGTCGTGATACGAGAGGGAGCCCGGGAACCTGTCCTCGATGCACGGCATCCCGGCCGGCACCACCTACCACCCACGCCTACCGCCCACCACCTACCGCCCACCACCTACCGTCTACCGCCTACCCTCTGCCGCCGGCCCGACTGCCCGACGGCCCGGCCTCACTTCAGGTGCCGGGCGAAGAAGTCGGCCGCTGCGTCCCCCGCGAACTGCGGGACGCCGGTATGGCCGCCCATGTTGGCCTGCAGCGTCTTCTCCTTGGAGCCGAAGGCGTCGAACAGGTCCAGGGACGCCTGCCGGTCGTTCCCTTCGTCGTCCCACTGCAGCAGGACGTGCAGCGGAAGGGTGACCCGGCGGGCCTCCTCGAACAGGGCGGCGGGCACGAGACTCCCGGCGAACAGCACGGCGGCCGAGATGCGCGGCTCGACCACCGCCAGCCGGATGCCGATGGAGATCACTCCCCCCGAGTACCCGACCGGGCCGCCGATCTCGGGCAGCGAAAGGAGGGCGTCCAGGGCGGCCTGCCATTCCGGGACCGCCTTGTCGACCAGCGGGAGGACGAGGGCGTCGACGATCTCGTCGCCGACCGGCCCGCCGGCCTCCATGGCCCGGCGCAGGTCGGCGCGGGCCTGCTCGACGGCTGCCCAACGGGGCCGGTCACCGCTCCCGGGGAGCTCGATGGTGGCCGTGGCGAAGCCGTCCGCCGCGGCGTGCCGGGCCCGCCCCGCCAGCCGGGGGTACATCTTGCCCAGTCCGAGCGGAGGGTGGCCGAGCAGGATCAGCGGCACCGGTGCGGACGCGGATGCGGATGCCGGCGTCCACAGGATGCCGGGGATCTCGCCGAGGGTGAACTCGCGTTCGAGGACGCCGTCGTCGAGGCGCCGTTCGGAGGTGAAGTGCATGGTCGTGCCTTTCGGGAGCGCTCAGGGCGGCGCTCCCGGACGACCTATCGCCCGACCGTGACCCCGGAGGGGAGCACCCATGTCGATACTGCGGTCACGGGTACCACCTCCTCGTTCTCTCGCACGGCCTCCGGGAAAGTAGCAGTGGTCGCCGTGGTCCGCCAACCGGTTTTCCCGGAGGCTCCGTCCGGCCCGCCGGGCAGGGCCTCAGCCTGTCAGCCTCAGCGCCTCGGCCAGTGCCCGGTACCCCGGCAGCGGGTCGGTGTCCGCGGGGTGCAGCAGCTGGAGCGCCACGTGGTCGGCGCCCGCCTTCTGGTGGGCGCGGACGCCCTCGGCCACCCGGGCCGCGTCGCCGTGCAGGATCAGCGCGTCGAAGAGGCGGTCGCTGCCGCCGTCCGCGAAGTCGGTGTCGTCGAAGCCCAGGCGGCGGAGGTTGCCCAGGTAGTTGGACAGGTTCAGGTAGACGCCGAGGGTGGCGTCGCCGACGGCTCGGGCCCGGGTGCGGTCGGTCTCCAGGACCACCTTCTGCTCGGGGGCCAGGATCGGTCCGGTGCCGAGGATCTCGCGTGCCTGGCGGGTGTGGTCCGGGGTGACGAGGTACGGGTGCGCGGCCGCCGTGCGGTCGGCGGCCAGGCGCAGCACCCGGGGGCCGAGGGCCGCCAGGGCGCGGCGCGCCACCGGGACGCCGCTCGCGTCGAGGACGTCCAGGTAGTCGTTCAGGGCCTGGTACGGCCGTACGAACTCCTTGGTCGCCTCCGGGTGTCCGGCGCCGACGCCCAGCAGGAAGCGGTCCGCGTGCCGCTCGGCGATACGGCGGTACGAACGGGCCACCCGGTCGGCCGGGTTGGACCAGATGTTCACGATGCCGGTGGCGACGACCAGGGTCTCGGTGGCGTCGAGCAGCCGTTCGACCACGGCCAGGTCGGGGTCGGTCACGTTGCCGAGCCACAGCGTGCCGTAGCCCAGGCGTTCCAGCTCGCCGGCGAGCTCCGGCGAGGTGTCCGCGTGACGCCATGCGCCGACGGCACCCAGGTCGATCTTGTCCGTCTCATCCACGATCTCGTCCATGTCAGCGACAACCGGGGTCCGGCGACGACTATTCCGATCGCCATCGAAATAATCGAACCATCCCCCAGAGAATCACACACCTGAACTTCCTTTACATACATGACCCTTGACGCGTCCGCGACACCTTCCCTAGCTTCACAGAGAAAGCGCTTTCCTTCTCTACGGATCTACGCCTCCACCTCTCCCGCACGTCCGGTCACACCTCAAAACCCGAACGGAGACGAACGATGCACGTGAGACCAGTCATCGCGTCCGTCGGCCTGCTCGCCGGCACGCTCGTCGCACTCTCCGGCACCCCCGCGCAGGCCGCGTCCACCGTGCTGTACGTGTCGCCGAGCGGCACCGACAGCGCGGCCGGCACCCAGTCGGCGCCGACCACGCTCACCTCGGCGATCAGCCGTATCGCCTCCGGCGGCACGATCTACCTGCGCGGCGGGACGTACGCCTACTCCGCCACCGTGACCATCCCGGCCGGCGCCGACGGCACCTCCGGCGCGCTCACCACCCTCTCCGCCTACCCGGGCGAGACCCCGGTCCTCGACTTCTCCGCGCAGAGCGAGAGTTCGTCGAACCGGGGCATCCAGCTCTACGCGAACTACTGGCACCTGTACGGCCTCACGGTCGAGCACGCGGGCGACAACGGCATCTACGTCGGCGGCAGCAACAACGTCGTCGAGCGCGCCGTGACCGCGTACAACCGCGACACGGGACTCCAACTCGGCCGGATCTCCTCCAGCACGCCCAGCAGCCAGTGGCCGGCCGGCAACCTCGTCGTCAGCTCGGAGTCGCACGACAACGCCGACAGCGACGGGGAGGACGCGGACGGGTTCGCGAGCAAGCTGACCACGGGGACCGGGAACGTCTTCCGGTACGACGTCTCGCACCACAACATCGACGACGGCTGGGATCTCTACACCAAGACCGACACCGGGGCGATCGGGCCGGTCACCATCGAGTACTCGCTCTCCTACGGCAACGGCACGCTCAGCGACGGCAGTCAGAGCGGGGACGGCGACCGCAACGGCTACAAGCTGGGCGGCGACGACATCGCCGTCGACCACGTGGTGCGGCACAACATCGCCTACGGCAACGGGCACCACGGGTTCACCTACAACAGCAACCCGGGCACCATGACCGTCTCGAACAACGTCGGCATCGACAACGCCGAGCGCAACTTCTCCTTCGACACCGGGACTTCGGTGTTCCGGACCGACACCTCCTGCCGGTTCGCCGTAGACGGCTCGAACGACAAGACCGTCGGCGACGCCGACAGCTCCAACCAGTTCTGGACCGGTACGAACGGCTCCCGGTGCTCCTCCTACGCGGGCGCCCTCGGCTGGTCCTTCGCGTCGGGCGGCAAGCTGAACGTCACCTTCGGCGGCAGCGTCGTCAACCCGTAGGCCCCACCGCGGCCGACCGGGCGTCCACAGGGTGTGGACGCCCCGGCGGCCCGGTGGGGGGAAACAGGCCGGCGGCGGCTTAACCCCCCCCAACCCGTATAATATAAAAAAAAGAAGCAGGCCGCGGAAATTGAGGTG
>NZ_JBHXSK010000004.1:53793-313364 GCF_042716195.1 Streptomyces sp. NPDC058683
TTGTATGGTTGTGTGGTGGTTTGGTTTTTTTTTATATGATACCGGTCAACCGTTAGGCCCCCCGGGGGCCGACGGGGCGTCCACAGGGTGTGGACGCCCGGTCGGCACGGTCGGAGGAATCAGCCGGCCGGCGTCTTACCGCCCCAGACCGGCGAAGCGCGCGAAGCGGGCGAAGGTGTGGCTGAAGTACCAGGGGTCCTGGGCGATTCCGGAGCAGGCGTTGGCGCCGCCGGTGCCGACGCAGTCGCCGTTGTCGCGCTGGAGGGCCCAGAAGGAGAGGGTGTCGATGCCCCGGGCGGCGGCCCAGCGTTCGACGTCCACGGCGTTCTGGGTGGTGAAGGTCTCCTCGGGGCCGTAGTCGTCGATGCCGGGCATCTCGGTGACGCCGACCATGCCCCACAGCTCCCTGGAGCTCTTGTGCGGGTAGAGGGTGGCGAGTTGGGCGTGCAGGCCGTCGGCCGCGGTCCTGGTGTCGGCGGCCATGTCGTGGGTGGCGCCGTCGTAGTAGTCGAAGGTCATGATGTTGACGACGTCCACGCGCGCGTGGTGGGCGACGGCGTTCTGGAGGACGGCCAGGCCGTTGGTCTCCAGGCCCTTGGTGGTGGTCGGCAGGGTGTAGGAGAACTGGAGCGGGTGGCCGGTGCGGTCGGCCCAGCGCTCCGCCTTGGCGATCGCCTGGTTGCGGCGGTCGATCCCCGCGGTGTCGGCGAGGGAGTCGGCCTCGATGTCGAGGTCGATGCGGGAGATGCCGTACGTCGTGACGAGCTTCTCGTACACCCCGGCGATGGCGTCCACGTCGGTGCAGCTGTCGGCGAGTTCGGTGCCGGTGGTGTCGGCGCTGTAGCCGCCGAAGGAGGGGATGGCGTTGCCGCCGCGGGCCTGGAGGGTGGCGATGTCGGCGCCGAAGGTCGACCGGGAGATCGGCTGGGTGGCGTCGCCGTTCCAGTCGGCGGTGCAGGAGCCCGCGGCGGGCGTCTGCAGGAAGGCCAGGGTGAGGTACTTGTTGCCGGACTCGGCGGCGAGCGCGGCGGGGCTCTCGCCGGTCCAGGCCTCGAAGTAGGGCGCCGCGACCCGCGCGGGCATGGGCTTCGCGGCGTGCTGCGGGGAGGCGTGCGCGGCGCCCGATCCGAAGGCAACGAGGGTGGCGGACAGGGCGGTTGCGGTCAGGGCGGCCTGCAGGGCACGAGTGCGTCTCATGGGCGCCCATATTTGGACTAGACCAATTAACTGTCAAGGTTCTTTACAATCGACGGCCCGACGCTCCGTGACCCGACCGGCACAGAAGGCCAGTTGACGACCGGTGGCCGGATTTTTTTCATGCGGAGATTTGAACTGAACATAAGCGAGTCATTAATGTCTGAGGCTCGTACTACTAGTTGATCCATCGCTTGCTCCTTACTTGATCCGTCGCTCGACTCCTCGCTCGGAAGGAGATCGCCCCCGTGGCGTTCCACCGTCGTCCCAAGCAGCCGAGCCGTGCTCGGGTCACCGTGCTCACCACCGCCGCCGCTGCCGCCGTGGTCCTCTCCTCACAGGCGGCCGACGCCGCGCCCGCCGCGAAGCCGAGCAAGGGCGAGGTCAAGTCCAGGGTCGACAAGCTGTACGAGGAGGCCGAGCAGGCCACCGAGAAGTTCAACGGGGCCAAGGAGAAGCAGGAGAAGCTCCAGAAGCAGATATCGGCGCTGCAGGACTCGGTCGCGCACGGTCAGGACGAGCTGAACGAACTGCGGGACGGCATCGGCTCCATGGCCACCGCCCAGTACCGCAGCGGCGGCATCGACCCGTCCCTCCAGCTGTTCCTCTCCGCCGACCCGGAGGACTACCTGGACAAGGCCTCCACCCTTGACCAGCTGAGCGGCCAGCAGGTCGATACGCTGAAGAAGATCCAGGCCAAGCAGCGCGAACTGGCGCAGGAGCGGGCGGAGGCCACCGGCAAGCTCAAGGACCTGTCCGCCACCCGCACCGAACTCGGCACCAAGAAGAAGGAAGTCCAGGCCAAGCTGGCCGAGGCGCAGAAGCTGCTCAACAGCCTCACCGCCGCCGAGAAGGCCGCGCTGACCGCCGAGCAGGACCGCGCCAGCCGTTCCTCCAGCGAGCGGGTGGACCTCGGCAACGACACCTCCGCCACCGGCCGGGCCGCGGCCGCCTTCGCCGCCGCCCAGTCCAAGATCGGCACGCCGTACGTCTACGGCGCCACCGGCCCGTCCTCCTTCGACTGCTCGGGCCTGACCTCCTGGGCCTACGCGCAGGCCGGGGTCTCCATCCCGCGCACCTCCGAGTCCCAGACGGGGGCCGGCACCAGGATCTACTCGACGTCCGGCCTCCAGGTAGGCGACCTGGTCTTCTTCTTCAACGACCTGCATCACGTGGGCCTGTACGCGGGCAACGGGCAGATCCTGCACGCCCCGCGCACCGGCACGGTCGTCCGCTACGAGTCGATGTCCACCATCGGCGGCCCGTTCATGTTCGGCGTCCGCGTCTGACCTGCCTCAAGAGCACCAGAGGCCTCAGCGGGATCTGACCCGGGCGTCCTCCAGGTAGTGCAGGACCGCCGCGACCCGGCGGTCCACCCGGTCGGCCGGTGACAGGTCGAGCTTGGCGAAGATGGACCGGATGTGCTTGTGGACGGCGCCGTCGGTGACGACGAGGCGTTCGGCGATCGCGGAGTTGCCGAGGCCCTCGGCCATCAGGGCGAGGACGTCGCGTTCGCGCGGGCTCAGCCGTTCCAGGCGGGTGTCCTGGCGGGAACGGGCGAAGAGCTGGGCGACGACCTCGGGGTCG
The DNA here is from genome assembly GCF_042716195.1 of Streptomyces sp. NPDC058683. Lineage (NCBI taxonomy): Bacteria > Bacillati > Actinomycetota > Actinomycetes > Kitasatosporales > Streptomycetaceae > Streptomyces > Streptomyces sp. NPDC058683. The sequence goes on from NZ_JBHXSK010000004.1 coordinate 56,575, forward strand.
ATCGCGGTGCCGCCGTCCGCCACCCGGTGCAGGGCGTCGAGGAACTCCTCGACCCGGCCCACCCGTTCCTTGAGCAGATAGCCGAGGCCGCCGACCCCTCCGGTGAGCAGCTGGGTGGCGAAGCTCTGCTCGACGTACGCCGACAGCACGAGCACGGCGAGGCCGGGGTGGCGGCGCCGGGCCTCCACGGCCGCGCGGATCCCTTCGTCGGTGTGGGTGGGCGGCATCCGGACGTCCAGGATGGCCACGTCCGGCCGGTGCGCGTCGATGGCGTCCAGCGCCTCGTCCGGCGTCCCGGCGGTGGCGGCCACCTCGACGCCCTCGGCCCGCAGCAGCAGGGCCAGGCCCTCCCGCAACAGCGGGTCGTCCTCGGCCATCACGATCCGCAGCACTCGGTCAGGTTCCACAGGGCAGTTCCACTTCCAGGGTGGTCGGGCCGCCTGCCGGACTGGTCAGGCGGAGGGTGCCGTCGTGCGCCGCGACCCGGCGGCGGATGCCGGTCAGCCCGGAGCCGCCGGCCGGGTCGGCGCCGCCCCGGCCGTCGTCGGTGACGGTCAGGGTGAGCCGGCCGCCGCGGGCCCGGACGCCGACCGTGGCCCGGTCGGCGCCGCTGTGCTTGGCGACGTTGGTGAGGGCCTCGGCGACGACGAAGTAGGCGGTCGCCTCCACGGAGGCGGCACAGCGCTCGGGCGCGTCGACGTCGATCCGGCACGGCACCGGCGACTCGGCGGCCAGGCCGGACAGGGCGCCCGCCAGGCCCCGGTCGTCCAGAACCGGCGGCAGGATGCTCCGCGAGACCGTACGCAGTTCGGCCAGTGCCTGTTCGGCGGCCGACTGGGCGCGTTCCAGGATCTCGTCGGCTCGGGACGGATCGCGGGCCACCTGGCGGCGGGCGGCGCCGAGCAGCACGGTGACCGAGACCAGCCGGTTCTGCGTGCCGTCGTGCAACGCCCGCTCGATCCGGCGCAGTTCGGTGGCGTGCGCGTCGAGGGCGGCGGCGCGGGTGGCGGTGAGTTCGGCGACCCGGAGGGAGAGGTCGGTGTCGGGTCCGGCGGCGAGCAGGCGCCGCCCGGGGTCCGCCTGGAGCCGGGCCATGCCGGGGGTCAGGCCCAGGATGACGGCGATCGACCCGATGCCGAGCATGCAGACGGCGAAGGCGTCCACCCAGGAGTGCGCGACGCCGTAGCCGAAGGAGGTGGCGGTCAGGTTCTCGGGCATGAACCGCCAGTACAGCGGAAAGAGCGTGTCCCGTACGGCGGAGAGCGGCAGCAGGACGCCGAGCAGCCCCAGCGGCAGGCCGAGCGTGCCGTGCCGCAGCAGCCAGCGCAGTTCGCGCCGGGTGGTGGGGTCGCCGAGCGCGAGCCGCAGCCGGGTGGGCGGCGGGCCGGGGGCGATGACCTCGGGCCCGCGCCGGCCGAGCCGCGCCCGCTCACGCCCGGCCAGGGCGTGCAGCGCGCGCAGCGCGAGCGGGGCCAGGAGCAGGCCCACGCCCAGCGGTGCGGTCACGGCCGTCACCGCGAGCAGTAGCAGCAGGCCGAACGCCGGTACGGCCGTACCGAGCCCGCCGACGAGCTCGGCGCTCGCACCGCCCGCCGCGCGCAGCGTCCGTCCGGCGAGGGCCCTGACCCCCTCGGCCCGCACCCCGGTGACAGCCATGCGCACCCCTTTCTCCGTCGTCAAGGACCCTAGGTCGTAAGGCGGTTGGCCGGGGCCGTCCGGCCCGGAAAGTACAGCCTGCTGTACCTCGAACCGGGCGGTCCGCGGGATCGGCCGAGGGCGGTCACGGTCCGTAGCGTCGGTACCCGTAACGCAGGACGTCAGCCCCCAGCCGGAGGTTCCCGTGACCAGCACCGACCCCTATCGCCTCACCAGCCCGCCCCCTGTCGACCGGCCGGGCGGCGGCGCGGACCTCGTCCGCGTGCTGCTGTGGTCCCTCCTCGTCCTCAGCGCGGGCGCGAACATGGCCACCTCCTACGGCGGTGTGCCCGTCTGGACGCCCGTGGCCTGCGGTGTGGTGACCCTGCTCAGCGCGGGCACCCTGGTGGCGCGCCGGCTGCGGGGGCGTCGATGAACACGGCCACCGTCGAGACCGCCCGCCGGGCCCCCGCCATCGCGCTGACGGGCGTGGGCAAGACGTACCCGGGCGGGGTGCGGGCCCTGGACGAGGTGTCGCTCACCGTGGAACACGGCACCTTCCTGGCCGTGATGGGCCCCTCCGGGTCCGGCAAGAGCACGCTGATGCACTGCGCGGCCGGACTGGACTCGCCGACCTCGGGCAGCGTCCGTATCGACGGCCGGGAGATCGCCGGGCTGAACGAGACCAAGCGCACCGAACTGCGCCGGGAGCGCGTCGGTTTCGTCTTCCAGGCCTACAACCTGATCCCGTCCCTCTCCGTCGAGGACAACATCACCCTGCCGCTGCGGCTGGCCGGCCGCCGACCCGACCGGGACTGGATCCGCACCCTGACCGAACGGGTCGGGCTCGCCGACCGGCTCCACCACCGCCCCGCCGAACTCTCCGGCGGCCAGCAGCAACGGGCCGCATTGGTGCGGGCGTTGGCCGCGCGCCCGGCGGTGGTGTTCGCCGACGAGCCGACCGGCGCACTCGACCTGCGCAGCGCCCACCAGGTGCTCGACCTGCTCCGGACGCTCGTCGACGACCTCGGTCAGACCGTCGTCATGGTCACCCACGACCCGGCCGCGGCGGCCCGTGCGCACCGGGCGCTGGTGATGGCCGACGGCCGGGTGGTCGAGGCCATGGACCATCCGACGGCCTCCCAACTGGCCGCCCGGCTCGCCGCGTTGGGAGAGTGGTGACCACCATGCTGCACTTCGCCCTGCGGATGGCCGCCCACCGGTTCGCCTCGCTGCTCGCCGTGGCCTGCGCGGTCCTGGGCGGCGCGGCCCTGATCACCGCCACGGGTGTGCTGGCGGAGTCCGGCCTGCGCTCCCAGCTGCCGCCCGGCCGGCTCGGCGGCGCGGACGTCGTGGTCGCCGCCGACCAGGAGTACCACGTCCCCGGTGACCTCCCGATCGCCCTGCCGGAACGCGCCAGGGTCCCGGCCGCCCTCACCGACCGCCTGGCGAAGCTGCCCGGCGTCACGGCCGCGGTCGGCGACCTCGGCTTCCCGGCCGCCGTGACGGACCCGCGCGGCCACCTCGTCCCGGCCGCCGGCGAGGACCCGGCGACGGCGGGCCACGGCTGGTCCTCGACGAAGCTGCTCGCCGGCCCGCGCATCGAGGGCCGTGCCCCGGCGGCCCCCGCCGAGGTGGCGGTGGCGGCCTCCACCGGCCTGGCCGTCGGCGACGAGGTCCGCGTCACCGCCGGCGGCGCCACCGCGACCGCCTACCGCGTCACCGCCCTGGTCCACGCCCCGGACGCGGGCCTCTACTTCACGGACGGCAGGGCGGCGCAACTGGCCGACCGCGCCCCGCGGGGCACCGTCGACCTCATCGGCCTCCGCACCCGCCCCGGAACCGAGGAGCAGGTCGCCTCGGCGGCGCGCGAAGCCGTCTCCGGCACCGGTCTGAAGGTCCTCACCGGAGCCGGCCGCGGGACGGCCGCGGCCCCCGGCATCGGCTCCGCCCGCTCCCTGCTGATCCTCCTGTCCGGCTCCCTCGGCGGGATCGTCCTGCTGATCACCGGGTTCGTCACCGCGGGCGCGCTGGGTGTGGCGATCGCCGGCCAGCGCCGGGACCTGGCGCTGATGCGGGCCGTCGGGGCGACCCCGCGGCAGATCCGCCGGCTGGCCGCCGCCCAGTCGACGACGGTGACGGCCGTGGCCCTGGTCCCCGGCATCGCCCTCGGCTATCTCCTCGCCGCCCGCTTCCGCACGCTCCTCGTCCACCGGGACGTGCTGCCGGCCGGACTCCCCCTCACGTTCAGCCCGTTCCCGGCCCTGGCGGCCGTCGTCCTCCTCGTCGCGGTCGTCCGGGTCGCCGCCCGCTGCGCCGCCTGGCGGACCTCGAAGATGCCGGCCACCGAGGCGGTCGCCGAGTCCCGCAGCGAACCCCGCACCCCGTCCAGGTCCCGTACGGTCACGGGCCTGGCGCTGATGGCCGTCTCCTGCCCCCTGTCCGTCACGCCGCTGCTGCAACGCACCCCGATCAGTGCCTCCGCCACCTCCATCGCGGGCATCGTCGCCGCGATCGGCCTGGCGCTGGCGGGCCCCGCGCTGGTCCGGACGGCGGGCGAGGCGGTCGTACGACGGCTGCGCCCCGGGGTGTCCGCGCCGACCTGGCTGGCCCTGTCCAACGTACGGGCGTACGCGCAGCGGGTCACCGGGGTGATCAGTCCGCTCGCCATGGCGGTCGTGTTCGTGCTGACGTACACGCTCGCGCAGACCACGATGCTGGCCGCGACCTCGGACGACACCCGTACCGGGACGCTGGGCCAGTACCGCCTCGGCGCCCCCGCGCTGGGCGGGCTGCCGGACGGCACGCTCGCCGCCGTACGACGGCTCCCGGGCGTCGAGGCCGCGGCGCCCGTCGGCACGACCACCGTGGTCTGGCCGTACCTCCAGTTCGGCGACCCCCAGACCGAGTCCGCCGCCGCGCTGATCCTGACCCCGGCCGCGAAGGACGTCCTCGACCTGGGGGTGACACAGGGCAGCCTGACCGGTCTGACCGGCGCCACGGTGGCCGTCAGCAGCGAGGTGGCGGGCCCGCGCGACGCCGAACCGGGCGCCCGGATCAAGCTGTTCCTCGGCGACGGCGCGCCCGTCGAGGCGAAGGTGGTGGCCGTGTACGACCGCGGGCTCGGCTTCGGCCCGATCGTCCTCTCCCACGACCTGGCCGCCGGGCACACCACGAGCGGCCTCGACCAGAGCGCGCTGGTCCGCACGGACGGCTCCGCCGGGGCCGACCGCGCGCTGACCGCCTTGGCCGCCGCCCGTCCCGGCCTCGCCCTGTCGGACACGGCCCCTCGGGCGGGCGCCGACACCCCGCCCGAGGTGTGGGTGAACCTGGCGGTCATCGTCGTCCTGCTCGGCTATCTGCTGCTCAGCATCGCCAACCGGCTGGTCGCGGCGACCGCCCAGCGCCGCACGGAGATCGCCGCGCTGCGGCTGGTCGGTACGACGCCGAGGCAGATCCTCGCGATGATGCGCCGGGAGGCCGGGGTGATCGCGGTGACGGCACTGGCGGCCGGCCTCGCCCTGTCAGCGGTGCCGCTGGCGCTGCTGGGCCAGGGCTTCCTGCACCACCCGTGGCCGGCGGGCCCGGTGTGGCTGCTCCCGGCAGCGGCGGCGACGGTGATCCTCACGTCGTACGTCACGATCGAACTGCCGACGCGACGGGCCCTGCGCGTGCCGCCGGCGGAGGCTGTCCGAGCCCCGTAGGGGGCGCGGGGAACTGCGCGACCAGCCACGACGAACCTGCAGCGGGCCACGCTCCGACACCCGCGGGACGGTGGCACGGCCGAGAGTGCCGCGAAATGCCGTCAGCGGTCCGCGGCTTCGTCGTGGCTTGTCGCGCCCACGCGGCGGTAGCCGCAAATCAAATACAGCCCCGCGCCCCTTAAAAGACGGGGCGCTGCTCAGCCCTGGGTTTCGGGGCGGCCCTCTGTCGCCCAGTGGGTGTGGAACGACCCCTCCCGGTCGACCCTGCCGTACGTGTGCGCGCCGAAGTAGTCGCGCTGGCCCTGGAGGAGGGCCGCCGGCAGACGCGGGGAGCGCAGCGTGTCGTAGTGGGACAGGGCCGCCGAGAACGCCGGGACCGGGATGCCCCGGCGTGCCGCGGACGCGACCGTCTCCCGCCACGGCACCTGCGCGTCGGCGATCTCCTTCGCGAACTCCCGCTCGGCCAGCAGGCTGACGAGGTCCGGGTCGGCCCGGTAGGCCGCGCGGATCCGGTCCAGGAAGGACGCGCGGATGATGCAGCCGCCCCGCCAGATCCGGGCCACCGCGCCCAGGTCGATCTTCCAGCCGTACTCGGCGGCCGCGTCCTGGATCATCGTCCACCCCTGGTCGTAGGCGATGACCTTCGACGCGTACAAGGCGTGTTCGACGCGGGAGGCGAAGCGGTCGGCCTCGGTGGCGCTCAGCGGGGGCGTGGTGCCGCCGGGCAACCCGGCGTACGCGGAGCGCAGTTCGCGGCGGCCGGACGCGGCACGGGCGAAGGTCGCCTGGGCGATCGCGGTGACCGGCGAGGCCAGGTCCAGCGCGGTCTGGACGGTCCAGCGCCCGGTGCCCTTCTGTCCGGCCGCGTCGGCGACGATGTCGACGAAGGGCGCACCGGTGGCGGCGTCCACGTGGGCGAGCACGTCAGCGGTGATCTCGATGAGATACGACCCGAGCCGGCCGCCGTTCCACTCCCGGAAGATGTCCGCGATCTCGGCCGGCGCGTACCCGCCGACCTGGCGGAGCAGGTCGTAGGCCTCGGCGATGAGCTGCATGTCGGCGTACTCGATGCCGTTGTGCACCATCTTCACGAAGTGCCCGGCGCCGTCCGCGCCGACGTGCGTGGCGCACGGTTCGCCGCCGACCTTCGCGCTGATGTCCTCGAACATCGGCCCGAGGACGGCGTAGGACTCCGCGGAGCCGCCCGGCATGATGGACGGCCCGTTGAGCGCGCCCTCCTCGCCGCCGGACACCCCGACCCCGACGAAGTGCAGCCCCCGCTCGCGCAGGGCGGCCTCCCGGCGGCGGGTGTCGGCGAAGTGGGCGTTGCCGCCGTCGATGACGATGTCACCGGGTTCCAGGAGCGGCACGAACTCGTCGATGACGGCGTCGGTGGCGGCACCGGCCTGCACCATGATCATGAGCCGCCGGGGGCGTTCGAGGGCGGCGACGAAGTCCGCGGCGGTCTCGGCGCCGACGAACGTGCCCTCCTGTCCGTACTCCTCGACCAGGGCGCGGGTGCGGGCGGGTGTGCGGTTGTGGACGGCGACCGGGTAGCCGTGCCGGGCGAAGTTCCGGGCCAGGTTGCGGCCCATCACTCCGAGGCCGGTCACGCCGATGGCTGCGGATGCGTGCACGGGGGACTCCGATCTGCGAACGAACGCTGTCCCCGCAAGTACGGGCGGACGACGGCCGGGCGTTCAGTCTCCGGACGGGGTGAAGACGATTCGCCGGCCGGGCTCGACGGGCGCGGTCCAGGCCTGCTCGACCTCGGACAGCGGTACCGGCAGGGCGTCGGCGGTGATGGTGCCCCGGGTGAGTTCGGTCATCAGGGAGGGCAGTTCGGCGACGATCCCGCGGGCGGTGACGGAGCCCTGGCCGCTGCCCATGAGCCGCAGGTTGGCGGCGCGCAGCACGGCGGACGGCAGGGTGATCTCCGGTCCGGCCAGGGAGCCGATCTGGATCCAGTCCAGCGGGGCGCTGCGGTCGGTGCGCCGGGTCAGCACGGCCGGGAGAGCCCGCTCGGTGGGTCCGCCCCAGGTGTAGTCGATGACGACGTCGACGTCCGCGGCGGCCTCGCCGAGCCGGGCGAAGTCCTTGTCCGGGTCCCCGGCCAGCGAGACCACGTCCGTGGCGCCGAGGCCGGAGAGCAGTTCCAGGCGGAGCGGGTCGCGGCCGGCGGCGACGATCCGGTCGGCGCCGAGGTGCCGGGCGATCTGTACGGCCATCCGGCCCGCGTTGCCGGTGGCGCCGAGGACCAGGACGCTCTGCCCGGGCTTGAAGGTGATCCGGCGGCGCAGTGCCACCCAGGAGGACATGGCGGGGTTCATGGCGGCGGCGATGGTCACCGGGTCGGCGCCGTCGGGGAGTGGGACGGCCCGGCGCGGGTCGACGAGGGCCTGCTCGGCCATGGTGCCCGGGTCCTCGTCGGCGGCGACGAAGTAGACGAGGCGCCCGTCGGGCAGCCGGCCCACTCCGTCGATGCCGGGGATCAGGGGGAGCCGGCCGTCGCTGGTGTAGTGCGTGCCGTCGGCACCGGAGCGGACCCGGGGGTGCAGGCCGGCGGCGACCATCTCCACCACCGGCTTGTCCGCGGCGGGCACGGGGGCGGCGAACTCCTCGAAGCGGGGCGGGCGGTCGAACGAGCGGACGACGGCAGCGTGCATGACGGCTCCTCCTTTTAGTACGTGACACCAATTAAATTAGTTGGCACCACGTACCAAGTCAAGTGGTTGGCGGCACGTACTAATCCTCGTAGGATGGCGATCATGTCGGACGAACCGGAATCCAAGGACACGGGACACACGGCCGCGGGACACACGGCCGCGGGACAGACCGCCGCGGAAGTGGCGGACCTGGGGATCGTGGACAGCCTCGCCCAGCTGTCGTTCCTGGTGCAGGCCGCGCTCGGGAAGGTCGCGGCGGAACACGGTCTGTCGGCCGTCCAGTTGCGGCTGCTCGGCGTGCTGCGCGACCGCACGCCCGGCATGCAGGAACTCGCCCGTCACCTGGGCCTGGACAAGTCGAGCATGACCGGCCTGGTCGACCGCGCCGAACGCCGGGACCTGGTCCGCCGGTCCCCCTCGCCGCACGACAGGCGGAGCCTGCTGGTGTCGATCACCCCCGAGGGGCAGAAACTGGCCCGGCGCTGCGCGGCCGACGCCGAGCGGGAGATCCGCGACCTCACCGCACACCTCACCGACGACCAGCGCGACCGGCTCTCCCTGCTCGCGAGCGCCGTGGTCGGCCACCACACCCCGATCTGAGCGCCGCACCCGAACGGGCGAAAGTCACGGCACCCGGCGTGTGAGCCGCCCCATGCCCGGCCGTTCGTCCGAGGATCCGACAATGCGAACGGATGATCCACGACTCCTCACGGCCGCGGTCGTCCTCCTCCTGACGGGCGCGTTCCTCATCCCGCCCGCCAAGGCCGCCCCCCAGGACGAGCACCGCGCCTTCGGCACCCCCGGCGCCCCGCCGTCCGAGGGCCCCACCGACCGCTGGACCGCGGTCCGCACCGGCCCCGTCATGGGCTCCGCGGTGCCCCCGTCGCCCTGGCTGCGCCGGCACGGGGTGCCCGTACCGCCGTAACCGCGCCGGGGCGTCGGCGGCCGGCGTCCTCGCACAGCAGTCCAAGATGCCCACAACGGGCAACTCGCCCTCCCGGAACGGCCAGACTGCACCCCATGGCACGTCTGAGGTTCCTCCTGGTCGCCACGCTGGTCGCCCTGTTCCTGCTCCCCGTCTCCCGCCCGGAGACCGCACGGCCCGCCGCCCCCGGCCCCTTCGGGGCGTACGTCGGTTACGGCGCCGAAGGCGTGCGCCGGGTGAGCGCGCTCGGCAGCTGGCTGGGGGACGACGAACCCCGGGTCGGGCACACCTACCTCCCCGGTGACGTGTGGCGGAACATCGAGGGCGCCCCCGACTTCGTACGGCTGTGGGCCGACTGGCGGCGGGCCGAGCCCGACCGGCTCCTCGTGCTCAACGTGCCCATGCTGGAACGGACGGAGGCGCATCTGCCCGACGCCGAGGTGCGCCGCGAGCTCCGGTCCGGGGCGGAGGGGCGGTACGACGGGCACTTCCGGACGCTGGCCCGGCGTCTGGTGGCGGTCGGCGCGCCGGACACCGTCGTGGTGCTCGGCTGGGAGATGAACGGGGTGACGTACACCCACCGCTGCGGACCGGACCCGGCCGCCTGGAAGGCGTACTGGGTGCGGATCGTCACCGCGATGCGGTCGGTGCCGGGCCAGCGGTTCCGGTTCGACTTCACGCCCAACCGGGGGCGGGACGCGGTCCCCTGGACCCAGTGCTATCCGGGGGACCGGTTCGTGGACATCATCGGCATGGACGCCTACGACGCCCCGCGCGGGATGTCCTTCGCCGAACAGGTCACCGAGCCGTACGGGCTGCGGGCGCAGGTCACGTTCGCCCGCGCCCACGGCAAGCCCGTCTCCTATCCCGAGTGGGGGCTGTACGAGAACGGCGACGACCCGGCGTACATGAAGGGCATGGTGAAGTGGTTCGCGGACAACCGCCCGCTGTACCAGAGCATCACCGACTACTGCCCGCACGGGGTGTGGGGCTGCCGGGGCAACCCCAGGTCCACGGCCGTCTACCGGTCCCTGATGAGGAAATAGGTCCCTTTCTCAGGAGGAGTTCGCGCTCGACGGGCCGAAGAACTCTATTTCGGCGATGGCCACCTGGGTGGCCCCCGAGGCCTGGTACGACGACTCGATCGTGAAGCGGACCGAGATGACGTTCTTCACGCGGAAGTCCCGGGTCTGGCCGCCGGCCGTCCGGTCGAGGGTGATCTCCCGGGTCTCCGTCTTGCCGTCGGACGTCTTGATGGTCGCCTTCATCCGGTGCGGCAGGGCCGACTTCTTCAGCTGGTCGAAGCGTTTCGACTCGCCGGAGGAGATGACGACGTTCAGCAGGGAGACCGGCTCGTCGTAGCGCGCCTCGATCCACTCGCCCACGCCGCCCTGGACCACGCCGGGGCCCCACCAGGTGTTGTTCAGGTTGTCGAAGAGCAGGTCCGGCTTGTGACCGGCGTACGAGCGGGACGCGCTGAACCGGTCCGGAGGGACCGGGGCGCGCTTGGCGAAGTGGTCGCGGGTGGCGCTCACCGCGTTCGGGATGTTGAACGCCAGGACCGTGACGAGCGCGATGACGACGGCCGCGCCGATCCAGGTCAGCACACGGTCGAAGGCACGGCGCAGCCGGGGGCGGTCGCCGGCCCAGGGGGTCTCGCGGTTGCCGAAGTCGAAGATGCGGCGCCACCAGGGGCGGGAGGCCGAAGACGCGCCGTGGCCGTGGCCGGCCATGGGCATCGCGCACCGGGTGCAGAAGTGACGGTCGGGGCGGTTCGGGGTGGCGCACCAGGGGCAGGGGGTGCCGCCGTGGGCGCCGAGGTCCTCGCCGGGGGCGCGGACGGCCTGGGGGCGCTGGGGGGTGGGGCGGCCGGGGAGAACGGGGGCGACGGAAGGGGTCGGCGGGGTGGGCGGGTTGGGGTCCGTCACGGGGATGAGGAGGCGGCGGGCCCGGTCGTGGTCGCCTTCGGCGGGGCCCTGCGGGGGCTGGGCGGCGGTGTCTGCGGCGGCGGCAGCAGCTTGTGGAGCGGGGGTGGGGGCGGATGCAGGGATGGGAGTGGGTGCCGGAAGGGGGGTGGTTTCGGCCGTGGGTGTGGTGGCCGGCAGTGGGGGCTGGTCGCGCTCACGCGGCGGTAGCCGCACATCCGATTCAGCCCCGCGCCCCTGAGGGGGCGCTGCAGTGGTCGTTCCCAGGAGGTCCCCGCGTTGGGTATGGGGCAGGCCCGAGCCGCCGTCTCTGCGGGTGAAGGCGTCCCAGCCCGGGGCGGCCGGAGCCGGGGCCGGGGTCGACGCCGGGGCCGGGGTCGACGCCGGGGCCGGGGTCGACGCCGGGGCCGGGGTCGACGCCGGGGCCGGGGTCGGCTCGGGAGTGGGTGCCTGCTGTTGTTGGGGCTCGGCCCCGTTGGCCGACCAGCTCAGTACCGAGCCGCAGGCGTCGCAGAAGGACTGGCCCGGGTCGGCGACCGTGCCGCACTCCGTGCAGTTCCGGTTGGTCGTCATCGCTGCGGGGTCCTTTCGGCGGACGAAGAAGATGCGGTCACCTGGACCGTGTAGGGCATGTGAGCGGGGCGGGCGGCCGCCACGAGGTGTTCCAGGCGGACCTCGTCGGCCGGGGTGGGGGAGGGCAGTGCGAGGTGGACGTGCAGGCGGGGGCGGGCTTCGCCGGGGAAGTGGCCCAGCGGGCGGGCGTTCCAGTCGGCGCCGCCGCTCTCCGTGATCTCCGGTGTCACGCCGAAGGCCAGCCGGACCGCCTCGGACAGGCCGAGGCGGGTGCCCCGGATGCGGTGCAGGTAGGCGGCCGCCGCCACGGCCGCCCGGAGCAGGGGTTCCGCTTCCGTGCCGTCCGTCTCCGCGCCGACCCAGGTGCCGAGCCATTCCGCGAAGTCCAGCGGGGCCAGGGCCGGGTCGAAGTAGCTGGGCAGGCAGTCGAGGACGTTCGGGATCGGGGCGATCACGTCGTCCAGGCCGGCGACGAAACGCAGCGCCAGGTCGTCGTCGGCGAAGACCGACGGGAGCATCGCGCCGATGGGGACGGAGGAGCCGAGGCCGTCGATGGACCCTCTCAACGGACGCCTCCTGTCGAGTCGTTGACGGTCATTCGCCGATCACCCGGACCCGGTGGTCGTAGGAGAAGACCAGGGACGGGGCGTCCAGGTCGATGCGGTCGGTCGGGTCGCCGCGCTTGCCGGTGAGCGGGTCGGCGGGGTGCAGCACGACCTCGTCGACGAGCTCGATGCCGGGGACGCGTTGCAGCACGGCGAAGACCTCGCCCGACTGCACCGGGCGCCCGAACGGCCAGCCCTTGCCGTCCGCGCCGCCGGTCAGCGGGTCCAGGTGCCGGTAGAGGGCGTCGTGGGCCTGGCGGCGGACCCGGTCGACGTCCACGCCGCGGAAGGCGTGGACGGTGGCGACGACCGTGACGCCCTGGTAGAAGGGCGGGCCGACCGCCAACCGGGTCCCGATCAGGCGGCGTTCGTCCAGGTAGCGGGTGATGCGGTCCAGCAGGGCGTCGCCGGGGACGAGTTGCTCGAAGCGCAGCCGGCCGCCGGGGTCCGGAACCGCCTGCGGCACCACCAGCACCCGTACCGCGTACGACCCGTGTTCGCCCTCCTCGCCCTCCAGGCAGGTGATCCGGGCCGTCTCCGGGGCGGCGCGGCGGGCCAGCTCCTCGTAGTCGCGCAGGGTCACCGCCCGCTCCTGGGCGCGGAGCGTGATCGGGGCGCGGACCTTCGCCTCGGCGACCGTCTCGCCGTCCACTCCGCCGCGCGCGGCCTCCCGGTTGACGACCTCCGCGACGTACGGGATGGAGGAGCGCAGGATCTGTACGGCCCCCCGGGCCACGTTGCCGTCCCGGCCGCCGCCCGTGCGGTAGCGGCGGGCCCGGATGACCGCGCCCTTCGGGGCCACCGTGCCGTACTGGCGCAGCGAGCCGTCGGGTTCACGGACCGCGGGGCCGAAGGCGATCTCGCCGGTGGTCGCGTCGAGGGTGAGGTGCCGGTCGTACGGTCCCGAGGCCGCGAAGTGCGGGACGACCTGCCAGTCCACCCAGCCGCCCTCGCCGTCGTGCTCGGCGGTCTGCAGGAGCAGCGGCGGGGTGTCCCCGACGACGGGGGCGTGGGCGAGCCGCAGGCGCTGGCCGGGCAGGCCCGTCGACTCGCCGAGCGCCTCGTCCTCCACGGTCTCCGCGTGCACGGTGCCGGTCGTGCCGCCCACCGTGCAGGCCTCGACGAACCGGACCGTCGGGGAGGTGGTGTAGAAGGGCTGGTCGGCACGCGGCTCGGTGACCCGGCAGCGCAGCCAGCTCGCCTCCAGGCCGCCGTTGCGGGACAGGACGTGACCGCCGGGGACGTGCAGCACGACCTCGCCGGGGCGGTTGAGGCCACCCGTGCCGTCCCGGTCGACCTCGCACTCCCGCCAGCCGTCCTCCGTCCACGCCTCCCACACCAGCGGGGGCTGCCGCGGGTCCACGCCGACACCGTCGACCCGGCTGTCCAGGTCGAGGGCGACCGCGCAGTGCGGAACGGCGGCGGAGAGGCCGAGCAGCATGCAGTCACCGGGGTTCGGGGACTCGGTGAAGCACAACAGGTCCTTGCCCTCGGCGAGTTCATGGGTGAGGTCGACGACGGCGGAACCCTGCTGCTGCCGCAGCAGGTGCCGCAACTCGCTCGGCACGATGGTCAGTTCGCGTTCGGTCGCGAAGACCACCGCCTCCTGCGTCTCGGTACGGCGGGTCGCCACCTCCGTGCCGACCGGCACCGGAACCGGCTCCTCCTGGGCCGCCGACAGCCAGAACGTCACGTCCGTACGGGCGGCGGACGGCGGGAACAGCGTGATGCCGACCAGGTCCAGGAAGGCGAGGTGGTTCTTCTCCGGGACCCGGTTGAGGCGGTACACGATCTGGTCGGCCATGTGCGCGACCGTCTCCACCAGCGTGATGCCGGGGTCGGAGACGTTGTGGTCGGTCCACTCCGGGGCGCGCTGCTGGATGTAACGCTTGGCGTCGTCGACGAACTGCTGGAAGCGGCGGTCGTCGAGGTTCGGGGAGGGCAGGGCCATCGGGATCAGCGGTCGCTTTCGGAGGAGTCCGAGGAGGCGGGAGGCAGGTCCGGCTCGTCGTGGGAGGGAATGACGTAGAAGGGGAACACCAGGCTCCGCGGGTTGTTGGTGCCGCGGATCGAGTAGCGGACGTCGATCATCAGCACGCTCGGGTCGTCGCCGGTGGTCACCTCGACGTCCTCGACCTCGATCCGGGGCTCCCACCGGTCGAGGCTGGCGTACACCTCGTGCTGGATACGGCCGGCGGTCTGCTCGTTGACGGGGGCGAAGACGAGGTCGTGGATGGCGCAGCCGAACTCCGGCCGCATCGGGCGTTCGCCCGGGGCCGTGGAGAGGATGAGGCGGATGGCCTCCTCCACCTCCTTCTCACCGCTGACCAGGGCGATGCCGCCGGTCGGGCCGATGCGCAGGGGGAAGGACCAGCCGGAGCCTACGAACTGCTCTGCCATGTGTCTTCCTTCGGGTTCGGGGACGCTGTGCGGGTGGTGTGCCGGCTGCGGGTGCGGGGGGCTGGTCGCGCTCACCCGGCGGTAGGCGCACATTCGGTTCAGCCCCGCGCCCCGCTCCGCCCGGGTCGCTCAGAAAGGCGGAGGGAGCGGCAAGCCGTTCGCGCTGCCCTTGCCCATGAGGAGGTAGGTGGCGCCCTTGATGCCGATGTTGAGGGCCGCGGTGAGCTGGACCGTGGCGCCCGCCGTGAGGGAGGCCGCTCCGCCCGCCGTCATGTTCACGGCGCCTCCGGCGCTCATGGAGACCGCCGCGCCCGCCTTGATGTCGACGGCTGCCGCGCTCTGCAAGGACAGCGGTCCCCCGCTCCTGATACTGAGCGCGCCGCCTGCCCTCAGGGAGAGGTTGGCGCCGGCCTCGACCGACACCGATCTGCTGCCCTTGATGGAGACGCTGCCCTTGCTGTCCACGGTGATCTCGGTCTTCTGCCGGTCCAGGAAGACGGTCAGTCTGTCGTCGCCGCTGGCCAGCCGGACGCCCTGTTTGCGGCCCCGCTGGTCGAGCAGGTCCATGCGGTTGCCGACCCGGTCGGAGACGGTGTGCCGGGTGGCCCGGCCGCGCATGCCGTCGTGCAGCGGTACGTCCTTGACCCTGGTCGGCTTGTCCTTGCCGTTGTAGAGCCCGCCGATGACATACGCGTGGTCGAGGGCGCCCCGGTCGAAGGCGACGAGCACCTCGTCACCGACGTCCATCGGGAAGACCCCACCGCCGCGCACCCCGCCCCACTGCATGGTCCGGGTCCAGTCGCTGACGTAGGTGTCGTCCAGCCACGGGAACTTGAGCTTCACCCGCCCCTGCTGGAGCGGGTCCTGTACGTCGGTGACCAGGGCCTGCGCCACGCTGGGCTGCCGGTCGGCAGCGGCGTCCGCGGCACCGCCCGAGGCCACGCCGTACAGGGACCGCCACTGCCGGCCGCTGACCGTCACCCAGGTCTCGTAGTGCTTGGAGTCACCGAAGACGTGCCGTACCGAGGTGACCGTGTACTTGCCCTCGAAGGGGTCCCCGACGTCCGCGAGCGCCACCGGAACCCCCGGCCGCAGCTTCGGATTGCCCCGCACGACCACCTCGACCTCGGCGAACGTCGAGGTGACGTCGTCGGAGAGGGCGTCGGCCGCGTACTTCACCTCGGACTGCTTGTCGTACGGCGTACGCGTCTCGACCAGCTTCGACGTCTTGAACTCGCCGGCCGCGGCGCCCGGGGTGGTGCCGATGCTGTAGCCGGTGTTACCGGCGGGCGTGGCGGTCGCCGTGAGCGTCTTCTTCGTCCGCACGTCCCAGCCGCGCGACTCGACCTTGTTCACCTGGTCGGAGGCGGTGACCGCGGTACGCAGCCGCAGGATGTCGTGCCTGGCCTCCAGCACGAACGGGCTCTTGTCGCCGTCGGTCTGGGGCGACGGCGCCCCCGAGGCGCTCTTCTGCTTCACGAACTGGAACTTGCCGTCCGCGTCCACCGACATGACCATCTCGTTCTCGTCGGCGAGCCGGGCCAGGAAGTCCCAGTCGGTGACGTTCGACTGGCTGATGAACTCGTAGACGGTCCTGGTGGCCTGGATCCGCCCGACCGGCACGCCGTCCTGCGCGGCCAGCTTGCGGGCGATGTCGGAGGCGGTCTGGTTGCGGTAGGCGACCACGCGGCGCTGCCGCATCAGCCGGAACCCGTAGTCGTAGCCCCGGACCACCGCATAGCTGCCGGTGCCGTCGTACTCGGCCTCCATCCCCGTGACCTCACCGGTGAACAGCGGGTCGCCGGTGCCCTGCCCGTCGGAGACCGGCGTGATCACCACCGGGGTGCCGAACTGGACGCCCAGCTTGCCCAGCAGCTTGCGGGTCGGGTCGCGGAAGGTCAGCTGGAAGGCGGCCGGCACGCCGACGCCCTGGTCCACGTGGGCGTCGACGAGGTACCGCCCGTACTCCGAGGTGGCCGTCAGCTCCTTGCCGCCGATGACGACCTTGATGACGTTCGAGAAAGCGTGCTTCACCATCAGGACCGCACCTCCTCGGCGGCGGGCAACACCAGTTCCGTCCCCGCGGGCAGCCACCCCGGGTCGTCGATCCCGTTGGCGTCCGCGATCGCCCGCCAGGCGGCCGCGTTGCCGTACTCCCGCCAGGCCAGCGACTGCAGCGAGTCCCCGGCCACGACCCGGTGCACGCGCTGCGCGGTGAGCGCGCCGGACGTCGGGTTCTGTCCCGCGGTCTTGCTCGGGATCTCGTGCAGCTGGAGCCGGCAGCTGGCCCGGATCGGCATCCCGCTGGTCCCGAACAGGGAGTAGGAGACGTCGACGGAGGCGACGTACGCCGTGAAGTGGGCGGTCGAGAACGAGCCCCACTGGAACACCACCCAGGGCGGCGACGGCTGCTTGGCCGCGATGCTCTTGCTGGTGACCTCGCAGCAGGCCAGCAACGACTCCACCTTCTTCATCACGTCGTTGCTGTCCGGGTCGTCGGACCGGTCCAGGAAGATCTCCACGCTCATCTCGCGCGGGTGGGTGCCGAGGAACTCCGGCAGCGCGCCGTCCCGTTCGATCGGCGCCGCCGACGACTTCCAGTCCGCCCGGCGGGCGATCGACAGCTCCGCCGGGTTGAACTCGAAGCCGAACGTCTTGATGATGCCGCCCGGGCTGGTGCTGGTGCCCACGGGCGGTTCATGTATCGCGAGGGTGGCCCGCACGAGGCTCTTGCCGGCGCCCCGGCTGCTCCTGGCCATGATCTCTCCGTCCGCCTCTCCGTCAGTCCGTGAATCCGTGGTGGGCGATCTCCAGGACCTCCGTGGCCACGGACGGGTTGCCCGCGTCCAGGGAGGGCCCCTGCCAGCTCACCGGCAGCACGTCAAGGAGTCCCCACCGGGCCACCTCCGAGCCGTCCGCGCGCAGCGCCGTGATCTGCCCGGTGGGCCGCTCGATCCCCGTCTGCACGGACGAGATCCACTTCGCGACCTTCGAGGTGTCCGGGGTGAGCGGGCGGGTCAGCCGGATGTGGGAGAAGGTGACACGGGTCGGCAGTTGCCACACGAATCCGTTGTTGCCGCCCTCCTGCCGCTGCTCGATCTCCACCTGCGACGACAGCCCCTCGCACCCGTTGAAGTAACCGAGGTCCTCGCCGTCGATGGAGAGGCTGAACCAGACTGTGGTTCCCGGGTCCTGGCGGTCCATCGGGGGCCTTTCTGTGGGGTGGGTACGCGGTCGTCGTGGTCAGGAGCGGAAGTCGCGGAGCTTTCCCACGCGTTCGCGGTCGCGGCGGAGTTCGGTGCGGACGTGCCGGGTGATCCGGTCGATGATCCGGTGGACCAGGGCGTCCACCTGGAACTCGGTGAGCGCACGGGGGTCGAAGCCGCCCGCCTCGACCGCCTGGTATCCGGGGGGCGGATCGGCGGAGGACGAGCCGGAACCGGAGCCGGAACCAGAACTGGAGCCGGAACTGGAGCCGGAGTCGGCGGCAGAGCCGGAGTACGAGGGTGGCGGGTCGCTGGGGGGCGGCGGCTGCCGCTCGGCCCGGACGCCGGCGGCCGGCGTCTCCTTCACGGTGGTCGTGGGGAGAGCGTCGCGCTGGACGGTGGGGCGGTTGAGGGGCACCACGGGGAGAGGGGTGGTGGCGGAGATCGGGGTGGTGGGGCGCAGGGGGACAGCGTGAGCGGGCGCGGTGGTGGTGCTCGGCTTGACGGGCAGGGCGGCGGTGGAAATCGCCGCTCGCTGCACGAAGGGGGGCCGGGGCGCCGGCGCCGGTCCGGTGGGGGACGGGGTGGCACTCGTGGGCCGGGGTGACTGCGACCGGCTCCGGCCGGATGCCGGGGGGCCGCCGAGACCGGGAGTGGCGGGAGCGGCGGCACGCTGGACGAAGGGGGGAAGCGGCGAAGGGCCCGTCGTGGCGGGGACGGGCAGAGCTGGTGGAGGCGGCGGCGCCGGGGCGGCGGAGGCGGGCAGAGCGGGCCCGGCCGTCGGTATCGGCAGGTCTGCCGCCGCGGCTCGCGGTCCCTGCCGGGGCGCTTCGGGCACCGGGCGGGAGACGGCGGCCGGCCCACGGTCCGCCGAACCGCTCGACGCCTGTCGCCGCTGCACGGACGGCACAGCAGCCCCGCGCCCGGCACGCCTGGCGGGAGCCGGGCTCGCGGCCGGGCCGGTGACGGGAGCGCCGAGACCGAGGCGGGGTGCGCGCGGGGTGGTCGCCGCGGCACGCTGCACGGGGGCGGGAGTCGGCGCCGACGTCGGCGCCGACGCCGACGCCGAAGCGGGCCGGGCCGTCGTCACCGGGCCGGTGGACGGGGCGTCTTCCGGTTCACGCGGGCCCGGCGGTGTCGGTGCGGCGGGGGAGGAGGGGATCGAGGTCTTCTCCGTCGTCCGCCGACGCTGCACAGCCGTCTCGCCCACCTTGCCCGCGTTGCCCGTCTTGCCGCCGTCCCTCGGAGAAGCTCCGGCGGTACCCGTAAGGGGGGCGCCGAGGCCCGGACGAGGGGAGCCGGGAGCCGGGACTGAGGGCCGGGGCGCTGTCGAAGTACCTTCCGGGGCGGCCCGGTTGGGCTCACGCGCGGGCATCGGCACGGCAGCCGGTACGGCGTCGGTGACGGCCGCGCTCTCACTGACCCGCCGCTGCACGGGCGCCTCGCGGCCACCGCTCGCGGCCGGGGAGACCGACGCTCGCCCACTCCGCGGTACGGCAGGGGGTGTAGTTCCGGCGGTGGGAGAAGCAGCGGCGGCGGCTTCGGTGGCGGTGCCGGTCATGGGCTGCGGTGCCGAACTCTCCGCCGTAGGCCCGCTTTCCGGGACGGGGGTGTGCGGGGCGGCCGAGGCCGTGGCCGTACGGCGCTGCACGGGGGGCGTCGCGGGGCCTCCGGCCGGGGCACCGCTCACCGTCCGCCGCTGCACCGGGGTCTGCGTCCCGGCGCCGGACATGCCGGAAGGCCCACCGCGGTCCGGGGACACGGCGGACGGGGCGGACGGGGCAGGCGTCGGGGATACCGGGGGTGCCGCGGGGGACGTGGGAGGGGTGCGCCGGGGTGTCGTAGGTGCCGTGGCTCTGGGAGATGCGGGAGCCGATGCCGTACCACGGCCACCGGACGCGGACCGCTGTACGACGGCGGGTGCCGGTGCCGGTGCCGATACGGACGGAGCGCCCTCAGGGGCACGCGAGGCGGTATCGGGGGAGGTACGGCCGCCCTTGCGCGGAGGCGACGACCAGCCGCCGCTCACCGGCACCGGATCCCCGGCCCCGACCGCTCCCTGTACACCCCCGTCCGCCGCCGTTTCGCCCCCGGCTCGGTCACCCTCACCCGACGCCGGCACCGCACTCTCGCTCGCCGGCGTCCTGGGCGCCGACGGCAGCGTCCGCCGCTGCACGGGCAGCGCCGACGTGCCCACCGGCGCATGCGTCAGCGCGCTGCGGCGAGGCGGGACGAAAGGTGCGGCCGTGACCCGCGGACCGGTGACCGGAGCCGGAGCGACCGGCGCCGACTGCGGAGCCCAGGCCACCGGCACCGCGGCCGGAACGACGGCCACCGAGGGGACCGCCCGCTGCACGGCGGGCACCGCCCGCCGCCCGTCCCCAGAGGCCCTCTTGGCGGAGGAGGCCGAGGAAAGCGACGGGGTCGAGGAGGCCGAGGGGGTCGGCGCGGCCGAGGAGGCCGACGAGGTCGAGGAGGCCGACGGGATGGACGAAGTCGACGGGGTCGGCGCAGCCGAGGAAGTCGACGGGGTCGAGAACGCCGACGGGGTGGACGAGGTCGAGTAGGTCGAGGAGACCGACGGGGTCGGGGACATCGGCGAAGTGGACGAGGTCGAGGAGGTCGAAGGGGACACGGACATGGACGGAGTGGACGGGGTCGACGAAGCCGACGGGGTCGCCGGCATCGGCGCGCTCCCCCCGCTCCGTACCGCTCCCGCTCCCGCTCCTGCCCCCGCCGTCCGCACGGCCGCACCACCCTCGCGCCGCCCCGCCAACGGCACCCGCTGCACCACCGGCGCCCGCTGCACCGCCGGCCCAGCCGAACCCACCGGTCCAGCGGACCCGGCAGGCCCGGCCGACCTCACGAAACCAGCCGCACCCCCAGCCGCACCCCCAGCCCCAGCAGAACGCGTAGCCACAGGCGCAGCCGACCCACCGCTCCCCGCCGGTGCACCTCCGCCCGCCGGTGCCGAAGACCCTGCTCGTACCGCCCGCAGCGGCACCACCGGAACCGTCGGCCTCCGGCCACCGGCCGAACCCGTCAGCCCTGCCGCGGCCGTCGGGCCGGTCGCATCGACCGGTCCCGACAACGGCAGCCTCTGCACCGGGCGTTCCAGGCCGGACACGGCTCCCGCGCGCGTCGTCCCCGTGTGGCCGCCGCCGGTCAGGCCCGCGCTGGACTCGCCGTCCAGGACCGCGTGCGAGCGCATGCCCATGAACGACGGGTTCTGCCAGGTCGGCAGCCGGCCGCCGAACCCCGGGTCCGCGACCGGTCCGCCCGCCGTCCCCAGCGCACGCTGAATCGGCGGCAGCCCGGACCAGGCCGCCGCCACCACGGGCCGCGGTGCCTCGACAGGACGCGGCGCCTCCACGGCGGCCTCGGCCCCGGCGTCAGCGGTTCCGCGCCCCCGTATCCGATCCCACAACCCCACCGCTCAGCCCTCCGCCCCTGCGGAGGCCGCCCGGGTCACCAGGGACGCGATCTCCGCCGTGTAGCGGCGGCGGTCGGCGTGCTCCAGGTCCAGGATGTCCTCCAGGCTCCAGTGGAAGTGGTAGGCGACGTACGCGATCTCCTCGTGCAGCCGGTCGGTCGCGTACGTCACGATTCCCCCAGGCGGCTCCCGCCGAGTTCCACCTCGAAGGGCTCCGAGCAGTGCGGGCAGTTGACCGCGGCCCGGGTGTGGCCCTCCGCGTTGATCTGGCGGTAGAAGTCCTGGAGGAACGCCAGGTCGGAGGCGAACATGTTCTCCACGATCCCGTCGTGGACGAAGGCGAGCGTGCCCAGCCGGGTGATGACCCGTCCGAGCAGCACCACCGACAGGAACGCGGGGTTCTCCTGGACGCGCACGTCCCGCAGCGGGATCAGTTCGTCCCGCGCCGTCGACAGGCGCATCACGCCGTCGCGGTGGACGGTGCCCTGCTCGTCGACGTACCCGCGGGGCAGCTGGAACGGGAACTCCGTGCGCAGCACCTCGACGGGCGTCTCGGGTTGCTGAGGGGCCTGGGGCGCCGGCTCCTCCGGTGCGAGCGGCGCGCCCACTCCCCCGGCCCTGACAGCCGAACGCCTCATTACTCGATGACCAGTTCTTCGAACGTGATGGTCACGGTCTCGGTCAGCGCGGCCGCCTCGCCCGCCTTCACGGTGCTGGTGTCGATCTTGCTGCACCAGGCGTTGCGCAGGTTGTAGCGCTTCACCGGGTTGTTCTCGAAGTCCATCATGATGATGGAGGCGTTCTTGCGGGCCGTGGCCATCTGGCCGTTGATCGACTCGTTGATCCACTGGGTGAACGACGAGGACTGGGTCATACCGCGGACGACCGTGCAGGTGCCGTTCTTCTTCACGCCCGGCAGGTTGCGGACGTGGTTCTTCCCGTCCGGCGTGTTCTGCTGGTAGGTGATGACGTCCTGCTCCATCGTCATGCCGCTGACCTCGGCGAGGTACTCGACCATCACGCCGTCGATCTGCAGGCCGAAATTGTGCGATGTGAGGGCGTCACCCGGCTGGAGTGTCATGTGTTACTGCCCGTTCTTCTCAAGACTCTTCGGAAACAAGGGGTTGGGGAACCCGGGGGTCCGCTACTCCTGCAGCTCGCCGCTGCCGCTGGAGAACTGGGCGAGGCGGAAGATCACGAACTCGGCGGGCTTGACCGGCGCGATGCCGATCTCGCAGATCACGCGGCCGACGTCGACCGACTCCGGCGGGTTGGTCTCCTCGTCGCACTTGACGTAGTACGCCTCCTCGGGCCGCTGCCCGAACAGGGCGCCGCTGCGCCACTCGTTGACCAGGAACGCGGAGATGTTGCGCCGGATACGGGCCCAGAGGTTGTGGTCGTTGGGCTCGAAGACCACCCACTGGGTGCCGATCAGGATCGACTCCTCCAGGTAGTTGAAGTACCGGCGGATGTTCAGGTAGCGCCAGGCCGGGTCCGAGGACAGGGTGCGGGCGCCCCAGATGCGGATGCCGCGGCCGGGGAAGGCGCGGATGCAGTTCACACCGATGGGGTTCAGCAGGTCCTGCTCACCGCGGGTGATCTGGAGCTCCAGGTCGACCGCGCCGCGGATGACCTCGTTCGCGGGGGCCTTGTGGACACCGCGCTCGGCGTCGTTGCGGGCCCAGACGCCGGCCACGTGACCGGACGGCGGGATCAGCCGGGACTGGCCGGAGGCCGGGTCGAAGGTCTTGATCCAGGGGTAGTACAGGGCCGCGTACTTGGAGTCGTAGCCGGCCGTCTCCTGGCGCCAGACCCGGATCTGGCGGGCGTTGAGGCTGGGCGGCGGGTCGATGACCGCGACCCGGTCGCCCATCAGCTCGCAGTGCGCGATCAGGCCGAGCTGGACGGCCTTGACGGCCTCCAGGTCGATCGCGCCGCGCTGGTAGGCGGCCATCAGGTCGGGCACGGCCACCATGGACACCTCGTCGACGGCCTCCAGGCCGCCGAAGCCGGTGCGGTCGGCCGAGTCGCCGAGGTACTCGGCGGGGCCGGGGTGAGAGCCGGCGCCCGCGACGGGGGACGCGGACGCCGGGGCAGGGGTCGGGGCCACGAGGGCCACCGTCTGGTTCTCCGGACGGGCCAGCTGCGCGGCGGGCGCGGCCTCGGTCACGGTGATGAGCTTGGAGCGCTCCTTGACCTGCGTGACGACGTAGTTGCGGCCGCCCTTCTTCGCGGTCACGTCGAAGGTCTCCACGGCCTTGCCGCCGTCCTTGACGACCAGCTTGAAGCGCTCGGCCGGGCCCTCGCCCTCCGGGTCGGCGACCTCGACGCTCAGGTCACCCGAGGCCAGCGCGCTCACGGTGAAGGTGCCGAGCTGCTTGGCCTCGCCGGGCGGCAGCGCGGCCTGCGCGGCCGAAGTCCCGACGGCGGCGGGCGCGTTGACGGCGGTCTCGGCGCCTTCCCGGGTGCCGCCGACACGGACGACGTAGGCCGCCGTGCCGCCGTTGTTGAAGAAGCCGTAGACGGAGTGCGCGAGGTAGTACCCGTCGGTGAACTCACCGAAGGACGCGACGTACTGCGTCCAGTTGGTCACCAGCGTCGGCTCGTTCAGCGGACCGGTCGGGGCCAGGCCCACGAAGGCCGCCACCGACGTGCCCACCCCCTCGATGGGGCGCGAGCCGCTGGCCACCTCCTCGACGTAGACGCCGGGCGACAGGTAGGACGGCATGCTCTGCTCTCCTCGGGGTACGAGACAGGAACATTCCCACCCTCACGCGCGAAGCGCGCATCCCGGAACGTCCTCCGGTGCCTGCTCGCGGGCAACTTCTTTGCCCCCAAGGGCAGGTGACCGGTTCCCTCTGCCCCGGGACCGGCCGGCTCTGCCCCCGGGTCTGCCCCCGCGGCCCTCCCGCTCCCGGGCTCGGGCGCTTAAGGCTGAGAGCGCCCATCGTGAGGGGAGCAGTGTGCGCGCACAGGAGTCCCAGGACCGGCAGGACCCGGAAAAGCGGCAGAACCGCGGTGCCCCGGCGCCTGCCGGCACCACCGCACAGCGGATGCTGGCACTCCAGCGCCGGGTGGGCAACGCGGCCCTGACCCGGGCCTTCGAAGAGGAGCGGCACGAGCACGACGCCCACTGCGGGCACGGCGGGAAGGACGCCTCCGTGCAGCGTTCGTCGGTGCTCGGGGTGCTGGCCACGCCCGGCCGCCCGGTCGACCCGGTGATCCGCGGCAAGGCGGAGCGGGGCCTGAACACCGACCTCAGCGACGTCGTCATGCACACCGGACCCGTGGCGGAGCGGTCGGCGGCCGAGTTCGGGGCCCGCGCGTACACCTCCGGCCGGCACATCGTCGTCGGCGCGGGCGGCGCGGACGAACACACCATGCTGCACGAGCTGGCGCACACCTGGCAGCAGCAGCGCGGCGCGGTGGAGGGCACCAGCACCGGCGGGGTGCACCTCTCCGACCCCAGCGACCGGCACGAGCAGGAGGCCGAGTCCATCGCCCACCGGATCAGGAGCGGCGGCAGCGCTCCGGCCGCACCGCAGCAGGCCGCGGCGGCCGCCGCGCCCGCGGGCGCCGTTCCGGTGGCCCGGATGCCCAAGGGGCGCGGCCAGAGCCGCCCTCCGGCCAGCCGGATGCACCCCGCGGACGCGGGGCAGTTCTTCGAGTTCATGCTCGACGGCAGCAACGAAGTCGGCCGGTACGTCCGCGCCAGGTCGGACGGCTACGAGGTCTTCGACACCGAGCGCTTCGGCCGGATCGACGTCCACCCGTCCGACATCCTCGGCCCCCGCGCCCGGGTGGGCGGTATCCATCCGCCGGGCCGGGCCCGTACGGCCGAGGAGCGGCTGGAGGGCCGCAGCACGGTCTATCTGTCCGAGGCCGACGCCTCCGCGGCCCGCGCGCGGCTGCGCAGGGACCCCAGCAGGGCGGACGAGATCGGCGTCACCACGTTCGAGGAGAACCCGGGGCGGGAGTACGAGGACTACGAGCGCAACAGCGAGGACCTGCGCCGTTACGGTGTGCCGATCCTGAACAACATGGACCTGAGCCGGCCGGACGCCGCGGAGCGGCTGCGGCATGTCGACGAGGGCGCCAACCTGCACTTCCAGATGCCGCGCACGGGGCGTATGAAGGGCTACTCCACCCAGAAGCTGGTCGGCGACACCAACCGGCTGCCCCGGCGGATGAACCGCGACGACGTCTCGGTGAGCATCACGGCTCCGGACCCGCGCCAGTACAAGAACCGGGGCACGCACGACAGCTTCTACGGCCTGGAGAACCGCAAGGCCGTGCCCCCGGGGATGCGGGTCAGGTCGGGTCCCGACCCCGAGGCGGACCTGGAGGAGTACGGCTACTCGCACCGGATCTCCGGCAAGGACAAGAGCGCCGCGGTGGCCAGCCGCCGCAAGACGTACTACATCGAGGACGACCGGCGCAGCGACAGTCCCGAGGAGCGCGGCGGCCCGTCGAACTACCGCGAGCGCGAGGACGACCGCGGGGCCCGCAGGCGCTCCCGGAGCCGCCGGCGGGCGGCGAGCAGGGGCCCGAGTCTGGCCCCGAGCCGGGCCGACACCGAGTACTACGAGGATCAGCCGCGCGGCCGGCAGCTGAACCGGGGCAGCCTGTACGAGGAGGACATGGCCGCCGGGGTGGCCGAGCCCGCCCGCAGCCAGAGCCGGCGCAGCCGCAGCCGGCGGCGCCCGGCCGAGGTCGACCCGTACCTCGACGAGGACCTGTACGCCCCGCCGACGCCCCGGCAGCGCAGCCGCAGCCGCCGGCGGGTCGAGCGCAGCCAGAGCCGGGGCCCCGCCACGTTCACCCAGGCCGACCTCGACGCCTACGTCGAGTACGGCGGCGGTGACGACTACCTGGAGCAGCCGTCCCGGAGTTCCCGCCGCGCCCGCAGCCAGAGCCGTGCCTCGCGGCACCGCAGCCGGGCGGCCTCGCAGCGCCGCAACTACGCGGCCCCGCCCTCCGACTACGACGAGCCGGTGAACAGTCAGCAGGTGCACGAGGACGAGTACGAGTACATCGCCCCCCGCATGCCGTCGCGGCACCGGGGCCGGCGCCGGAACGTGATCTACGACTCCGACGACGACCTGTGACGGTGGCCCCCCGGGCAACACGGGTGCGGGCCGGGGCAACCCGGCCTGCCCCGTGGTCCGCTGACCGGCCGCCGTGCTTCCCCTAGCGTTGCCGTGTGAGCCTGTGGACCTCTCTCGAACCCGCCTCCGCGACCGTCGACCCGGGCAGCAGCACCCGCGTACGCCTGCGGCTGCGCAACACCGGTGACGTAGTCGACGAGTACCGCTTCGAACCAGTGGGCCCCATCGCCCCCTGGACGACGGTCGAGCCCCAGACGCTCCGCCTCTACCCGGGCACCACCGGCACGGTCGAGCTGACCTTCGCCCCGCCCCGCACCTCCGACGCCACCGCCGGACCCAACCCGTACGCGGTCCGCATCACGCCGACCGAGCACCCCGAGGCCGTCACGGTCCCCGAGGGCAACCTCACCATCACCCCCTTCACCGAACTGCGCGCCGAACTGGTCCCGCCCACGGTCAAGGGCCGCTTCCGAGGCCGCCCCAAGCTCGCCATCGACAACCTCGGCAACACCAAACTCACCGCCTCCATCGGCGGCAACGACAACGGCGACCAGCTCGCCTACGACATCCACCCCAGCAACGTCCAGATCGAACCCGGCCGCGCCGCCTTCATCAAGGCCACCCTCAAACCCCGGCGCATCATCTGGTTCGGACCGAAGGAAGAGCGGCCGTACCGGCTCACCGTCCAGCGCTCGGGGCTCACGCCGGAGCCCGTCGACGGGACGTACGTCCAGCGCGGCTTCCTGCCCCGCTGGATCGCCACCCTCTTCGGCACCCTCCTGGCCCTCGCCATCACCTTCGCCCTGATCTGGTTCAACTACAAGCCGCAGGTCAAGAGCCTCGCCGAGGAGCAGATCCAGGAAGCCGGGGTGAGTTCGCTCGCGCCCAGCCCCTCGGCCACCCCGACCCCGCCGCCGGCGCCCAGTGTCACGGCCTCCACCGCGCCCGTCACTCCGGACGCCGGGGACGGCGGCAACGGCGGCAACGGAGGCGGAGGCGGCGGGGGAGGCGGCGGTGCGACGGCCACCGTGACCGCCAAGCCCAAGCAGGACACCGCGGCGACCGCCGTGAACCGCCTCGCCGCCGCCGACCCGTCCGGGCGGCACATCTGCTACCGCGCCTACGTCCAGGGCACCGGCTGGCAGAAGCCCGTCTGCGACGGCACCATGGCCGGCACGGTCGGCAAGAACACCCCGATCAAGGCCATCAACCTCGCGGTGTACGGCGTCCAGGGCTCCGCCGCCAACGCCTTCGTCTACAACCCCCAGTCCACGGACGGCAGGGGCAAGTGGAACCCGAACTGGACGGCGATCATGCCCGACGGCAAGGACAACTACATCGGCAGCACGAAGGCGGCCGACCCCTACATCGAGGGCTTCGCCTTCAACGTGGGCAGCGGACAGGGCTGCAACTACGCCAAGGTCCGTGACCACGACTGGGGCGGCCAGTGGTGCCAGGGTTCCCGCAGCGACAACAACGCACTCGATTTCGTCGGCACCCTCGACAACACGCTCTGGCTGGAAGCCTTCAAGCTGACGGTGCCCGCATGACTCTCTGGACCTCCCTGGAACCCGCCTCCGCGACCGTCGACCCGGGCGCCTCGACCCGGGTACGCCTGCGGCTGCGCAACACCGGTGACGTAGTCGACGAGTACCGCTTCGAACCAGTGGGCCCCATCGCCCCCTGGACGACGGTCGAGCCCCAGACGCTCCGCCTCTACCCGGGCACCACCGGCACGGTCGAGCTGACCTTCGCCCCGCCCCGCACCTCCGACGCCACCGCCGGACCCAACCCGTACGCGGTCCGCATCACCCCCACCGAACACCCCGAGGCCGTCACCGTCCCCGAGGGCAACCTCACCATCACCCCCTTCACCGAACTGCGCGCCGAACTGGTCCCGCCCACGGTCAAGGGCCGCTTCCGAGGCCGCCCCAAGCTCGCCATCGACAACCTCGGCAACACCAAACTCACCGCCTCCATCGGCGGCAACGACAACGGCGACCAGCTCGCCTACGACATCCACCCCAGCAACGTCCAGATCGAACCCGGCCGCGCCGCCTTCATCAAGGCCACCCTCAAACCCCGGCGCATCATCTGGTTCGGACCGAAAGAGCAGCGGCCCTACGCCCTCACCGTCCAACGCGCCGGCGTCAATCCACAGCCTGTGGACGGGACGTACGTCCAGCGCGGCTTCCTGCCCCGCTGGATCGCCACCCTCTTCGGCACCCTCCTGGCCCTCGCCATCACCTTCGCCCTCATCTGGTTCGCCTACAGACCCCACGTCGGAAGCCTCGCCCAGGAACAGCCCCAGGAGGCCGGGGTGAGTTCCCTCGCGCCCAGCCCCTCGGCCAGCGCACCCCTCGCCGCGGCACCGGCGCCCTCCCCGTCCCCGGTGGAGCAGCAGCCGGACGACGACAACGGCTCGTCCGACACCCAGGCGGGCGGGGGCGGCGGTCAGGCCCAGCCGTCCCCGAAGGCGACGAAGAAGAAGGTCCCGAAGCCGGTCGTACCGGTGTACAACGTCCTGCTGCGCAACACGACGACCAAGAAGTGCGTGGACATCCCCGGCTACGACAAGGGGACCAGCAACGGCCCGGTGCGGGAGTACACCTGCAACGACACCACCGCGGACAACCAGCTGTGGAACCTCGAGGTGCGCTACTCGAAGGACGGCCCGGGCTCGGCCGCGCTCTTCCAGATCCGCAACGTCAAGGACCAGTTGTGCATGGACCTGCCCAACTACGGGTCGGCCAAGCTGTCCTCGCCGATCACCGAGTACAAGTGCGACGGCACCAAGGCGGACAACCAGCTCTGGTGGATCGACAAGCAGCCCAGTGGCGACTACTGGATCCGCAACTTCGCCAGCAACAACCTCTGCCTGGACGTGGCCGGCTACAGCACCGGCGGCAACGACACCAACCTGACCCTCTACTACTGCTCGGACGACGACGACCAGGAATGGCGGATCATCCCTCCGTCGGGCGACTAGCGAACCCACCCGCCGGTCACCAGGTGCCCGGTACCAGCCGGCCCGCCTTGCGGTATTCGCGGCGGGCGCCTTCCAGCAGGTTCGCCGCGGTGACCGGCTCCCCGCAGCCGGCGGCGAAGTAGGCGGCGGTGACCACCGCGCTGCGGATGGCACCGCCGGCCAGCTCGAAGTCGCGCGCCAGCGGGCCGAGTTCGATGTCCGGCTCGCTCGGTACGTGCACCAGCCCGTGCCGCCACAGGGCCAGCCGCTGCTCCTCGTCCGGGAACGGGAAGTCGACCACCAGGTCGAGGCGGCGGGTGAAGGCCTCGTCGATGTTGGCGCGCAGGTTGGTGGTGAGCAGCGCGATGCCGTCGAAGGCCTCCAGGCGCTGGAGCAGATAGGCCGACTCCAGGTTGGCGTACCGGTCGTGCGCGTCCTTGACCTCGGAGCGCTTGCCGAAGACGGCGTCGGCCTCGTCGAAGAGCAGCACGGCGTCGGTGCGGTCGGCCTCGCTGAAGATGCGCTCCAGGTTCTTCTCGGTCTCGCCGACGTACTTGTCGACGACCGAGGAGAGCTGGACGACGTAGAGGTCCAGGCCGAGTTCGGCGGCCACCACCTCCGCCGACAGGGTCTTGCCGGTACCCGACTCGCCGGCGAACAGGCCGAGGACGCCGCGGCCCCGGCCGCCGCCCGCGCTCAGCCGCCAGTCGCCGAGCACCCGGTCGCGGTGACGGGCGCGCAGGGCCAGTTCGCGCAGTTCGGTGAGCGGGCGTTCGGGCAGCACCAGGTCCCGCCAGTCGACGGCGGGCCGGATCCGGCGGGCGTGCTGTTCGAGCCCGGACGCCGACTGCTGGCGGGCGGCCAGCCGCAGATGGCCGGCGGCCAGCGGGGTGCCGTCGAAGGCGGCCAGCGCCTGCGCCGCCCGGGCCGCGCGGGCGAGCCGGTCGCCGCCCAGGTGGTAGGGGGCGACGGTGGCCGCGAGGTCGAAGCCGGGGGTGCCGGGCAGTACGGCCGCCCAGGCGTCCACGGGCGCGGCGCGCCGGGACGGCACGTCCAGGACGAGAGGGTCGCGGTGGTCGCACCACTGGGGGTCGTACGGATGGGGGCTGGTGATCAGCGCGGTGACGTCGCCGGAACCGCTCAGCTCCCGGGCGAACGCGTGGGGCCGGGCCGCGTCGACGAGTACCGCCCGGCCGCCCAGCCGGGCCTCCCGGAGCACCTCCGGGATGTGCTCCTCGGGGCCGGTGTAGTGCAGGACCTCCACCCCGGCCAGCCGCAGCGCGGCCGTCGCGCAGCCGAGGCCCTCGCCCTCCCGGCGCTCCCGCAGATACCCGAAGAGCGGCCCGGCGGCGATCCGTCCGGCCAGCCGCCGCACGAACTCCTCGTCCTCCTCGGCACCGGATTCGCTGCCGTACGACGGTGCGCGCAGGTGTCCCGTCAGGGCCGGGTCCGGGGTGTCGTCGCCGAGGAGGTGGGACAGGACCCGGTCGGGGACCCGCAACGAACGGCTGAGGAAGGGGCGTTCGGGCTCCTCGACGGTGAGCAGGCCGAGCGCGGTGAGCGGGGCGGTGGGGTGGAAGCGGGCGCGGGCCTGGGCGAGGTGGGCGGGCACGCCGTACAGGTCGAGGGCGAGGGCGATGGTGGCGCGGCGGCGGCCGACGTCGTCGTTGAGGTAGCCGTACAGCGGCTCGAAGGTGCGGTCCAGGTCCGGGGCGAGCGCGATGAGCAGGATCGTGGTGTCGAGGGCGGTGAGCCGGAGGCGGCCGGCGAGTTCGGCCAGCCGGTCGGGGAACTCCTCTTCCAGGGCGGGGAGTTCGGCGGGCGTCTCGGGACGCAGGAAGTACCTGACCGCTTCCTCGGAGAGGTAGAGGCCGCGCAGCGGGTCGGTGGCCGTCGGGTCGCCGGCCGAGCGGTGGGCGACGAGGGCGGCGGCCCGGTCCCGCAGCCCGGACAGCCTGGCGAGGAGCGGGGCGACCGGCGTCAGGGAGACGTCGAGGGTCACGCCCGGGTCCTCCGGGCGGCCTTGGCCTGGGTGATCTGGCCGGGCCGGTGGGCCCGCTCCTCGAGGACCGGCGCGGTCTCCTCCAGTCCCTCGCGGACACGGACGGCGGCGCCCTCGGTGACCGGCGGACCGGCGTCGTACTCGGGGTAGGCCGGGAAGGGTGCCGTGATGACGACGTCCAGGGAGGGCTTGAGCTCGCCGCCGAGCGCGGACCAGATCTCGGCCAGGGAGCGGGCCTCGGTCTGGATACCGGCCACCGAGAGGGACACGGTCAGCCCCAGTTCGCGCAGGGAGTCCGGCAGTTCGCCCGGATGGATCAGCTCCCTCGGGATCAGGGTCGCCAGTACGGCGCTGATCAGCCGGTGTTCGTCCTCGGGCCGCTTGGTCCACGCCGTCACCAGGTACGACAGCCGGAACCAGCGGGGCGGCTGCCGGCGCTTGATCACGACGTCCCGGTCGTCCCGGACGTCGACGTGCCCGCGCTGACGCCGCTTCACATCCTCCCGGATGTCGTACAGATAGCTGTTGATCACGGGGCCGTTGCGGCGGGCCGCCCAGTCGCGGGTCGGGGCGTCGAAGGAGACGTCGATGCCGGCACCCTCCAGCGCACCGCTGGTCAGCAGGTTCCGCAGCACCTGGTCCACCTCGTGGATCACGCCGTACTCACCACCCCATGGACCTGTCCGCACTCGTATCCATCCTGCCCTCCGCCCCCGCCGCGCCCGCAGGAACAGCCGGGCAGACCGCGTTGCCCGGGAACCGGTGGGCGCTGCCCGTTCGGTCAGATGTAGCCTTCCCGGAGGGCATGGGCCACGGCGTGTGCCCGGTTGCGCAGATGCAGCCGGGTCGTCAGCCCGTGCATGACGTTCTTGACGGTGCGCTCGGAGTAGGACAGCTTGCTGGCGATCTCACCGGTGTCGAGTCCCTCGGCGACCAGCCGCAGTACGTCCACCTCCCGGGCGGACAGCCCGGAGGCCGGGGCGCCCGGGCGGCCGGCGGCGCTGCGGTGCAGGGTGCCGACCTGGTTGATCAGCCGGCCGAGCAGGTCGGCCGGCAGGTCGCCGTCGCCGCGGGCGGCCGCGAGCACGGCCTGCACGAGCCGGAGTTCGGTGGCCTCGTGCCGCCAGACGATGGCGCCTACCCCGCACTCGATCACATCGAGCAGCTCGGTCTCGCGCAGCGCCCCGACCACGAGCACGGCCCGCGCGCCCTCGCTGCGCACGACACGGCGCAGCCGGGTCAGCTCCGGCTCGTCGAGGCTGTCGCTGATGAGCAGCGCGACCGTGCCGGGGCCGGTCTCGGACTCCTCGCGCAACTCGATCTCCGGGTGCCGGCGCAACTGGCTGAGGGCGCCTTCACGGGAGATCGGGTCCGGTGCGTACACCGCGACGGGCGTGCGGGTGACCGACGCTAATGAGCTGTTGCTGATCAACCGCTTCCCCTATGTCCACGTGCCCATCACCCCTGAGGGAACGGTGACGGGCGGGAATACCCAGCCTGGTGGGACCAAAGGGGCAACGACAATCGTGGACGACCACGACAGGGACCACGAGATGTTCGGGGTGCTTGAGCCTGTGGGTCGCTGCGGGCCGGTGGGGGTTGTTCGCGCCCACGCGGCGGCAGCCGCATATCGAACACAGCCCCGCGCCCCCAAGAAGGTGGGACCAGTGAACCGACCTGAAAGGGGCGCGGGGAACTGCGCGAGCAACCCCCACCGGCCCGCAGTCGCCCACGGCCCCAAGCACCCCCGAATGTGCCAACCCGGCAACAAACCCCCGGCCCACCCCACCTCCCCACAACCTCTCCCACCTCCGCCCCCTCTAACCCCCCGAACCCACCAGCGCACCGCGAGGAGCCAGGAATGATGCATTCGTGCCCTGAACTCGCCGACGCCATGCACCTGTTGGCGGAGGAAGCCGCGCGCACGCGGTCCGGTACCGGCCGCCTCGTGCTGCTGCGGGGCGCCACCGGTACCGGCCGTACCAGCGTCCTGGAGGCCGCGGCCGAGCACGCGGCCGGCCTCGGTCTGAAAACGCTCCGCGCGCGCTGTTCGCCCGCCGACACCGCCATCTCCTTCTCCACCGTCCTGCAACTCCTCGGCCCGGTGCCGGAGTTCGCCGATCTCGCGGTGGACGGCGACGAGCGGGCCACCGCCGCCGGACTGTGGCGCGTCCTGCGCGCCTACGCCGAGGACTCGCCGCTGCTCGTCGTCGTGGACGACGTGCACCTCGCCGACGCCCCCTCGCACCGCTGGCTCGTGGAGTCCGCCCGTCACATAGACCGCTTACCGATCCTCCTGGTCGTCGGCGAACGCAGCCAGTACGACCTCGATCCGCCCACCCCCGGCTTCGCCCACACCCTTCCCCCGGCGCTCGTCCGGACCCACACCCTCGCTCCCTTCACCCCGGAGGCCGCGGCCGGCCGGGTGCGCGACGCCTTCCCGGACGCGGACCGGACCTGGGTGGACGACTGTGTGCGGGCCGCCGCCGGCAGTCCGCTGCTCCTGCGCGCCCTGCTCGACGACCTCCGCGAGGCCCGGCACCCGGCGGTGCCCACCGCCACCGCCGCGCTGTATCCGGGCGCGTACCCGGCCGCCGTCCGCTGGTGGCTGGACAGTGCGGGACCGGCCACCACCGAGGTCGCCCGCGCCCTCGCCGTACTGGAGGAGAACACCGGCGCCGCCCTGCCGGAGATCGACATCACGCCCCTGCTCGCCGAACTGGCCGGCGCCGACCCGACGCGGGTGGCCGGCTGGCTCACCGCCATGACCAACCTCGGCCTGCTCACGCCCGGCAGCGACGGCCGCCCCCGCTACCCGCACCCCCTGCTGCGCGACGCGGTCCTCGCCGGTGTGCCCGCGGCCCGCCGCCGGGCCGCGCACCGGGCGATCGCCGAGGCCATGCTCCGCCAGGACGCGCCCGCCGAGGCCGTGGCCCGCCAACTACTGGCGACCGGCCCGGTGCACGCCCCCTGGGCGGTGCCCCTGCTCAAGGACGCGGCCGCGCTCGCCCTGTGCGACGGCCGGGCCGCGGACGCGGTCGGCTATCTGCGCCGGGCCCTGGAGGAACCCCTCCCCGACGACCGGCGGCAGCGGCTGCTGACCGAGCTGGGCTCGCTGGAGTACGCGGCGCCCCGCTCCTCCGCGGCGATCCCCCGGCTCGCCGAGGCGCTCCGGCTGCCGGCGGCCCCGCAGGACCGGGTGCGCACGGCCGTCGCCCTCGGCACCGCCCTGACCGGCCGGGGCCGCACCCGCAGGGCCGTCGAGCTGCTGCGGTCCGTGGACGGCGAGCTGAACGACCACCCCGACCTGGTGCGCACCCTGCACACCGCCACCGTCCTCCTCTCCGACCAGGACCAGGAGATACGGCAGGAGGTCTACCGCCGGCTGTCCGAGACCGCCGAGCGCTCCCCGGAGCTGGTCGGCACGGCCGGGCAGGCCCTGCTGGTGCGGCACGCCGCCTCCGCGGGCCTCACCTCGGCCCGGGACGCCATGCGGCGGCTGCGCACCCTGCTCGCCGAACCCACCGACCCGCTCACCGAGCCGTTCCTGGTCGGTACCGCGGCCACGGTCGCCCAATGGGCCGACGAACTCGACGAGGCCGAGCGGCTGGTGGCCCGCGGGCTGGCCGGACAGCGCCCCGACCTGCTGCACCCCATGCACCAGGCCCTGCTCAACAGCCGTTCGGACATCACGGCGGCCCGCGCCGACCACACGCACCCGGCGGCCGTGCCCGAGTCGGTCACGCCCGGCAACGCCCATGCGCACGCCCTGATCGCGCTGGTGGAGACCGGCCGTACCGCACAGGCCGAGAGCCTGGTCGCCGGCCTTGACCTGCGGGAGGCGGCGGACTCCTGGGAGCTGAACCGGTTCCTCTACGCGCGCGGAGTGGTGCGGGCCGCCGCCGGTGATCCGGCGGCGGCACTGCACGACTTCCTGGAGTGCGGCCGCCGCCAGTCCGCCCGTGAGGTGGTCAGCCCGGTGGTCACCCCCTGGCGTACGGCCGCCGCCGAGTGCCGGCTGGCCCTCGGCCGCCCCCTCGAAGCCATCGCCCTGGCCGAGGAGGAGCTGCGGCTGGCCCGGGTCTGGGACACCCCGCGCACGGTGGGCCGGGCCCTGCGCGTTCTCGGTACGGCGACCGGCGGTCGCCGGGGTCTGGAGCTCACCGAGGAGGCCGTGGCGCTCCTGCGGGGCGGCGGGCCCGCCGGTACCGAGCCGGCGCTGGCCCTGCTCGCCCTGGGCCGCCAGCTGACCGCCGCCGGCGAGGGCGTCCGGGCCCGCGACTGCCTGCGGGAAGCCGTGGAGCACGCCGAACGCCTCGGTGCCGTCCGGCTGGTGGAGCTGGCCGAGGGGATGCTGCGGAAAGGCGGCGCCCGCTCCCCCAGACGCCGTACGGGCACCGCCTCCCTGACCGGCAGCGAGCGCCGGATCGCCGAGCTCGCCGCCGAGGGCCGCACCAACGTGGAGATCGCGGCCCTGCTCCATCTGGCCCGCCGTACCGTGGAGACCCATCTCACCCACACGTACAGGAAGCTGGGCATCCGCCGGCGGGCCGACCTGCGCCCGGCCCTGGATCAGGGCGCCCCGCGCCAGTAGGGGTCCAGGGCGTCCAGGGCGCGGTCCTGGTCGCCGGTGAGCCAGTCCCGGACGTGCGGGGCGCGGGCGGTGTCCAGCATCCACCGCACGACCGTGCCGTACGCCGGGTGGCCGGGGGTCCGGCCGTCCCCGAGCCACTCCAGGCAACTGCTGACCAGGTTGCGGTAGTTGGTGCGGGCCGCGTTGTCGTGCTCCAGGTCGGTGCCGTAGCCGGGGCCCAGCTGCCGGGCCAGTTCCGCCCACGGTTCGAGCACCCGCAGCGCGATCTCCGGGCCGCCGCTGCGCAGCGCGCCCAGCACCATCGCGAACCGGTAGGAGCCCTCGGTGAAGTGCGGCTCCTCCCGCATGGCCCCGCGCAGCTGCCGGTCGGTGTGCGCGAGGACGCCCTGCGCGGCGCGCGTGTCGCCGTCCATCAGGTGGTCCTCGAAGCTCCAGGTCAGCAGATGGAAGCGGACCAGCAGCCCGAGGTACTCGTTGCCGTCCCGCTCCGCCTCCGCGAGCAGCGCGTCCAGTTCGGCGCGCCGCGCCCCGTGCTCCCACGGCCAGGCGAGCCTCGGATACGTCTCCTCGCCGCAGGTCTCGCACCAGCGCGGGATGTCGGTGCGCGGCGCCGGGAAGTACCCGCCCTCCCCGCAGTCCGGGTCCAGGCACTGCCAGCCCTCGGCCAGTGCGCCCTGCGGTGGCTGATAGCCGTCCTTGGTCGGTGGCAGCTGCTCACCGGCGAAGAGTCTGCGCAGCAGTCCCATGGCAGGTGCCCTCCTCACATCGTGCGGGCGGCGGCCCGGTCGCGGGCGGCGCGTTCGGAGGGGCTCAGCCGGGTGATCCGCCCGGACCGGCTGTCCTCCCGGATCCCCCAGGGCGACGACGGCCGGCCTCCGGCCAGCCACACCACCAGGGTCACCTCCCACAGGAACGCCTTGCCGACAGTGACGATCAGCCACTCGGGGCTGATCAGCATCAGCGTCGGCGGCATGCCGTGCCAGAACGAGCCGCCGGCCCGCCCGTTGAACGTCCACAGCGCGATGACCACTCCGATCACATGCGCCAACCCCACCGCGGTCCCCATGAGTTCCCCCCTCGGTCGTCCCCGTCTCCCCACTTGGTACCGCCGTACGCCCGTGCGCCCGGGGCGCGTTGCACGCCCGCCCGGCGCGTGCAACGGACCCCCACCGCCCCCGGTGCTTCGGGTAGGCGGCCGGAAAAAGGTTTGCCGCACTCGTCACGAAGCCGGACGACCACTGCCAAACTGTCCGTCATGAGCACGCACTTGACGGTCGGCGGCGCTCCGGACCGGCGCTCCCGGGTGGCCTGGCTGCTGCGCGTCAACCGCCTGCTCGGCACGGACCCCGCCTTCCGTTCCCTCCCGGTCTTCGCCGCGGCCTTCCGGGGCGGCTGCTACGACCGTGAGGTCAGTGTCAGCACGCCCTCCCGGTGGGAGACCGGACGGACGGCCGTGCCCTGGGCGGCGGTCCGCCGCTACGAGGAGCTGCTCGGCCTGCCCCGCAACCTGCTCACCGCCACCGCCCGCACCCTCTGGCGCTATCTGGCCCCGGCCCCGGTCCTGGACACCGCCCCGGTCACCGCCGCCGACGACACCCTGGAGGACCTCCTCGAACAGGCCCTGTCCGGCGCGGTGATGACCGGCGACGACTGGGACCGGCTCGCCGACGGGCTGTGCGCCCGCCCGGACGTGGTGCTGATGCCGTCCGGCACCTGGTACGGGCTCGCCGAACGCCTCGTCGGGGAGATGGTGATCGCCGACGACCTGCCCTGGATGCTCCGCTTCGAGACCCTCAACCGGCTGCTCAACCATCCGCGCGGCGGCCGTACCGTCGTCCTCGCCTGCGCCGAACTGGCCGCCGGGCGGGCCCGGTCGACGGCCACGGAGATCGTCTGCGCCCTCGACAACTGCGGCCACCCCGACGCCGCCGACCGGGTGCTGGCCGAACTCGCCGCGCCCAGCGGCCCGCTGGCCCACCGGGGCGCGGTGATGGCCTGCTTCCGCAAGGTCGGCTACCGGCACTTCGACCGCGCCCAGCTGCGCACCCTGGTCCGCGCCCTGCGCGAGTCCCCCGGCACCGGTCCGGTCGCCGACCAGGTCGACCCGCTGCGCCGCTATCTGGCCCGCGTCCACCCGGAGCACGCCCGCGAACTCCTCGGCGGGCGCGGGCCGGTGGCGCCACCGCCGGAGCCGGCGCCCGCGCCGCTCGCCGCGGCCGTCCGCCGGATCACCGCCCCGGTGTGGGCCATCGAACCGGACCTGGTCCCCGACACCACGGTGCCGGCCGCCCTGGTCGCCGAGACCCTCACCTCGCCCGTCTTCGACGTCCGCCTGTACTCCGCGTTCCTGCTCGCCGCCACCCCCTACCGGGAGCCGCTGGCCGACGCGGTCGCCGCCGAACTGGCCCGACCGTCGACCGCCCGGCACGCGGAACTGGCGGTTCCGCTGCTGGACGCGCTGCGCATCCTGGGCGACCGCAGGCACCGCGCGGTGGTCAAGGCGCTCGCCGTGCGGCCGGGCGTGCCGCGCCGCACGGCCTACGTGGCGGTGCGCGCGCTCGGCCATGTCGCGGCCGACGACGCGGACTCCGTCTTCCTGCGCGCCGCGGTCGCCCACCACCACACCGCCTGGCGGCTCACCCGGGACCCGGTGAGCGCGGCCACCCTGGAGAGCCTGGTCTACGCCCTGGGCATGGCGGCCCGGGACGACATCCTGGCGGAGATCCGCGCCGACCCGGGCTTCCTGCCGGCCGCGCGCACGGCGGCCGGGGGGTGGCTGGCGATCCCGGCGCACCGGCGGACGAGCGCCCTGCGCTGACCCCGGAGCGCGCCGGAGGTCAGGGCGCCAGCCAGTGACCCGCCGCCGCGAGCAGCGCCCGTACGCCCGTCTCGATGGTGGGCTCCGGGACGGGGGCGAAGTGCGGGGAGTGGTTGGAGGGGATCTGCGGCGGTATGCCGTCGCGGACCAGGGCCTCCAGGTCGACGTCCACGAAGAGCTGGTGGTCGGCACCGCCGACGAACCAGAACACCGAGGGCGCCCCCAGGGCCGTACCGAAGGCGCCGAAGTCCTCGCTGTTGGGGACCGGCGAGGTCAACTCGAAGGTGAGGGAGGGGAATTCGGCGGCCAGTGCGGCCTGTACGGACGCGGTGGCGGCGGGGTCGTTGTGGGTGACCGGGAAGGAGTCGATGGGGACGATCTCCGGTTCCTTCGGCGCGGCCGAGGCCGCCGCCTCGGCCCGGACGATCCGCTCGACCGCCGCCAGCACCCGCTCCCGTACGGCCGCCGTGGTGGACCGCACGTTGACCTTCAGCTCGACGGTGTCCGGGATGATGTTCTCCTTGGTGCCGCCGTGGATCGAACCGACCGTCACCACGGCCTGCTGGCCCGCGCCCACCTCCCGGGAGACGACGGTCTGCAGCCGCATCACCACGGCGGCGGCCAGCACCACCGGGTCGACGGTCGCCTCCGGCGTGGACCCGTGCCCGCCCCGCCCGAACAGCGTGACCCGCATGCTGTCCGCGCCCGCCATCAGCGCACCCGCCCGGGTCCCGACGAGCCCGGCCGGTGCGGCCGCCACATGCTGGGCCAGGCAGACGTCCGGCCGCGG
Organism: Streptomyces sp. NPDC058683; assembly: GCF_042716195.1. Taxonomy (NCBI): domain Bacteria; kingdom Bacillati; phylum Actinomycetota; class Actinomycetes; order Kitasatosporales; family Streptomycetaceae; genus Streptomyces; species Streptomyces sp. NPDC058683. The sequence continues at coordinate 95,927 of NZ_JBHXSK010000004.1, forward strand.
GAACCGCTCGGCGAACCCGTCCGCGAGCATCTTCGGCGCCCCGCCCACCTCCTCGGCCGGCTGGAACACCGCCACCACCGTGCCCCGCCAGGCATCCCGCACGGCCGCCAACTGCCCGGTGGCGCCCAGCAGCCAGGCGACATGCATGTCGTGCCCGCACGCGTGCATCACCCCGTCGTTCTTCGAGGCGTACGGCAGCCCGGTCTCCTCCCGCACCGGCAGCGCGTCCATGTCGGCACGCAGCAGGACGACGGGACTGTCCCCATCGGCCCCGTTGGCCAGCACCCCGACCACCCCGGTGCCGCCGACCCGCTCGGTGACCTCCCAGCCCTGCCCCCGCAGCCGCTCGGCGACCACGGCCGCGGTCCGCTCCTCCTCGAAGGACAGCTCCGGATACGTGTGCAGATCCTCGTACAGCGCCCGCAGTTCGGGAAGCTTCCCGGTCAGGCCGGTCAGGAGGGGGCTGATGCTCATGGCGTCGTCTCCAGGGGTGGGTGACGTGGTTGCCCGTCGAGTCTCCACCGTCACCCGCCGCGGAAAACGCCCGACCGCTCCTTTCACGCCCTGCCGGACACCGCACGCCCTGCTGAACGCCCCGGGTGCCGTCTTGCCGCGGCCGGCTCCCGCCGGGCACGATTCCCTCATGTTCGATGGACTGAAGAACCTGACGGACAAGGCGAAGGACAAGGCCGAGGACCTCGCCGAGGAACACGGTGACGCCATCGAGACCGGTCTGGAGAAGGCCGGCGACCTGGCCGACGGACGCACCGACGGCAAGTACACCGAGCAGATCGACACCGGTGTCACGAAGGCCCAGCAACTGGTGCGGCGGCTGGGCGAACAGGGCGCGGAGAAGCCCGGGCCCTGACCGCCGCCGCGATCACCGCTGCACCGACCGGTCCGCCTACGGCTCGTCCGTGGTCGGGCGGGTCCGGCCCGGCTCCGGCAGTTCGCCCATCTTGAGCCGGGCGTGCAGGACGTCGCCGATGAACAGGTCGTAGATCAGCACCCCGATCACACCGCCGATCAGCGGTCCGACGATCGGGATCCACCAATAGCTGCTGAACCCGGCCCCGTTCCCCGGGAACGCGAGACTCTTCCACCCGGCGAGCCAGGTGAGCACCCGGGGCCCGAAGTCACGGGCCGGGTTGATGGCGTAACCGGCGTTCGCGCCGTAGGACATGCCGATGGCGGCGACGGCGAGGCCGATGACGAACGGGCCGAGGTTGGACCCCACGGCCGTGTTGCGCAGGTCGACGACCGCGACGACGAACATGACCAGGAACGCCGTTCCCACGATCTGGTCGATCAGCGGCCCCCAGATCCCGCCGTGGAAGTACGGCGCCGGGAAGGTGGCGAAGATGGAGAAAGTGGCCTCGGTGTGCCCGCCCACCTTCGGCGGCTTCGACGCGGCGTCGAACGCGTTGATCGCGTCGTGGTAGACGAGGAAGACCAACGCGGCCCCGGCGAAGGCGCCCAGCACCTGCGACACCCAGTAGGGCACCACCTTCACCCACGGGAACTTGCGGCGGACGGCGAACGCGAGCGTCACCGCCGGGTTCAGATGGGCGCCGCTGACACCGCCGGCCACGTAGATGGCGAAGGTCACGGCCAGTCCCCAGCCCCAGGCGATCAGGAGCCAGTCACCGGCGGCCAGGAAGATCGTCGTGGGAGTCTCCGCACGCCCCGACCCGGGCAGCGCCGCGACGGCCATCGCCACGACACCGGCTCCGAACGCGAGGATGACGAAGGTCCCGAGGAACTCTGCCAGACACTCACCGAGCAGGCCTCCACGGCTTCTGAGCCGGGAGGGCTTGAGGAGAGGAGGTATTTCCACCGCCATCGCTGGCCCCCTTTAGCCATCGCTGGCTCCCTGAGAGGAGCAATCGGGCCGAACACCATATTGACCCACAAATGATGTTCGCGCAGATCGGCCCATCCCGCCCGACGGGGGCTACCGTTCGTCCCTCGCCAGGGGCTATCCCTCTAGGTCGTCGGCGTAGTGCCGGAATCCGTGCCGGTCGCGGTGCATCGTCCAGAGGGTGTCGGCGAGCACGGCGGGATCCTTGCGGGCGTGCCCCGCGACGATGGCCCCGGGAATGACCAGTTGCGCCACATGGATCCCCTCCCCGGCGAGCCGGTCGTGCAGGAGATGCCCATAGGCACTCTCGGCGGCGAAGGCGATGGAGGTCCCGGCACGCTCCGGGTGCGGGATGACGGCCGTACCGCCGTTGACGAGGAGGATCGTCCCCCGGCCCAGCTCCCGCATCCCCGGCAGCACCTGCTGCACGGCGGCGACGGGCCCGTACACCGAGAACTCGACCGGCCCGAGCAGATCCGCATGGGTGGTCTCCAGCACGGGCCGCATGAAGTCCCGCTGCGGGACGGGGCTGTACTGCAGGATCTCGACGGTCCCGAGCTCCTCGGCGGCCCGCTCCAGGGCAGCGGCGAGGGCGAGCGGATCCCGTACGTCGGCGGCGAACCCACGGGCTTCGACACCGAGGCCGGCGAGCTCCTCCGCGATCGCGTCGAGCCGCTCCCCGTCCCGGGCGATCAGCGCGACGCCGTACCCCTCCCGCCCGAACCGCCGGGCGACGGCGGCCCCCAGCCCCGGCCCGGCACCCACGATGGCGACACTGCTCACGACGTGACTCCTGACGGCTGAGGCGAGAGGTCGTACCTAACTCTCCGTACCGCGCCGCCCCCGACTTCACACGTGCGCCCCGGCCGGCACCTGGACGATCCCCCAGCCGCCCCTAGCCCTCCCGCTCCACCTGCACCCGGGTGACGGCCCGCACGACGAACGCGCCCGCGACGGCGGCCGCGACGAGCGCGAGGTCGGAGAGCACGAGCGGCCGGACGTCGCCGTAGGCGCGGGCGATGAGTTCGTCGGTGGAGTCGCTGTTCATCAGCCCGACCCCGCTCACCAGACCGACCAGCCAGAGCGCCCACCACACATTGACGATCCAGGGCAACCGCCGTTCGGGTGCACTGTCCCGGAACACGTCGGCGACGATCCCGCGCGGAATCCACAGATTCCCGATGGGAATGACCCACCCCACGGGAACCCAGATCCCGCTGTACCGGGGCGCCCGCCCGGACAGGACCCGCGCGTTGTCGCGCACCCGCCCCAGCCACATCAGAAAGACGACGGCGCACAGGACGGTCAGTACGGCCCCGGCGGAACTGACGAGGTGGTACCCGTTCTCCAGCGAGGTCAACGGCCGGTGCCGACCGCCCCCCTGGTCCGGCACCCCGCCCGCGGGTTCCCCCGCCCCGGCCAACCGCAGGTCCCACACCGCCCGTACGGCCCAGGCGCCACCGGCGAGCAGCAGCGCGGAGGAGGCGACGACCCCGGTGGTCCGGACGGGGCTCAGGGAGACCATGTGTTCACTCACCGGGTCATCCTGGCCTGGCTCCGGCACCGGGAGCCATGGCCGTTACCACCCTGGGACAGGTGACACACAGTTGATATGCCCAGGCAGTGCCCGGTACGGCGCGGACGCCACCCCTACCGCCGAAGCCTCAGCGCCTCAGCGCCTCAGGCTCCGCCACCGACACCGTCGTATCGGCCTCGTACTCGGGCTGGTCCACGACCCGCGCCGGCGCGGGCACCTTCCGGCTCAGCCGCTCGCCCTCCACGTCGATGTCGGGCAGCACCCGGTCCAGCAGCCGCGGCAGGTACCACGCCTTGTCCCCGAGCAGCGCCAGCACCGCCGGCACGATGGCCATCCGCACCACGAACGCGTCGAAGAGGACGGCGATGGCGAGCCCGAACCCGATCATCTTGATCATCGACTCGCCGGCCCCGATGAACCCGGAGAACACCGCCATCATGATCAGCGCGGCGGCCACGACCACCCGCGCGCTGTGCCGGAACCCGGAGACCACCGCCTGCTCGGCACTCTCCCCGTGGACGTACGACTCCCGCATCCGCGAGACGAGGAACACCTCGTAGTCCATGGCCAGGCCGAAGACGATGCCCACCAGGAATATCGGCATCATGCTCATGATCGGGCCGGTGGTCTCCACGCCCAACAGGTCCGCGCCGTGGCCCTGCTGGAAGACCAGGACGACCGCGCCGAGGGCGGCGAGCACCGAGAGCAGGAAGCCGCCGGCCGCCTTCAGCGGCACCAGCAGCGACCGGAAGACCAGCAGCAGAAGCACGATCGCGAGCCCGACCACGACCACCAGATACGGCACCAGGGCCGACTGCACCTTCTCGGCGACGTCGATGTTCAGCGCGGTCGTCCCGGTGACCTCGAAGGACGCCCCGGAGGCCTTGGCCTCTATGCCGCTTCGCTCGTCCCGGATCTCACCGACGAGATCCATGGTCTTCTCGTCGGTCGGAGCGGTCGACGGCGTGGCGGAGAACACGGCGGTGTCACCGGCGTCGTTGAACCGGGCCGCGGAGACCGACACCACGCCGTCCGTGGCCGCGATGTCCTTGCGGACGACGCTCACGGCCGCCTCGGAATCCTTCGCCCCCTTCGCATCCACCACGATCGTCAACGGCCCGTTGAACCCGGGCCCGAACCCCTTCGCCAGATCGTCGTACGCCCGACGCTCGGTGGTCGACGTCGACTTCGCCTCGTCGCCCGGCATCCCCAGCTGAAGATCCATCACGGGTACGGCCACGGCCCCCAGCCCCACCACACCCAGCAGCAGCACGGGCAGCGGATGCCGTACGACGACCTTCGCCCACCGCGAGCCACCGTTGTCGAGCCTGCGCTGCTTCCGCCGGAACCGCCGGGAGCCGCGCCGCATACCGCGCGAGAGCACGGCGTTCGGCCAGAACCCGAGCAGGGCAGGGACGAGCGTGAGCGAGATGAGCACCCCGACGAGCACCGCGCCCGCGGCCGCCAGCCCCATCTTCGTCAGCATCGGAACGCCCACGACGGACAGCCCGGCCAGCGCGATGACGACCGTGAGCCCGGCGAAGACGACAGCCGACCCGGCCGTACCGGCGGCGAGCCCCGCGGCCTCCCTCGGCGCATGCCCCTTGCCGCGCTCCTCCCGGTACCGGGACACGACGAACAGCGCGTAGTCGATACCGCAGGCCAGTCCCAGCATGGTGGCCAGGGTGCCGGTGGTGCTGGAGAGACCGAAGGTCTCGGAGAGGGCGAGGATGCCGGTCATGCTGACGGCGACCCCGAGGACCGCGGTGAGCAGCGGCAGCCCGGCGGCGGCCAGCGACCCGAAGGTGATCAGCAGCACGACGGCGGCCACGGCGATGCCGATCGCCTCGGCCGAGCCGCCGGCGGACGGCTGGGTGGCCAGCGCGTCCCCGCCGACCTCGACGGTGAGCCCCGCGTCCCGGGCCGCGTCGATGGCATGCTCCAGATGCGCCTTGCTGCCGTCGGTCAGGTCACCGGCCTTGGCGTCGAAGGTGACGGTCGCGTAGGCCGTCGTACGGTCCTTGCTGACCGTCTTCGCCTGGAAGGGGTCGACGGCGGAGGCGACCTGCGAGCCGGCGGCGGCCTCGTCGACGAGCTTCTCGACGGCGGCCCTGTTGGCGCCGGCGGTCACCTTCTCCCCGCCGGGCGCGACGAACACGATCCGGGCGCCGGCCCCGTCGGCGGCGGTCCCCGGGAACCGCTCCTCCAGCAGGTCGAACGCCTTCTGCGACTCGATCCCGGGCATGGTGAAGCCCTCGTCGGAGGCCTCCGGCGCCTTGCTCGCGGCGAACCCGGCGACAGCGAGCACCGCGACCCACAACAGGGTGACGAACCAACGCCACCGGAAGGCCACCCGGCCCAGGTGATACAGGACAGTTGCCATGACGGGAAAGGCCTCCAGAGGCGGTACGGACGGGGATCCGGGTCTCGGACCTCGCGTCCGAACCCCGAGACCCGGACCTCCCTCCCAGAAGCCCGCGTCTCCACCCACCACAATTCCGCCGACCCCCCGGCCCCCACGAGGGAGCACCCTCCCGAAAGGGGGGTGTAGCGGGCTACACCATCCAGCGCACGACCGAGCCACACCGCCGATGCCCGTGCCGCAACGCACACCCGGGCGAACTTCATGCCCGGGCAGGGACGCGAGCGGTCATGGGAGTGGCTCCCGCTCGCCGCCGGGAGCGGCCGTCTGGCGCCTCCGGCTCTCGGCGACCCGAAGCGCGTCGCGGAGGGCTTCGGTCAGGCACTCGGCGAGGAAGCGGAGTTCCCCGCGCGGGGCGTTCGGGAGCATGTCGTCAGCGTGAGCCAGGAGTTGAGCGGCCATGCCGAGCTGCACGCCTTCCACGGTGTCGGCCAGGCGCGACACGGGGCCGCCGCCACCGTCCGTGATCAGGTAGCACGGCTTGGCATCGAAACCGGCCAGGGGCAGGAGACGTACCTCCCCGTACCGGTGCGCGAGTTTCCGTTCCGGCGCGGCACCCTCAAGGGGATCCGAATCGTCAGTCACAGGTACCGACCTTAATGCCATTCGCGAAAAGCAGCAAGGTGAGTCGAGCGACGACAGGACACCGACCAAGTCGCTTACCGTGTAAAGCAGCAAGGTGGGTGGCTAGGCCGTATGGGAGGGACACCGTGAGCGCGAACAGGTGGGTCAGCACCTCGATGCCGTATCTGACGCCGCGCGAGCAGGGGCAGGGGGACGCCTGGACCGCGGACGCGGCAGCCCAGGGCCGTCGCGGGACTCAGCGCATCGTCCATGCCGGGGAGGTGCCCGCGTCGGCCGAGGTGGCGCGGTTGCTCGGGATCCCGGAGCAGGAGCCGGTCGTCGTACGCCGTCGCCTGATCCTCCTGGACGACGAGCCGAACGAACTCACCGACACCTACTACCCGACCGCGATCGCCCGCGGCACCGGCCTGGCGGCCACAGCCAAGATCCCCGGCGGCGCCGTCACCCTGCTCGCACAGCTGGGGTATGCCGGCGCCCTGGTCCGTGAGGACGTGAGGGCGGATCTCCCCGACGAAGCGGAGCAGCAGGCCCTTCGGATCGCCCCGTCCGACCCGGTCCTGCTCCTGACCCGGCTCACCCTGGACCACGACGACCGGCCGATCCAGGTCGACCGTATGGTGATGCCCGCGCGACGGCAGCAACTGCGCTACGAGATCAGGATCGGATGACCGTGCCCAAGGCAGAACAGGACGCCCACGACCGCCGCTCCCTGCACGAACGGATCGCCGCCGACCTGCGCGACGACATCATGAGCGGCGAACTGCCGGCGGGCTCCAGCCTGCCCTCCACCGCACAGCTCAGAATCCGTTTCGACGCCTCCAACGCCACCGTCCAGAAGGCGCTCCAACTCCTCAAGGACGAGGGCCTGGTGATCGGCCGGGCGGGCGCGGCGGTGACGGTACGCGAACACCGCCGACGGACGATCCGCCCGGCCGGATCCCTGACACCGGCCGCGACCGGGCAGACGTACCCCTGGCTCACCGAGGCGGCCAAGCACGGCGCGACCGCACACATCGACCTCCTGGGCGTGACGGAGACCCGTCCGCCCACTGATGTCCGCACGGCCCTCGGGCTGCCGGAGGAGGCCGCCGTCCTCCTGCGCAGCCAGCTGGTCCTGATCGACGACGAACCGGCCGAACTGGTCAAGTCCTACTACCCGTTGGAGATCGCCCGGGGCACGCCGCTGGCCGACCGGCGTCGGATCAAGGGCGGCACCCCCGCCCTCCTCGCGGAACTCGGCCATCGCCCGCACCGAAGCGTCGACCGAGTCTCGGCCCGCGTCCCCACCCAGGAACAGTTCCAGGCCCTCCGGCTCCCCAGCAGCCTGCCGGTCCTGTGCACCCTCCGGGTCGTCTACACGGAGGCAGGCCGCCCCGTCGAGGCGACGGCCATGGCAAAGGCGGGACATCTCTACGAGCTGCAGTACGAGTTCACACCGGAGTGACCGCCTGACCTCGCATCGCCCACAAGCACCGCCGGTCCGGCCGGGGCCCGGAACGTCACAGGACGACAGGGCACACTGCCGTCATGCGGATAGTGATCGCGTTCATGGCGCTGGTCTTCGTGCTCGGGCTGGGCTCCGCCGTCGTCAAGGCCCGTAAGGGGCAGTGGTGGGAGGCCGCTTCGGTCTTTCTGCCCATCCTCGGCATCGACCTGTCGATGCTCGATGGCGTGAGGTGGAAGAACCTGCCGCTGCTCTGGGTGGGGTTCGTGGTGGCCGCCGCCGGCTTCGGTGCGGAGGGCTACACCTACTGGCGGACTCGGGGAGAGAAGCGGGAGCAGGCGAGCGAGTGACGGGGGCCGCTTCACCCGTACGGCCTTCATGCGCTCGTGGGCGCGCATGCGCCGGGTGAGGGTGGCAGTGGCCGTGTCGGCCGTGGCAGTGGCCGCGTCCGCCGTGGCGGTGCCGATGTTCGGCACGCCCGTGCTCAGCCCTCCGTTCGACGCCGGGCTCGCGGCCCGGTCGTCGGCGAGGAGGAGGCACGGATGGAGGACGGTGGCGCACCCGCGGACGGCGACGCGGAACGGCCGGACGCGAAGGGACCTGAAGCCGGACGGTCCGACGCGGAACGGCCGGGCGCGGAACGGCCGGGCGCGGAGCGGCCCGAGGCAGGACGGTCCGACGCGGAACGGACTGAGTTGGAGGAGCTGCGGGGGCGGCTGACGGTCCTGGAGAACGAGCGGGACCGGCGGTCGTCCCGGTCCCGGCACCACGGCAGGTCCCTCCTCGGCGCCGTACTCGTCGTCCTCGGCTGTCTCCTCGCCCCGCTCTCCGTCGTCGCCGCGTGGGCCGCCGACGTGGTGGGCGACACCAACCGCTACGTCGCCACCGTCGCCCCGCTCGCCTCGAACCCCGCCGTGCAGGACGCCGTCGCGAACCGGGCCACCGACGCGCTGATGACCCGCCTCGACCTGCCCGCCCTGCTCGCCGACGTGGCCCCCGCCGACCGGCCCCGGCTGCAGCAGGCGCTCGGCGGCAAGCTGGGCGGCGCGCTCGAAGGGGCCGTACGCAGCTTCGTCCACGACCAGGCCCAGAAGATCGCCGCGTCGGACGCCTTCAGGACCGTCTGGACCGACGCCAACCGCCAGGTCCACAGCACCCTCGACAAAGCCCTCACCGGCAGCGGCGGCGGCGCGGTCCAGCTGAAGAACGACACCGTCACCCTCGACATCGGCCCCCTCGTGGACCAGGTCAAACAGCGACTCGTCGACGCGGGCCTGACCCCCGCCGAGCACATCCCCGCCGTGCACGCCGACTTCACCCTCGCGAAGTCCGACCAGATCGACAAGGTCAAGACCTACGTACGGCTGCTCCAACTCGCCGGGAACTGGCTGCCGGTGCTGGCCGTCCTGCTGGTCGCCGTCGGCGTACTGCTGTCGGTCCGGCGCCGCCGGGCCCTGGTCGCGGGCTGCATCGGCGTCGCCGTCACCACCGGGATCCTCGGCATCGGGCTGAGCGTGTTCCGGGTGATCTATCTCGACCGGCTGCCCGCCGGCGTCTCCACGGACGCGGCCGCCGCCGTCTACGACGCGCTGGTCCACTTCCTCCGGACCACCGTGCGCATGGTCGTGGCCCTGGCCGTGGTGGTCGCCCTGGGCACCTGGCTCACCGGGCCGGGCCGGTACGCCGGGCTGGTACGGCGGCTGTGGACCTCCGGGATCGGCGCGGTGCGCGCCACCGCCGACCACGCCGGCCTGCGCACCGGCCCGGTCGGCCCCTTCGTACGCCGTTACCGCACCTGGATCAGCTGGCTCCTGGTCGCCGTGGCCCTGCTGGTCTACCTGCTGTGGTCGTACCCCACCGGGTGGGTGGTGATCGGCATCGCCCTGTGCCTGCTGTTCGCACTGGCGGTGGTGGAGTTCCTGACGGCAGGGAAGCCGGGGGCCGGGCAGCTCACCCGACCGGCATGAGCGGACGGGCGGGCGCTCCGCCCGGACGCCAGGGGGCCAGGGGGCCCACGCCCGCTCGACGGTGTGCGGTCCGACGGCAGACGGGTTGGAAGCCGGGGAGGGTGGTGAGTTGAGGCGAGGTGGCTGACGTGCGCTATTCACGAGCGGCCAGGCCACCGAGCAGCCCGGCCGCCACTCCCAGGACGACCAGTTGGACGGTGCCAGGAATGCGCCATCGCAGCGCGAGGAGACCACCACCTGTGACGACTGCGCCGCCGACCAGGAACCACATTCCCCGCAGTGCTTCCCTGGGCGCACCGGGCGGATTGCCCTGGTCATAGCTGTCGGCCCAGCCTGTCATCCCGTAACGGAGCCACAGATAACCGATGACGATCAGGTCGACGACGAGCAGCGCCACGGCGACTCCGATCTGCTCGCCGGTCGACGGCCGACTCCCCTGCCTCATACCGACCACCGTTCTGTTCTCGAGTGACATTCCGTCGATCGCATGTCACTCAGAATGCTGTCGTGGCAGGCACGGCACATGAGCACGGCTACTCAGATGCGTCGCCCTTGTCGGAGCCGCAGGGGTGCGACCGGCGTCGGGGTGAGGCCCGCGCAGACGGACGAACAGCCACCGGCTGGTCTTCGGGGTGTCGAGGTGTCGAAGTGTCGAAGGCTGCCGGATCGGCCGAACCGCTGCGCAGATTGGCCTGTGGTCCCTTGGCGATCACGGCCGCCGGCCATGGTCCGCCCATGTCTCGACGGGGTCGTCGAAAGCCGGCCTCTCTTCCTCCACCTCCGGCCTGCCCAAGTACACGGTGTCGAACGCCCCTGCGCCGTGGTAGGTGAGCGTGATCGTCGGACTCTCGTCCCCGCCGAGTCCTGCCCATTCCGCTCTGGGGTCCCGTTCGGCATGGTGCCCGAACGGTCGGGGTTCTGGTGATGTCGGCCGGGCCGCCACGAAAGCCCGGGCCGGCGTGTGGTGTTCCCGCCCACCGGGGACGGACTCACCGGTCGTGGACGGTAGTTGTGGTGTGTACGGGGCGTAGCTCGGGTACGGCGGTATTCCTCTGCGGTGTTTGCCATGCTGTGACGCTGACTGCTCTCCGTCCCCGCTGGTCACCACGACCGTGACACCGATGATGATCAGTCCGAGCCCGGGTATGGCCGCGGGCTGGATGCTCTGCCCCATCAGCCACCAGGCGGTGAGCGCGGCCACCGGAGTCTCCAGCAGGAGGAGGACGCTCATCGTCGTTGCCGAGGTCCTGCCGAGGGCGAAGGTCATCGAGCCGAGTCCCAGAAGCTGGGGCAGGAGGAGCAGCCCGAGCAGCGACAGCTGCGTGGATCTGTCGAAACCCGTGAGCGGGATGTCGGCCAGCCGGCAGATGACGAGGAGTTCCAGCCCGCAGACCAGCGAGCTGACCGTCGAGAACAAGGGGGTACTCACATCTGTGCGTGCCTTCTGGCTCAGAGCGGTGTATCCGGCCTGAGCGACGGCGCCGGCGAGGGCGAGCAGATCGCCCATCAGCGCCGTGCCGCCGGACCTGATGTCAAGACCGGCGGCCGCGGCCGCTCCCACCACGGCGAGCGTCAGACCCGCCCAGGTCCTTCGAGAGGCCCGGACGCCCTGACCCGCGGCGATGAGGGCCTGCCAGACGGGCTGGGTGGCCACGAGGGCCGTGGACATGGCGACCGAGGTCATCCGCGTGCTCGTCATGAAGGCCGCGAGGTGCAGGGCGAGCGACGTGGCCGCGAGGAAGCCGAAGACCAGGGGCCGCCACTGCTCCCGGCGCAGAAGTCCGCGCTCGCCGCGCGCGATACGTGTCACCTCGCGGCGGCGCAGTATCAGCAGGAACGGTCCGAGCGTGGCGAAGCCCAGGGCGTTGCGCCAGAAGGCCATGGCGAGAGGTGGGGCGGAGGCGGCGGCGGTGAGCGGGGCGGTAGCCGAGATGGAGACCACCGCGACCGCCATCGCCGCGACGGTCAGCGGATCGATTCTGGACTTCACGCGTTCGCACCGCCGTCCGCGGTCGGTCGGGTCGCGGCGGGTGCCGGGGTCTTTCGGCCGCCACCTGTGGAACACATGGGCTGAGTAAGGGAGTTGACCATTACGTACACGGGGTTCTGTGTCCTCGAAGCGGGGCCGGGCCGGCCAGGCGCACCACAGGATGGTGGTGGCCCTGGAGGGTGGGTGTGGTGCGCGAGACATGGCGCATGGATCGCATGAATCGCGCGGATATCGGGTGGAGGTCGTGCGAGTCGGCCGCTCTCCGGTCAGTCCGGCCTCGGTCCTGCCTCCGTCGCGACCGTGCGCAGCAGCGGGCGGCTCGCCGCGCTCGCGGCCGTCAGGCCCGCGAAGCCGAGCGTCAGGCAGCCGGCGAGGAGTGCGGCGCCGGTGCCGTCGACGTGCGGGGTGCCGCCGGCGAGGGTCAGCGGAGCCGCGCAGAACAGGCCTGTGAGCAGGGCGCCGCCCGCGAGTACGGCGGCGGGGAGTACCGACTCGGTGCGCCGGGCCGCGTCCAGGACGCGTAGCGGGGTGCCCGCGAGGTGGAGCAGGCCGTAGGTGCGGCGGCGGTCCAGGACGGAGGACGCGGCCGTGATGCCCGTGGCGGCGATGGCGATGGCGAAGCTCGCGCCGAGCACGGCGAGCGTCACGAGGTGGAAGTCGCGGTCGAACTGCCGGGACTGCCAGTCGACGTCCGTGCCGGTGACCGGGTACTGGCCGGGCACGAGACCGGTGAGCGCGCCGCGTGCCGCGTCCATCCGGTTCGGGTCCGCGACGGCCGCGGTGACCTGGCGCTCGCCGCGTTCGCCGGTACCGGTGGCGACCCAGCCGTCGTCCGTGCCGACCGTGGCCACGATGCCCGCTCGCTCCAGGCGGGCGGAGATCTGCTGTCGTACGACGGCGACCTGGTCCTTCGGTACGGACAGCGCGAGTCGGTCCGCGGCACCCCAGGGCACACCGCCGCCGCCGAGGCTGAACAGCGCGAAGAAACCGGCCACGAAGGCCGCCAGCGTCAACGCGGACACCGAACGCCACGCCGACTTGGGGTCGTCGAGCAGGCGGCGCCCCGCGAGCAGTGTCGCGGAACGCTGGGCCACAACGGTGACTAGGCCGCCGAGCATGCCGACCACCCAGGGGCCGATGACGGACAGCGCGGCGAAGACGGCGGCGCAGCAGTAGACGATCGCGTCGATGTCCATCGGCCGGTCCTTGGACAGCCACCAGTAGCCGACGAGGACGAGGACGAACAGCAGCGCGCGTACGGCCTTCAGACGGGGCGTGCGCGAGCGGCGTACGACCCCGAGCGGGCCCACGACCACCTGCCGCAGCCCGGCCAGTGCGCTGGCCGCCACGGTCAGCACCACGCCGGCGAGCACGGCGAGCAGTACGGACGGGCCCACCCACAGGTCGGAGACGTACCAACTGCCGCCCGCCAGCGGGACCTCGGCCGCGAGCGGGAACAGCACCGCATAGCCCAGCGCGCCCGCGACCGCCCCCGCCGCACCGGTCAGCGCCGCCTCGGCCACCGCCATCCCCGCGATCCGGCCCGGCGCGGCGCCCAGCAGCCGCAGCGTGGCCAGCCGGGTGTCGCGGCGCGAGACGGACAGGCGGGCCGAGGAGGCGCCGAGTACGAGCAACGGTACGACCAGCAGGACCGAGGCGATCTTCAACAGGGCCTGGTACTGGGCGCCGAGGCCGTCCGCCGTGCGGCTGCCCGTGAAGTCGGCGACGGGTGTGGGCGTGACGATGTCGCCCGGGCGGCGTGGATCGGTGCCGCGCCGCGCCGTCATCGCCGGGTCGTCGGCGCGGTGCCCGACGACGGCCACCTTCTCGCCCGGCCTGACCAGCGCGGCCCGGCCGAGCGTGCCGGTGGTGTGCCTGCCGGGCAGTTCGCCGAGCGCGGGCGAGGTCCACACCTCGCCCGGCCGGGGGAAGCGCGGCACACCGGGGAGCGCGGGCGCCGCGCCGCCGCGGCCCGGCAGCGCGGCGACGTCGACGACGGTCACGGGCTCGCCGTCGACGAAGGTCGTGCCCACCGCCTCGACGGCCACCGCACGCGAGAGGACGGCCTTGACGGGCGTACGCCAGTCCGCGTGCGCGGCGCGTGCGCCGATGCCGAGGTTGGCGCCGACGCACAGGAGCAGCAGCGTGGTGCACATCGCCGAGGCGGCGGCGGGCAGCGCGAGGCCGAGACGGCCGTGCCGGCCACCGCCGCGCAGCAGCCGCAGGGTGAGCGTCCAGGTGGTGCGGTCCAGCGACCTCATCGCACGCCTCCGGCATGCGCCGTGGCCTGGACCGGGTCCGCCATGGCCCGGACCGGGTCCGCCGCGGTCTGAACCGGTCCCGCCGCGGTCGTCTCGTCCACGATCCGTCCGTCCCGGACGTGCGCCGTACGGTCGCACCAGCGGGCCACCGACTCGTCGTGGGTGACCACGACCAGCGCCGCGTGCTGCTTCCTGGTGACCTCGGTCAGCATCCGGATCACCTCCTGCCCCGTCGCCCGGTCGAGCGCGCCCGTCGGCTCGTCGGCGAAGACCACCTGGGCGCCTGTCACCAACGCCCGTGCCAGGGCGACCCGTTGGGCCTGCCCGCCGGACAACTGACCGGGGCGGCTGTCCTCCTTGCCTGCCAGGCCCAGCGGCTCGAACCACGCGCGGGCCCGCCGCTCCGCCTCGCGGCGCGAGGTGCCGCCGAGCATCAGCGGCAGCGCCACGTTCTCCACGGCCGGCAGTTCGGGCAGCAACTGCCCGAACTGGAAGACGAATCCGAAGCGGGTACGGCGCACCTCGCTGCGCTCCGGCTCGCCCATCTCGTCGATGCGCTCGCCGTTCAGCAGCACCTGGCCGCCGTCGGGGCGCTCGATGTTCGCGAGGCAGTGCAGCAACGTCGACTTGCCGGACCCCGAAGGGCCCATCACGGCCAGCGACTCGCCCGCCCGCACGGCGATGTCGACGCCGTCGAGGGCACGGGTGGATCCGAAGGACTTGGACAGTCCGATGCCGCACAACACGGGCGGCGCCGAGGAGGTGAGGTTCATGCCCCACAACTTCCGCCACCGGCACGGCCCTTGGCCTCGGCCGGGCGACCGGTTCACGGCCGCCGCGTCGTCCTTTCGGCCGAGGCCGCCCGACGGGAGCCGCCCCTACGCTGCGGGATGTGCGAAACGACGTGCGAGACATGGACGATCACGCCCCGACTCCCCGGCTGCCCCGTACGGCCCTCACCGCGCTCGCGGTGGTCATGGCGCTGTTGTGGGCGGTCGACGTGGCCGACGTCGCCGCCACGTCCGGGCTCGACGGCCCCGGCGTGTGGTGGAGGCTGGCCCCGGGCCTGGTCGCGGTCGTGGCGCTGCTGCTGCCGGAGCGACATCGCGCGTCGGCCTGGGGCGCCGGAGCCGCCGTACTCGTCTCCTGGACGGTGACCCTGGCCTTCTTCACGTCCTTGACCTCGACGTTCGCCGACTGGGGTCTGCTGGAGACGCTGTGCCTGCTGCTCCTGCTGGTCCGCGCCTCAAGGGAGACCCCGCAGCCATGGCTGGCCGCCGCACTGGCCACGGCGATCGCCTCCGCCGTGATCCCGGCACCCATGCGGATGGCCGGAGGCGGCAACGTCTACTTCTCCTTCGCCACGATCTTCCTCACCGGCGGCGCCGTCGCCCTCGGCTCCTACCTGCGCAGTCTCGACGACCGCAGAAGCCGCGCCGTCGCCGCCACGCGCCACAGCGAACGCCTCGAACTCGCCCGCGAACTCCATGACTTCGTCGCCCACCACGTCACCGGCATCGTCGTCCAGGCACAGGCCGCCCGCACGATCCGCGAGATCGCGCCCGAGCAGGTGGACCCGCTGCTGCGCGGTATCGAACAGGCCGGGTCCGAGACCCTGGAGTCGATGCGCAAGCTGGTGCGCGTGCTGCGCGAGGACGACGTACGAGCGGTACGGCCGGGGGAGCTCTACGCCGAACTGGGCGAACTGGTCGCCAGGTTCTCCGAGCGCGACGACGTCCCCGCCACCCTCCAGGTCGCCGCCGAGGTCCGGCACGCGCGGCCCGCCCCCGAGGTGGAGACCTCCGTACGGAACGTGGTGCGCGAGGCGCTGACGAACGTACGCCGCCACGCGGCCGGTTCGCCGTCCGTCTCCGTGCGGGTCGCTCTGTCGGGGGAGGCGGGCGCGGGCGGCGCGGACGCGGCCGGCCGGCGGCTGCGGGTCGAGGTGCACAACGCGCCGCCGCCCCGGCAGGCGGCGCCGCACGCCGAACCCCTCGGCGGGCGCGGCGGCCTGGGCCTCGTCGGGCTGACCGAACGCACGGAGGCCGTCGGCGGCACGCTGCACGCGAGCCGGGCCGAGGACGGCGGCTGGCGGCTGACGGCGGAGTTCCCGCTGCGCGGCGCTGTGACAGGATCGCCCGCATGAGCAACGCCAGCGGCAGCGCCAACGTCAGTGCCAGCGGCAGCGGTTCGGCGATCCGCGTCCTGATCGCCGACGACCAGGACATGGTGCGCACGGGCTTCCGGCTGATCCTGGAGACCCAGCCCGGCATCGAGGTCGTGGGCGAGGCGGCCGACGGCGCGGAGTGCGTGCACCTGGCGCGGCGGGTGCGCCCCGACGTCTGCCTGGTCGACATCCGGATGCCGAAACTCGACGGGCTGGAGGTGACCCGGCTGCTCGCGGGCCCGAAGGCCGTCGACCCGCTGCGCGTGGTGGTCGTGACCACCTTCGACCAGGACGACTACGTCTACGGCGCGCTGAGCAACGGCGCCTGCGGGTTCCTGCTGAAGGACGCGGGCCCCGGACTGCTGGTGGAGGCCGTACGCGCGGCGGCCCGCGGCGATGCGCTGATCTCCCCCGCCGTGACCGTACGGCTGCTGAAGCGGATCGGTGAACAGCGGCCCGCCGGGGGCGGCCCGGCATCCTCCGGACCGCTGACGGAACGGGAGCTGGATGTGACCCGGCTGGTCGCCGACGGGCGGACCAACCAGGAGGTCTGCGCCGAGCTCGTCGTCTCGCTCTCCACCGTCAAGTCCCATCTGGCGAGCATCCAGGCCAAGTTGGGGTTGCGGAACCGCGTGGAGATCGCCGCCTGGGCCTGGCGCAGCGGCGTGGTCGGCGACCGCTGAACCCTACTTCTCCAGGCCGTAGTCGAAGCTCACCCGGTCGCCGTGCACTCCGGTCACGGAGATCAGCATCGTGCTGCTCCTGCCCTTGAAGACGGCGGTGCACCGCACGGTGTAGTCCATCTTCGCGGGCAGCCCGCTCGGGCAGCTCACGGACTGCGGGCCGTCCTGGACGAAGGGGATGGCGTAGTTCTCCTTGGCGAGCTTCTCGACCTCCGCGCGCGGCACCGTGTGACCGGCTCCGCTCGCGGTGGCGACCGAGGAGTTGTCGAACACGTTCCATGCCGTCACCACGCCCCCGGCCACTACGGCAGCCGCGGCCACTGCGAGGACGATGCGCTTCTTCATGGGGTGCTCCTTCGATTCCCGCGACGGCCGGACCCTACCGGCTGCTCCCCCAGAGCTTCCTTCGCCGCCCACCACCGCCACCTCGGCCGGGCGGCCGGTTGCACCCCCCGGACCCCGGCCGAAAGGACGACGGCAGCCATCCGACGGCAGCCATCCGACGCCCGCCCGGCCGTCCCGGCCCCGCCAACCGGTCACGCAGGCCTCGTGCCCTCGCGGGCGGCGCGCACGCAGAAGGCCGGGGCGCCGGCCGCGGACACCACGCGTGCCGCTGTGGCGAGCGTCTACTGCGCTGCGCGGACTCCGGGCCGCCTGCTCCGCTTCCCCTGCCCTGCCCCACGGCTTGCCTACCGGATCGCCGGATCCCGGCTCTCGCGGACCGTCCAGCCGATCTCGCCCGGCAGTTCCCCGGCGCGGCGGGTGACACCCAGGCCGGAGGCGGCCACGGCCACCGCCGTGCCGAGGCAGAGCAACGAGCCGGGGAAGCCCGTCACGGCGCCGAGCAGAGCCGGTGCGGCCAGTGCGAACGCGGCCAGCAGCCAGAGGAGTTGGCGTCCGTGCAGATCCCGGCGGAACTTCGCGCGGCCGGCCACGGCGAGGCTCGGGCGGTCGGGTGAGGTGGGGTGCAGGTTGACGGAAGCGCCGTTGACGGGGTCGGCGACGTACTGGCGGGCGGCGTCGCGGGGGAGCTCGCCCCACACCACGTGCCCGGTGTCGGCGACCAGGGCTACGGGAAGTCCCTTGTCGATCAGCTTCCAGCGCGTCGGCAGGCACATCCAGGCCTGGTGGCCGCCGAGTTGGAGTCCGGCCTGGAGCAGGTCCGTGGTGGTGCGCGTCAGGCCGGTGCCGCCGCCCGCCGGATACATCGGATAGACCTGCAGTGGGCGGCCACCCCCGACCGGTGACACTTCGAGCCAGTGCGTGTGCTCGGCCTTGATCGTGCCGGGCTTGTCGCCGCGCGTCTCGTACCGCTTCCAGACGGGTGCCTCGATCCGTACGCGCACGGCGTGCACCTGCCCTGCGGCGGCGTCCGCGCACAGGACGCGCTGGCGGGCGCCCAGCCGGTGCCCCAACAGGTCGGTCGCGACGTAGACGAGCAGCCAGAAGCCGAGGCCCATCCCTACGATGGGGGCGAGGACTGTCAGCACCCCCTCGTACAGGGTGACTCCGAACCGCAGTACGGCGAGCGGCGTGACGATCGTCAGCACCACGCCCGCCGCCAGGCCCCAGTCGTGGGGCGGTTGGCGTAGCGCGCCCGGGATCGAGGCCTGCGCCGGCACGGGCGACTCGACCCGCACCGCGGGCGCCGTCCGGCACGCGAGTATCCATCCGCCGACGGCCAAGGCCGCGACCCCGAGGGTCTCGATGATGTCCCACCTGGGAGTGGGCGCGTCGTGCCGTACGAGGACGAGACCGACCGCGACGGCAACCGCGACGAGCGCGGCACCTCCGCACAAACGGGTAAGAACTGTGGCACGTCGCATGGCGCACCTTTCTCCGAGGCTCCGGTGACGGGGTGGTCAGGGGAGTGGGGGGGAGGTGCGCTGTTCCGTCTGGTCCAGGTGGGGGCAGGACATTCTCGGCCTGACATCGCGGACAAGTAAAGGGGCAGCCGAGCCGAAGGCTCCGCGCCGACCTGAACACGGCAGCCACGCCAACGGCACTGGCCCACTGGGCCGGACTTCTGGGGTGTGCCCGCATCTTCTGAGCACCTGGCCGACAAACATCGAGTACCCAACCGACCGGGGGGCGCCGGAGACGGCCGACGTTGCGCTGTCCGGTGAGACCCCATCCCGAGTGGCCACGCGGTGAAGCTCACCGGCTTTCTCGTATTCCACGTAAGCACCTACTACCAGCCGGCCTGCGATGATCCAGCCGTGCTCGACCCCGACCTCGCGAGATCTCAGCCCGTCTTGGACCTATATGCTTTGACCGCCTCATCGTGCACCCGGGCGACTTCTTTACGCTCGCCTTCGGGACCCGTCGTCAGCAGTACGTGGTAGTGGCCCTCGATGAGCAAAACCGTGTTATTTGCGTATACGGATTTCCCTTCCTTCGTGTCCCACGTGAAATTCCCGACAGCCGCGTTATGCCCACCGACCTTGATCTCACGAAATCCGCTCCCGGTGGCCCAGTTAGAATCCCGATAGATCTGCAGTTCCGGTTCGATATCGCTTTGATAGCCAAGCAGGCTCTTGGAATTCGCCGCAGTGGAATCACGGCCGGGGACGACAGTGAGCGTGTAGGCGCCGTGCGTGTACCGGTACTGTCCGGAGGAGTTCCTGGCGTGTGACTGCCAACCCGTCGGCACATCGGTGCTGAACTCTGGTCCCTGAGCACGTACGTACGCGCTTGTCGGCGATGGTGTCGGTGTCGCAGACGAATGTGCCAAGTGCCCCTGCAACGGGTCGTGCCCGCTCTTCCCGGTGCCGTCCTCCAGATACCTGATTCCGAAAGGGGCAACAGCCAGCAGAGCCAGGGCGGTCAGCCAGCACCAACGCTTCCATCTCCCGAGCACCGGGTCGGCTGCCTCGCCGGCCGGCTCCCGATGCCCCGGCGTGGAGTCGCCGTCCACCGCGTGCCGCAGCGACAACCCCGTGTGCCGGCCCGTCGGCCGATCTCCCGATTCCTTGCGCAGCAGGTCGACGACAAGCGGTCCGGAATCGACCGGCCGAGGAGGTGGTCTTCTGTCGGTCACCGCCGCGCCGACGCCCTCGTCCATGACTCCACCCGGTGAGGAAGCCGCGTCGTATGCGCCTCCCAGCTGCTCCAGCAGCGGAGCCTCCGGCCGCAACGAGGTTGCGTGCCCGTCCGGTCGGCCTGACGGCGCGGCCACCGCGCGGTTGCGCACCAGGGCGATGGCGTTACCGGCATTGCGTGCCCGCTGCTGCGGAACAGGCCAGGACCTCGCCTCCAACTCCCCGCGTACGTACCAGAACAGCGCTTCCATCTCCAGCGGATCCGAGGCACCGGGGATCCCGAATTCCAGGGCCTTCAGGAGTTCGCCGGTGAAGGCGGTATATGTCTCCCCTTCGGGCGCCCAGGCAAGTTTGGTTTCAGCGGAGGCAGTCATCAGGTAAGTGCCTTCGACCATGGCGTGGTTGGCCACCTCGACCGCGGCACCCATGTGCCCGACAAGTGCCCGGCCGCTGTAGCAGCAGTCCAGGATCACCACCTTGCTCGTAGCCGTACAGGCGTCGACCAACTGCTGGCGCAGGTCCTCATACGCCACGGCACGGTAGAGGCGCTGTGCGTGCGACTTCGGCAGAGCCAGATAGAGCTCACCATTCGGAGAGACGAGGCCGTGGCCCGCGAAGTACACGACAAAGGCGTCCTCCGCCTCGGCCGCAGCATCGTGCACGGCGTCCAGTACCGTGTCCGGGGAAGGCGGATTGAGCAGGACAGTGCACTGATCGGGGCACCGCAGCCCCCACAGGTCGGGGTCGCCCAGAACCTTCGCCAGGCGGTTGACGTTGTTCACCACCGACGGCAGATCGGGCAGCGCGCCGTAGCTGTCCACCCCAATGATCACGGCACGGGATCTGGCCGGGTCGGGCAACCGGCTCACTGGCTGCTCCCCGCTCCAGCACCGGCCTGCTCCGGTCCCTCGGTCCGGTCGCTCCCGGACGCCGCCCGCAGCGTCTCCACGATGCGCCGGATCGTCTCATGGGACGCGTCGTCCACCTTGAGGGGCCGGCCGGTTGCCGTGACGGCGATAGTGATCGGCGGAGCGGCCGAACGCGCGGCGCGCCAGGCTGCATAGGACATCGGCAGGTCGGATATGGCCTCCTGCCCGCCGTCGGCAGTCGTCGCGACCCGGATGTACATGCTTTCCCCCAGCCTTTCCATCTCGCCCACGATAGGGAAGGTCGCGCCTCCTGGGAGCCGAAAACCCCGATCGGCGGGGGTGCGCTCCCTTCCCCTGGTGTTGATGCTCCCTTGGAGCGGTAGGCCGAGATCTTCCAGTCGGCGCGGAGTCGGCGAAAACTGCGGAACGAACGGGGTCTGCCACCGCCGACTTCCTGATACCGACCCCCCCAGGGAAACGACGTCGGAATGAACAAGAGCCTGTACCGCCCGGGTCGCGCGAATGCCGCACACATCACCTGGCGTCATTCTCGAAGCCAAGGCTCGTGGCGCGGTCCCCGAGGCCGCACGTGTCTACTTTGACGACGAGGCGCCGGGCCCCTCGACGAGCGGCTGCGACCAGCGCGGGCCCGCTATGACCTGGGGCCTGTCCGGCGGATCATGCCGGGCGGCCCGCCGGCGCTGATTCGCTGTGGCGACCCGCCGGACGAGGAGCTGGGTGGAGCAGGGTGAGCCCGTCGATAAATACCTCGACATCGGTCGCGGTGATCGGGGACGCTTCGCGCGATGACCAGAATCGACGACACACCGCCTGAGTGGGACGAGCGCACCCAGCTCACCACGTTTCTCGACTACACCCGGGACACCGCCCGCGCCAAGTGCGATGGCGTCTCTGCGGAGAACGCCCGCAAGTCGCTCCTGCCGGGCTCACCGCTGATGACCATGAGCGGAGTGATCAACCACCTCCGCTGGGTCGAGTACTACTGGTTCCAGGTGGTGTTCCTCGGTGAGGAAGACCAGGGTCCCTGGACCGAGGAGGACCCTGACCGCGAGATGCGTATCGCCGTCGACTTCCCGCTCACGCAGTTGCTCGACGAATACGCCGAACACAGCGCCCGCTACCGCGAACTGGTCGCCGGGAATGGCCTGGACAGCCAGGCCAGGCGAGCCGTCCGCGACGGCCTCCATGTCGACCTGCGCTGGATTCTCCTTCACCTCACCGAGGAGACAGCCCGCCACAACGGCCACCTGGACATCCTGCGCGAGATGCTCGACGGCACGACCGGCGACTAGATCCGGCGGAGATCAGGGGCGGAGCCAGAGTCGGATCGAGGCGACGGTGACGGTGCCTTGGAAGACGTAGGCCCGCTTGTCGGACCTCGTCGCCACGGCCGGGAGTTCTTCAACGCGTTGATCACCAGGGCCGGCGGGCGGCGTCCGCCCCGCCGCGCGTGGATTGCGCCGCAGGTGCTGGACTTTGATCCGGTCGGCCGTGGTCGAGAACCGCACAGTGCGGGCTTCGGGGTCCCAGCTGTAAGCCATGGTTGTCAGGTGAGGGTGGCCACTGCGCTTGATGGTCGCGAGCGTGCCGAACTGCTGCCGGCCAAGCAGTCCGGAGAGGGCTTCGTCGGACAGTGAGCGAGGCGCTGGTCGTTGAGTCATGAAGTGATCAACACCCCTGGCCGTCCAGCACTTTCATGGACTGCATGAGCCGGACGCCCACTTTCACAACACGCCCTGGCGCGGCCCACGGGCAGACGGCGATCCGCACCGTGGCACAACTCGCCGACCACGTGGAGCGGGTTCGGAAACGGCCCGACAAGCCCACCTGTCGCGACCGGCTCCGCCGTACGGCCTACCCCGAGTCCTACCGCTTCGACCGCACCGCCAGGCCGCCGAGACCATGGGGCGACCGTCCAGCCGGGTACTACGAGCGGACAGGCCGACGCATCCGAGCGGCCTCACCCGGCGCGCAGGCCCGTGCTATTCCTCCGGCGGCTGGGCCTCCATCAGCCGTTCCGCGATGTCGTCGGCCCAGGCCAGGGCCCACAGGCGGAGTTCGGTGACGCCCTGGTCGTCCAGGCCGTACGCGGTGAACTCCCTGTCGTCCATCCAGTCGGTGCCGGTGAGGCGGGACTGGAGGTCGGTGAGGTCGAAGGTGTCGCGGGCGTGGCGGCGGCCGAGGTCTTCGAGGTCGGGGAGGCTCCAGCGGTCCGCCGCCGCGTGCACGACGAGGAGGTCGCGGGGCAGGCCACGGTCGGTCAGCGCCCAGACCCGCATGCCGACCGTGTCTTCGAGGGAGAGGGTCAGGCCGAGTTCCGTCCGGACCGGCGGGTGCCACAGGGCCTCCTTGAGGAGGTCCACCTCGCCGGCCTCCTCCGACACCGCGTCGGTGACGACGAGTTGGGCGGAGAGCGGGTCCGTCTCGCGCACGCTCACCCGCCAGCCGCGGTCGCGCAGCACCGCGGCGACCGTCTCGGCGATCGTCCGCATCGGCGCCGGGTGCTGGGTGGCGGCCTCCAGGGTGCGGCCGGGGCGGTCGGACAGGCCGTGGGCCTGGGCCGCGTAGTCGCCGGTCAGGGCGAGGGGGTACGCGGCGCCGGCCGACAGCAGGTCCGGCAGCAGGCGGCGGTGCAACTCGCTGAGGTTGAGGTTCACGTGGCGGCCGGTGTCCTGCGGGGGAGTTCGGCGGCAGAGGGGGGTGCCATGAGGGGGATTATCGCTGGCCGGGAGGCAGCACGGGTGCCGCGACTCCTCGTACGGGGCCACGACCACCCCGGTACGGCGCCACGACTCGTCGTACAGTGCCGCGGCATCGCCCGGCGCCGAGCAGTCGTAACCCGGCGCCCCCCAGCGCGCCGTCGGCACAGGTGCCTGCGGCACACTCCGCACATGGAGTCCACCCGTCCGCCGTCCGCCTGTTGCGCGCCCTCCGCCCCCGCGGACCCCTCGGCAGCGCGGCCTCTTCCCGGCCCCGGCGACAGCCCCGGGAGCACCGGGACCACCGGGACCACCGGGACCACCGGGACCACCGGGACCACCGGGACCACCGGGACCACCGGCATGGTCGCGCTCGCCGGTGGTGAGTTCCTCATGGGCGGCGCGGACGCCGACGGCTTTCCGGCGGACGGGGAGGGGCCGGTACGGGCCGTGCGCGTGGCGCCGTTCCTCGTCGACGCCTGCGCGGTGAGCAACGACGAGTACGCCGCGTTCGTCGCCGACACCGGGTACGTCACCGACGCCGAACGGCTCGGCTGGTCGTACGTCTTCGCCGGGTTCCTGCCCGCCGCGCTGCGCCGGGGCGCGCCCCGGCCGCCGGAGACGCCCTGGTGGTGCGCGGTCGCGGGGGCCGCCTGGCACCGGCCGGCCGGGCCGGGCAGCGGGCTCGACGGGCTCGGCCGCCATCCCGTCGTCCATGTCTCCTGGTACGACGCCGCCGCCTACGCCTCCTGGTCCGGCAAGCGGCTGCCCACCGAGGCGGAGTGGGAGTACGCCGCCCGGGGCGGTCTGGAACAGGCCCGCTATCCCTGGGGGGACGAGCTGGACCCGGACGGGGAGTACCGGTGCAACATCTGGCGCGGGACCTTCCCCACCCGTAACACCGCCGCCGACGGATACCTGGGCACCGCCCCCGTCGACGCCTTCGCACCCAACGGCTACGGCCTCCACAACGTGTCCGGCAACGTCTGGGAGTGGTGCGCCGACCGGTGGACGACCGCCCACGGCCCGGACGCCGACCAGGGCACGGACACCGACCACGGCGCCCGCACCGAGCACGGCAGCGCCCGCGTCATCCGGGGCGGCTCGCACCTGTGCCACGCCTCCTACTGCAACCGCTACCGGGTCGCCGCCCGCACCGCCAACACCCCCGACAGCTCCACCGGCCACACCGGCTTCCGCTGCGTCCGCGGCGCGGGGTGACCCGGGGGGTCAGGCGTGCTCCGGCTTGTACACCGCCAGCGCCCAGATCACGAAGAAGTCGATGCCGATCATGATGAGGGCCCAGAGCGGGGCGTAGGGCAGGAACAGGAACTGGGCGAGCATGCTCAGCGCGGCCAGGAAGATGCCGACCCCGCGAGCCCAGCCGGGGGCGCCCTTGAGGAGGGCGGCGCCCGCGATGACGCCGAGTACGCCGAGGATCAACAGGATCCAGCCCCAGCCGGTGAGGTTGATCTTGTACACGTAGTTGTGGATGCGGGTGTACACGTCGTCGGTGGCGATGGCGGAGATGCCCTGCAGAATGGCGAAGACGCCGTTGATCAGCAGGAGGACCCCCGCGAAGACGACACCGCCGGTGGTCCAGCCGCTGGTCGGGGCGGGTGCCGGATGCGTCTGCTGTGTCATGGGTACGACGATCCGGCCGACCTCGGCCCGCCACCAGAGGTGTTACTCCGAACAGGTGAACCCGGGTCCCGGGTCCGGGTCCCGGGTCCGGGTCCCCGGTCGTCACTCGCCGACCGGGCCGACGTACGTCCCCGGGTGGGTCGCACCGTCCTGGAGCACCACGGCACCGCCGTGCCACGGCAGGTCGTACGAGGTGCGCTGGTCCGGCGCGGTGATGACGACCGTGGTCGGCGTGAAGGTGGTGGAGTCGCCCTGCGCCGGCACCAGGAAGGTGATCGTGAAGTTGGCGGAGGCCCCGTTCGCCAGGGTGACCCGCTTCGGGGTGGCGTTCGTGCGCTGGAGCGACCACTGCTGACCGCTGTTGACCAGGTCGACGCCCGGGAAGCCGTAGAGCGTGCAGGAGTGGCCGCTCTTGTTGGTGAGCGCCACGACCGCGTGCTTCTGCTGGCCGGTGCCGCTGCCGGAGTCGGCCCAGGAGTAGCCGAGCCCGGAGGCCTGGCAGGCGGCCACCGAGCCGCCGGAGGCCGAGGAACCGCCCGAGGTGGACGAGCCCGTGCTCCCACCCGTGCTGCTCCCCGACCCGGTGTTCCCGGCCGGCGTAGAACCGGAACCCGAACCGGAGCCGGTCGAGCCGCCGGAGCCGGTCGAGCCGCCGGAGCCCGTGGAGCCGCCGTTGCCGGTGGCGTCGCCCGCCGCCGGAGCCGCCGTACCGCCGTCGGAGGTGACGGAGCCGGTCGCGGTGCCGTTGCACGCGGTCAGCAGGGCCATCAGCGCGGCGGCGCCGGTCAGGGCGGCGGCGGCCTTGCGGAGGTTGCGGCGACGGTTCGACATGGGGTCCCCCAGCGGTGGTGTTCTTCCCGGCTCTCTGCCGGACACCTCTTTCGATGCGGCTCCGGGCAGGGAAGTTCGGGACCTGCCGTCACGGGACCGTCGTGGTCGTGTCACGCCCGCCGTTACAGAATCCGGCGGCTCAACTCCCTTGTGGCAACTCCCTCATGACATCAGGCCATCCAGAAGAACACCGCCGTCATCCGCTTCTCCTCCAGCGTCTTGCCGGCGTAACCGGTGGCGCTGTGCACGAGGTTGGCGCTGTAGAGGAGCAGCCGGTTGTACTTGTGCGGGACGCGGACGTCCTCCTCGAAGTGGTCGCCCGGGACGAACCGGGTCCCCAGCGCCTCGACCAGGTTGTTGTGGGGAGCCTGGACGATGTTGCCGCCGAGCCTGCCGCCGGGCAGCGACTGGCGGTAGAAGGCGGTGCCGCAGTCCTTGGCGACACCGGGGTTGAGATACAGCACCGCCGCGTACCGGCACAGCGCCCGTGAGTCGGTGTGCGGGCGCGGCTCGCTCTCGCCCTCGCCGACGACCTGGACGCAGTTGTGGTTGAGGGTGCCGCCGCCGGGCGCCTGCTGCACCCACAGTCTCCCGGCGCCGGTCGCCTGCTTCACCAGGCCTTCCAGGACGGCGAGTTCGGCGGGTTCGAGGCCGGGCATGGTGCGCAGTCCGGGCCAGGTCTCCGAGGTGTACGGGTATCCCTGGACCCAGTCGTCCTTGGCCAGGCAGCGCTCGCGCACGGCGTCCACGTCCGGCAGAACGTCGTCGAACACCCAGTAGTCACGGCCCCTGGTGGGCTTGCGGTAGGGCAGTACGGGCAGCGCGGCGGGGCCACGGCCGGGACCCTGACCGGGAGCGGCGCCGCGGGGAACGCGCGCGGATGGTGGCTGTGGGGGCATGCGGCGAAGCTAGCCCGCGGCTTTGTCATGGCCACACTGACCAGGGGAAGTCATCACCCTCCCGTGGCCAAGACATGGGAAGGCGGCACCCCCGGCAGGGCAAGGCCTCACAAGTTCTTTGCCAAACCAAAAGGTTTCCGGAGCTTCCCCCGTCCGTATTCATGGGCGACCGACCCCGCCCCTGCGCGGGACACCTGACCGGCAGGAGGCACCAGTGCGCTTTTCGCGGAACGCGACGGGAACTCTCTTTGTGGGCGGAGCCCTCAGCCTGACCCTCGCGGCACTGGCGTACCCGAGCATGCTGGGTGTGAACACCGTGTCCAGCGACACGACCCGCGTCATCGCCAACACTCAGTGGGGGCCCCTGACCGAAGGCGACCGTGACTTCGTGGTGAAGGTGCGCGCGGCCGGGCTGTGGGAGTACCCCGTGGGCCAGATCGGCCTGAAGAAGGGCCAGAGCCAGGCGGTCCTCACCGCGAGCAAGCACCTGATCGACGGCCACGCGGCGCTGGACGCCAGCTGCCGCAAGATCGCGCCCATGCTCAACATCACCCTCCCGAACCTGGCCTCTCCGCAGCAGCAGGGGTTCGTCAACACCCTGAACGCGGACAGCGGCAAGAAGTTCGACACGGACTTCGCCAACATCCTGCGGATCACGCACGGTTCGATCTTCAACACGATCGCCAAGATCCGCTCCACCACCCAGAACACCCTGGTGCGGATCCTGGCCGACCAGGCCAACGCCACGGTCCTGGACCACATCACGGTGATGGAGCAGACCGGCCTGGTCGACTTCCCGTCGGTCCTCTTCCAGGAGACGACCCCGCCGAAGCTGCCCGCCACCGACCTGACCCCGCCGCCTCCGGACGCGGGCCAGCCGCAGGTCGTCCTCACCCCGCCGGTCAACAGCACGACCAGCCCGCCGGCCCTGCCGGGCGAGAACGGCTTCACGGGCAGTGGGGCCGGCGTCGGCACCGGCAATGCCGATGGCAATGCCACCGGCGTCTCCCCGACCCCCAACCCCACCGCCGGCTAGGCGCCCAGCCACACCGTGGTGTCGGGCGGCAGCGTGCCGTCCAGCGGCAGCGGCACGCTGGCCAGCAGCACTTCGCCCGGCGGCAGGGGCACCGGCGCGTCCGACACGTTCGTGACGCACCGCCAGCCCTCCGTCCGGGCGAAGTGCAGCACCCCCTCCGGCGACTCGGCCCAGGTCAGCGCCTCGCCCTCGATCAGCTTGCGGCGCAGCCGCAGCGCGGTGCGGTACAGCTCCAGGGTGGAGCCCGCCGTACCGGCCTGCGTCTCGACGGCGTACGACGCGAACCACTGCGGCTGCGGCAGCCAGGCACCGCCGGACCCGAAGCCGTACGACGGTCCGCCCGCCGTCCACGGCAGCGGCACCCGGCAGCCGTCGCGGCCCTTGCGGGCATGGCCGGTCTGTTCCCAGATCGGGTCCTGGAGGACGGCGGCGGGCAGGTCGGCGGCCTCGGGCAGCCCGAGTTCCTCACCCTGGTAGACATACGACGATCCGGGCAGCGCCAGCATCAGCAGCGTGGCGGCGCGTGCCCGGCGGAGACCATGAGAAGCATCGACCTCCGGCGCCCGGCCGCCGGACAGCAGCCAGGCGTTCTCGTCGGTGCCGGGCGGCAGCATCAGCCGGGAGGCGTGCCGTACGACGTCGTGGTTGGAGAGCACCCAGGTGGCGGAGGCGCCGGCCGCGCGGGCGGTGGCGAGGGAGCCGGTGATGACCTCGCGGAGGGCGTCCGCGTCCCACGGGGTCTGCAGGTACTCGAAGTTGAAGGCCTGGCCGAGTTCGTCCGGGCGGGCGTACAGGGCGCGGCGGGCACCGGGCACCCAGGCCTCGGCGACGGCCGTGCGCGGCGGGGTGTAGGCGTCGAAGATCTTGCGCCAGTCCCGGAAGATCTCGTGCACCTCGTCACGGTCCCAGTAGGGATGCGTGCCGGGCGGTACCCGCTCCAGCGCCTCCTCGCCGGTCGCACCGAACTCCGCCACGTCCCGCAGCGGCTCGGCGAGGTCCTTCACCAGGGCGTGCGCCACGTCGATGCGGAAGCCGTCGACGCCCCGGTCGGACCAGAAGCGCAGGGTGGTGCGGAAGTCGGCGCGGACCTCCTCGTCGGCCCAGTTCAGGTCGGGCTGCTCGGGGGCGAAGAGATGCAGGTACCACTCGCCGTCCGGGACCCGGCGCCAGGCGCTGCCGCCGAACACCGACTGCCAGTCGGAGGGCGGGAGTTCGCCGTGCTCGCCGCGGCCGGGCCGGAAGACGTAGCGGTCGCGGGCCGCCGACCCGGGGCCCGCGAGCAGGGCCTCCTGGAACCAGGGGTGCAGATGCGAGGTGTGGTTCGGGACGATGTCGACGATCACCTTCAGGCCCAGCCGGTGCGCCTCGGCGACCATCGCGTCGAAGTCGTCCAGGGTGCCCAGGCGCGGGTCGACGTCCCGATAGTCGGCCACGTCGTAGCCGCCGTCGGCGAGTTCGGACGGGTAGAACGGGCTGAGCCACAGGGCGTCCACGCCGAGCGCGCCCAGATGGGACAGCCGTTCGGTGACGCCCCGGAGGTCACCGAGCCCGTCGCCGTCCGCGTCGGCGAAGCTGCGCGGATACACCTGGTAGATCACGGCCTGGCGCCACCAGTCGGGGTTCCGGGAGGAGAGGTCGACCACGCGCGTTCCTTTCGGGCGGGAGGGAGTTCGAGCGGGGGGAAACCGAGAACAAGTCTGTCCATAATGCCGAGAAAGCGAACCTTCACACCGGCCGGAGCGAATCATTCCCCGTGTGAGGGAGTTGTAATGAGCCCCGAACATCTCTTGATTCAGGGCAGGTTGACAGGCTTCGGCACGTCACACGACCATGGGCGGACACCGTGGCGCATGTGACCAATGAGCCTGGTGTCCTCTTCGCTTTCCGCAGCCTCCGCTGCCCTCCTCGCGAGATCCACGATGGGATATCCATGTCCATAGCCAGACATGTCACCGCGCGCCGCCTGCTGGGGACGGGCCTCGCGTCGTTCGCCCTGTGTGCCGCCTCCGTCGCCGGGGCGTCCGGCGCCTTCGCGCACGGCACCCCCGGCGGTGACGGCTGGAAGTCCGGCGGCCACTACAGCCCCGGCACCGGGGCCGGCACGGAGACCGGCACCGACAAGTGCCAGTTCTCGGTCGACGGCTCGAACTTCTTCGACTCGGTGAAGGTCGACGACCAGAACCTGAAGGTCACCGACGACGGCAAGGTCCACATCAAGGTGCGCGCCGCCGACGGCGCCGCGAGCTGCACCGCCTCGCTCGCCTCCTACCTGGCCCACGGCGCCACCTTCGCCACCTCGGGCGAGCAGATCTTCATCGACTTCGACTCGGTGACGGTCAAGCAGGGCCAGACCGACTCCCTCGACATCGCGGTCCCGGACGCCGGCTGCTTCGCGCAGATCGACCTGTACCGGGGCGCTGTCAAGTTCGACGGCGAGAAGGACGCGAACGACGGCTTCGAGCACGGCGACCTGCCGGCCGGCCCGGACCACGCGGTCATCAAGGACAAGCTGATCGCGTCCTGGAACGGCGGCACGAAGGACTGCGCGACCGGCGAGTCGTCCTCCCCGTCCCCGTCGCCCTCCGCCTCGGAGTCGACCCCGGCCGAGGAGACCACCCCGCCGGCCGCGGAGACCCCGTCGCCTTCGGAGAGCGAGTCGACGGGCACGGCCACCCCGTCGGCCTCCGCCTCCGAGTCGACGACCGCCCCCGCGTCGGCCCCGAGCACCAACTCCGGCGGTGGCGGCGACCTCGCCGAGACCGGCGCCAGCTCCACCACCCCGCTCGTCGCCGGCGGCGCGGCCGTGCTGCTGGCCGGCGGTGCGGCGATCGTCATCGCCACGCGACGCCGTAAGGCGACCCGCGCCTGACCCGCACAGCCCGTACGCAGGTACGCCCCAGCCGTCTTGAGCGGCTGGGGCGTACCTGTCCCCGGAGGTCAGCAGTTGCGGATGGACCAGACGGGAGTCCAGTCGAAGGAGTAGGTGGCCGGATCCGGAGTGACAGTCGCCAGGACGTTGCCGGACTGGCCGTAGAAGTACGAGGTGACTCCACCGGTCTGGTGGTCGGCGTAGGTGCCCCCGCCGTTCCAGTAGGAGAGGGAGTACCTGTTGCAGGTGTAGAAGTAGAACACCTTGTAGTCGCTGGTCGTCGGGTCCCAGACCACGGCGCAGAGGTTGCCCGAGGCACAGGGCGCGGTTCCGCCGGGTGCCACGTGCGTCGTACTCACCGCCGGTGAGGTCGTCGGGGCGTTCGCCGCCGCGATCTTCGCCGACGCGCCTGCCGGTGCCGCGGGCGCGGTGATGGACCTGCTGGTGCCGCTCGCGTCGGCGGCCTGGGCCGGCCCGGCGACGAACAGGGCCGCCAGCGCCACCACCAGCGCCCCGAGGAGCCCGATGATCGATCGTGTGTCGCGCATTCTGATGAACCCCCTGTGAGGAACGGCGACCTGGACGCCCACCAGGCTGTCCGCAGCCGCCGTTCCGCCACCACACGTTTAAGCCGTGGCTTCAGGGTGCCGGAGACCGGCACCGCGATCGGCCTGGCACCAGGACCGGGGACGAAGGCGGCGCACGGCGCCGGGGCCGTCAGGCCGGGCGCCGGGGCCGTCAGGCCGGGCCCCAGGGCCGGGCCTCCAGCAGGGCGAGCCCGGCCGGGGTGATGGTGTGGACGACGTACTTGCTGCGCCGGACGCTGAACAGCAGGCCGGCCCGGCGCAGTACGGCGGTGTGCTGGCTGGCGGCGGCGCCGGAGATGCCGAAGCGCGCGGCGAGTTCGCCGGTGGTACGGCCGGTGACCACGTCCTCCAGGATGCCCGCGCGGGTACGGCCGAGCAGCGCGCCCAGCTCGGTGGCCCGCGGGGCCCCGCCGCTCACCCAGCCGGGGGTGTGGGCGATCGGGTAGACCAGCACCGGCGTCCAGTCGGGCGAGGGAAAGGCCAGGGTGATGGGTCTGCGGGTGCAGAAGAACGACGGTTGCAGCACCAGCCCCCGCCCGTTCAGGCGGACTTCACGGTCGACCGGGTAGTCGGCCTCCAGCACCGGGGGCCGCCAGCGCAGCACGGGACCGAAGCTCGCCAGCAGCCCGTCGGTGCCGCCCGCCAGGACCGCGCGGGCACGGGCGGCGCGGTCGGCGTCGATCTGGGCGCGGATCTGCGGCCAGTAGGGGGCGAGGGCACGCCGGTGGTAGCCCGACAGGGCGGCGCCCAGCCGGCGCAGGGCCTCGGGGTCGCCGTCGGCGAGCGCCCGGGCCAGGTCCGGTAACGGGCGGCGGCGGAGCGGGGAGGCGGCGAGGAGGGTGAGGTCGGCGCGCAGAGCGGTGCGGGGCGCGCCGAGCACGGTGTCGAGGGCGGCCGTCAGTTCGCCGTGGCCGCCGGCGGCGGGCGTGAGGAAGTCGGGGAAGTAGCCGCGGCCCGGCAGCAGCCCGGCGAGCAGCCGGTCCGCCGGGCCGCCCAGCCGGGGGCGCACCAGCCGCCGCCACGGCCCGAAGGACAGGGCGTCGGCGCCGTGGAACAGGCCCTGGAAACTGTTGGCGATCTCCCAGAGATGGTCCGGCCCGGCGGCGACCCGCACCCGTGCGACGTCGTCGGGCGTGAAGTGCACCCGCAACATGGGGAGTTCTCCGATGGTGGTCGGTCACCGGGGGTGGTCATGACGATGACCAGGAGGTTGTGCCCCATGAGCGTCACCCGTCCCATTGGATGCGGACAAGGGTGTTTTCAGTTGGCTTTGGCCTTCGGCCTAGCCGGTGACGACCGTCTCCAGATACAGCTTCACGTACCGCGCCACGTCCACGTCCAGGGCCACGTCCACCCTGGCCTGTTCCCGGCCGCCGCCGTGGATCTCGGCCTCGCCCGGACGGGGGCGGCGGTCGACGACGGTCTGGCCCCGGGTCGGTCCCGGGGCCAGGGAGACCTCGACCGGGAGCCGGCGCGTGGTCAGGCCGGCCGGGTCGGCGACGGCGCAGACCGCGCCGGCGTCGCCGAGGCCGCCGGACGGGTCGTCGCCGTCCGGGTCCGGGGCGGCGGGCCGGTGGGCGAGCAGGTCACCGGCGAGCCGGGCGCCGGGTTCCGCGCTCGCCCGCAGCCTCCGCACCTCCGCGCCCGGCACCACGACCCGCTGGAAGACGTCCAGGCCGTACATGGTGATCGGCACTCCGGCGGTGAGCAGGATCGCGGCAGCCTCGGGGTCGTGCCAGACGTTGAACTCGGCGACCGGCGTGGCGTTCCCGGTGGCGACCGCGCCGCCCATGAAGACGATCCGCTCGATGTTGCGGGTGACCTCGGGGTGGGTGCGCAGCAGCAGGGCGATGTTGGTGAGCGGCGCGGTCGGGACGAGGGTGACCGGGCGGGGTGAGGCGAGGATCTCGCGGCGGAGCAGGGTGACGGCGTCGACGTCGGCGGGGCGGCGGGCGGGCGCGGGCAGACCCAGGTCGCCCATGCCGTCCGTGCCGTGCACATGGCGGGCCGACCGCGCCGCCTCGATGAGCGGCCGCTCGGCCCCCCGCGCGACGGGAACGTCCCCGGCCCCGGCCCGCTCCAGCACGGTCAGCGTGTTCCGGACCACCCCGTCCACGTCCGTGTTCCCGGCGACACAGGTCACCGCCCGCAGATCGATCCCCGGATGCCGGACGGCGAACAACAGGGCGAGGGCGTCATCGACACCGGTGTCACAGTCGATGATCACGGGGATGGGCTGAGCGGTCACGGGGGGCTCCTTCCGTCACCCCGACTCTATGCGCCGATCAGAACACCCGAACGAACGGCACGGCAGCCGGGCAGGCGGCGCGGGCGAACGGCACAACAGCCACCCCCACCAGCCCACTCACTCACTCACTCGCTCTTGAAGTAGTGCCCCTCCTCAAGGTCCCCGATCAGCCCCACCTCGACCGGCTCCCACCCCAGCGACTCCCGAGTCCGCGCGCCGTTCACCGGCACATCCATCGAGATGAGCGCCCCGAAGAACCCGAAGTGCCCGGCGACCCGCTCCTGAGGCACCCGCTCCACCGGCACCCCCAACCGCCCCCCGATCACCTCGGCGATCTCCCGCACCGTGACCCCCTCGTCGGCCACCGCATGCAACTCCGCTCCCGCCGGCGCCTTCTCCAGCGCCAGCCGGTACAGCCGGGCGAGATCCAGCGTGTGCACACCGGACCACCGGTTCCCGCCGTCCCCGGCGTATCCGGAGACCCCCGTGGCCCGCGCGATCCGGATCAGTATCGGAAGGAACCCGCTCCGGTCGCGCACACTGTGCACGACCGGCGGAATCCCGACGACCACCGTGCGCACCCCCTGTCCGGCCAGCTCACCGAGCAACTCCCGGGTGGCGGACCGGGGATTCGCGTTGACCGCACTCTCGATGCGCTCGTTGCCGTCGCCCCGCCCCATACCGATCCCGACGAGGGTCTTGCCGGTGCCGGCGAGCACCTCGCCGAACGCCCGGGTCACCTCCAGATCGGTGGCCGCGGCACCGGCCATGTCCCCGGCGGCCATGGCCGCGTGGTCGAAGGCGAGATGGACGACGGCGTCGGCGTCGCGCGCTGCCGCCCGCAGCCCGTCCAGGTCCGCGAGGTCGCCGCGGCGGACCCCGGCGCCCAGTGCCGTCACGGCCGCGGCGGAGTCGTCGGACCGGGCGAGGCCGACGACCTCGTGTCCGGCCCGGAGCAGTTCGGGGATGACGGCGGAGGCGATATGACCGCCGGCGCCGGTGACGAAGACACGCATGACAGCTCTCCCGACAACGAGAAGAAGGTGATGTGACTCGGTACCGTCACCGTACACCGTGACGGTACCGAGTCACATCACTTAGGCTGTCCCCATGGCTCGATGGGAACCGAACGCACGGCAGCGACTCGTGCAGGCCGCGATCGACCTGTTCGGCGAGCAGGGCTACGACAGCACCACCGTCGCCCAGATCGCCGAGCGGGCCGGACTGACCAAGACGACCTTCTTCCGGCACTTCCCGGACAAGCGCGAGGTGCTGTTCGCCGGGCAGGAGGTGCACGGCCGCCTCCTGACGGAGGGCGCCGAGGCCGCACCGGCCGCCGCGACCCCGCTGGAGGCCGTCGCCGCGGCCCTGGACGCCCTGACCGCGTCCTTCACCCCCGAGCAGCGTGAGTTCGGCCCCCGCCTCAGCGCGGTCATCGCCGGCCACACCGAACTGCGGGAACGCCTGGCCTTCAAGGAGCTCAACCTCGCGGCGACCCTGACCGACGCCCTCCGCCGCCGCGGCGTGCCCGACCCGACCGCGGGCCTCGCCGCCGACCTGGGCGTCCGCGCCTTCGCCACGGCCTTCGCCCGGTGGATCGTCCCGGCGAACGACCAGCCCTTCCCCGACCTGGCCCGCGCCGCCCTCACCGATCTCCGCAAGGCGGCGGCCGCCCTCATCTGACGGCCGCCCTCGCCGGTCACCCGGTCACCCGGCCCGTCAGTCGTCCCACAGTCCGGTCCCCCGTCCCGCCACCCGCTCCCCGATCCGCCGCACCAGTTCCGCCACCGGCAGGGCACCCACCCGGCGCCCGTCCCGCAGTCGCAGGGCCGCCAGCCCCGCCTCGGCCTCGCGTTCGCCGATCACCGCCTGGTACGGCACGAGCCTGCCGCCGCGCACCCGCGCGCCCAGACTGCCCCGCTCGGGACCGGCGACCTCGGCCCGCAGGCCTTCCGCGACCGCCGCCGCGACCAGCGCCTCGGCCTGCGCCAGCTGTGCCTCGGCGACCGGCAGGACCAGCAGCTGCACCGGTGCCAGCCAGGCCGGGAAGGCCCCGCCGTGCACGTCGAGAAGATGCGCGACGGCCCGCTCCACGCTCCCGATGACGCTCCGGTGCACCATCACCGGCCGGTGCCTGCCGCCGTCCGCCCCGACGTACCGCAGATCGAACCGCTCCGGCTGGTGGAAGTCGATCTGCACGGTGGACAGGGTCGACTCCCGGCCCGCCGCGTCCGCGATCTGTACGTCGATCTTCGGACCGTAGAACGCGGCCTCCCCCTCGGCCTCCTCGTACGCCACGCCCGCCCCGTCCAGCACCTCCCGCAGCAGCACGGTGGCCCGCTGCCACAACTCCGGGTCGGCGACGTACTTCCCGCCCTCACCGGGCAGCGAGAGCCGGTGCCGTACGGCACTGATGCCGAGGTCGGCGTAGGCGCGGGCGATCAGCTCCAGGGCGGCGCGGGCCTCTTCGACGGCCTGGTCGAGGGTGCAGAAGATATGGGCGTCGTTGAGCTGGATGGCCCGTACCCGGGTGAGTCCGCCGAGGACACCGGACAGCTCGGCGCGGTACATGGCCCCCAACTCGGCGATCCGGAGCGGCAGTTCCCGGTAGCTGCGGGCCCGGGACCGGTAGATCAGCGCGTGATGCGGACACAGGCTCGGCCGCAGCACGACCTCCTCCGCCCCCACCTGCATGGCCGGGTACATGTCCTCGCGGTAGTGCGACCAGTGCCCGGAGATCTCGTACAGCTCGCGTTTGCCGAGGACGGGCGAGTACACGTGCCGGTACCCGGCCCGCCGCTCGGCGTCCCGGACGTACTCCTCCAGGGTGTGCCGTACGACCGCCCCGTCGGGCAGCCAGTAGGGCAGGCCCGCGCCCATCAGCGGGTCGGTGTCGAACAGGTCGAGTTCACGGCCGAGTCGGCGGTGGTCCTGCATGGCGGATCTCCCTCGTCGGAGAGGGGAACGGCCCGCGACACGACAAAGCCCCGGGACGTTCCCCCGGGGCTTCGGACAGGTCGGATGTCAGCGCGCCGGGACGGTCTCCGGCGTCGTCGTACGGAACGGACACGGCAGGGCGCGCTTCATGCGGGACACACTAACGACAAGACCGGACACCTGGCGAAAGGTTTTCCAACCTGCTCCCCCAGCCCGCACGGGCCCCCTTCGACACCCGCCCCGGGGCAGAAGGGTTCGGCCTCCGGCCTCGCGAGGGGGCCGTGGTCCACGCAGGGTTCACTGTCCCTGTTTTCACTCGCAGACCTGCCGACGCGCGTGCCGTCGTGGCTGGCTGTCGTCAACTGAGGCTCAGACGGGCCACATCTAAGTGCTGACGTCAACCGGGCACGCGAAGACGGACTGTCTCTGGGCCGTCTGGGGTCGCTCAACGCCGGCAAAGACGACCACCAGGCCCAGAAGACAGGGCATTGACTCGGCCAGTAGGAGTCCGATCGGTAACCCTATTCAACCCTTGGAATCTCTACGTAAGCCGACTGGCCATACTGAACAGCGGATCCCCACTTCCGCGAGGGGCATTAACAAAGAAGTTGACCCTTTTTTGGGCAGAGCGAGATGGAAGCCAAACGACTCGCCCGTTCAGCTTGATGGAAGTCGCGAGATTTTCCTTTCGGAGAATCTCCAAGCATTGAGGAACCAGCTCTCGACTAGCCTGTTCCATTCCCCGCACCAGGGCCCCTTCAGCCCTGCCACTCCCACGCTGCAAGTATAGCTTTCGGACCAGCGTAATCATGACACGCACGCCAGCTGGAAGCGAACTCCGCAGCACGTCGGCATTCCGTTCGAAGGAGTCGAGGAAATCACCGAAGGTGCAAGCATTGAAAGCGACCGGAGGGAGGTCCTCCTGACTAAATCGCCCGATCACTCTCTCGAACCAGCAACCCTCAAACCGCGGCATGCAAGTTGCGTCGATCTCCCCATCGAGAACAAGTGTCTCGATTCCACAACGGGAGAATTTTACGCCTGACAGATCTCCAAACCCTTCATAGAAGTCCAAGTGTGGAATCAACACCTCGTCGGCATTAAATGAGCCAGAGATGGAGACCCCCAAGGAAAGTGCCACGCGCGCAGCATCGGCAGTCACAGTATCGAGGTCATTACGCTGGGCGAAGGACATCGCTGTTGCGATCGTCCCCTCGTTTGCAACCTCATGGCATTGTAGGGCTGCCACTTCGATTCCCGACTGAAGTAGAGACTGACTCCATGCCCGCGCTGCCTGGATGTCGACCGAGAAAGGATTCTTAACGAAAGACGAGACGTCCCTTGCCTGTGCTGCGCTGGCAAGATCGAGGTCGATAAATTCCCGAGTCCCCTCCTCGAAATTCGGATCTGACCCCAGGCCTGGCAAACGGTGCAGGATCGTCCGCTGGTCATCACTTGGCTCCCGCCCACGGACAAACTTGAACCCTTCGTTTATTTCCGCGTACGTAAGCGGCCCAAGGCAACTGGCGCTTTTCCTAGCCATCGAGGCAAGGCGCTCCATTGTCAGCCTGATGGTAGGACCGTCAAGACCCGTCTCGATACTTGCCTCACGCTTGCTAATCTGGTCTAGGAGCCAGTCCCAGCCCTCCGCTGGACTGAGCCCATGTAGCGACCCAAGCTCGGCCCCCAAGAGTCTTTTGCTGGCCAGGTATCCAATCAGTAGCGGCCGCTTCGGTAGCCAATCGGGCAGCGCCTGCCATTGCTTTCCGCGCAAATATTGTTCGATCTGCTTGTCATTGAACTCGGACAGCTCCAGCAGGGTGCACGATTCACCATTAAACAAGGAGCTATTCAGTTCCTCTAGGCTGTCAAAATAGCTCCGCCTACCCACCAGAACCACAGATGCCTTGAGTGGAGTCTTCTCGAAAAACTGGCGAACCAATTCCACCGCCCTACGGCGAGAATGACGCAGTTCAACGATGTCGCTACTCCACCCCGGCGCCGCGATTTCGTCGAATCCGTCAAGGAGCACGTCGACATAGCCGGCTCTCCAGGCGGAGATGATCTGATCTGGCCGGTCGTAACCCAAGTCCTCAGCGTGTTGAGTCAGAGCCACTCGAGGACTGCGCTGCCCCCAGTGATCTCGCAGATTGAGGTGGACCGGGTGCCTGAGGGTCTTTCCGGATTTATGAGCCTGAGAGAGCCTGAGATAAATTTCCCGGAGCGTCATACTTTTACCAATGCCATAATCGCCGACGATGCAGAAACGCTCGGCCGATTCGACTCTGTTGATCAAATCACCAAATGAAGGCGAGGGTGAAGAGCTGTCCTCCGGGCCGATCGATTCAAACTCTGCGGGAATATATCGTTCAAGTTCATGGCCCCTACCGGCTGGATTCATGGCGCTACCAAAGGCCATCCGCTCACGCCTTTGAGCGTACAGATAGGCGTCGAATAGGCGTGCTTTGAATCGCTTAAAGGAAATAGGGGTAATTCGACGGTCGATCGATTGGAGCGCTTTGGTTTGTTCAGTGGTAGGCTCACCAAGAGTCACAAACCAACCTCGTGCGGTTCGCCCTTCGCTGCCAGTCCATCTATTAATGGCCTTGCTAAGCTTCTTTCCGTCGTGCTCGGCCTTGTCCTTTCGGCCGGAGACCGTGACCTCAACGCAATGGACAACATCGTGGGTGAAGTAGACGCCATCGTGCTCAACGCCGTCGAGATTGATAGCGCCGTCGTCTCTGGCAGTCGTCCAGAGTGCACGTGCGACGGTTCGCACTTCCTCTTCGAACTCAAGATGGTCCATCATCGGCTCCGGTCACTCCGTCCAGGTAAAATCGCTGGTGAGCGATGCAGACATGTCGCGCATGTCCAACCCTAGCCACCCGAGTACACGACCGTCATGTAGATCGCAAAGTCCCGTCTATCGCTCTCCCCTGGCTCAACTTGCACATGTTGATACGCACTTCCTGCGCTACAGGCGATCTTCGAGCAACCCCGGCCCACTTCACCTACTGACATACCTTCAGGACAGCCCAGGAGGGCCGGACCCAAGGTCAGCCGAGATAGGGCCGCTCGCGGTGCTCCAGGAAGTGACGGATCCGGAGCCGCTGCGTATGGTGCATCGGCAGTTGATCGATCTCCGTCGGCTGGACAAACCGCAGCTCCGTGGACTCATCCGAGATCGCGAGTTGGCCGCCGATCGTGCGGGCGGTGAAGCAGACGTTGAACTGCCGGCGCACCTCACCGTCCGAGTAGGCGATGACATGGCGAGGGTCGGTGTACGTGCCCACGAGCCCGGTGATCTCCACGTCCAGTCCCGTTTCCTCCTTCACCTCGCGGACGGCCGTTCCCGGGAGTGAGTCGGTCATCTCCATGCCGCCACCAGGGAGCGCCCAGAGATCGTTGTCCCGGCGGCGCTGAAGGAGCACGCGCCCTTCGTCGTCGGTGACCACGGCGGACGCGGCGACCACCAAGCTGTTCGGCTCCGGTGCCGTCGGGTCGTCGTAGTACTCGGTCCGTGCCATGGTCACCCTTCTGTTACCGGCGTGGCGGTCTCCCACACCGCGTCGAAGCTGCCGGCGTAGGTGTCGAACATGCCGCCGTCTCCGTTGCGCCGAAGATGCCACACGGGAGCACCGTAGGCGTTCACGCCCCAGACGTGGGCGTTGACCATCGCCTGATCGTCGGCGCGGTAGATCGAGTTGTAGAGCGTGGTGGCGTGGGTCCGCACCTCGATGCCAGGTACCCCGGCGAGGGGGCGATAGTGCATGAGGGCAAGTCGGCAGCGGGACTCGATCCCGTGGCCGAACTTCTCTTCTGCGCCGCGCTGTTGGACGTTCACGCTGTCCGGATCGCCGATCGCGATACGGACCGCACACCCGTCGGCAGCTCGCTCTCGCAACAGGTCGTTGAGCCGCGGGTACGCCTCGTGCAGGAAGACGGCGGCATAGACCAACACGTCGATGTGCTCGTGGGCCTGGGCCAGCATGTCCACGAAGGTGGAGACGGGGATGTCCGCCCGCTGGTCGTAGAGAGCCACAAGTTCCGGACTGACCGCGCGGGCAGGGCGTGCCTGCCGGAGCACGGGCCACAGAGCATGCACGTCTTCTCCTAGCGTTTCCGCGGCCAACATGGCAGTGGCACGGCGCGGCGTACGCCCCAAATTGACCCACCGCTCGATGGACTTGGGATCGACTTCGACCTTGTCCGCGAGTGCGGCGTACGTCCAGCCGCCGGCCGCCATGGCAGCACGTAACCTCTCGTTCGGCATCCCAATCTCTCCCTGCACTCGGGGACGGCACCAGGGACGTTCTACCCGACGCGGGACGTCCCGAAGTGGGGTTCGTGGGAGGTTCCGACGTCCTGATAGGCGGCAGGATGCTCGTGCCTATGGCGAGCAACCAGCAGACCGGACCAGGCATCGGTGAACTGGCGAAGGACATGGCCAATGGGCGTATCGGCGTCGTCATGGGTGAGGTCGGCGCCCGGGTGCAGATAAGGCCCATCAGTGGCGGCATCGAGTGGGACGCCCAGCCGGACAACGTCGTGACGCCGACCGCGCGAGAGGAACTGAGCGTCCGCCTGGCCATCAAGAACGCCAACAGCAGAGATGGCCTGTGATGCGCGCCCTCGGCCGGTACAGAGGCTGTTCATCGTCGTGATCAGCGCGTCGTGTGGCCTGGTGATCGGCATGGCCCTCGGTATCAGCCAGTAGACCGGCCGCCCCGAACTGGGTGCCGATGCCTTGGCTCCCCCGTCCCCGTTCGGGGCCGGCCTTCCTCAACGCCTCCTGAACTCCTCGTCCATCCTTCGCTTCCCCGTGGCGGACGGACGAGGTCCAAGTCCCTCACCCACCTGGTGCCGGTGGCATGTCAGTTGAACTCCCGCTCTCAGCGGGCCAAACCGTGCATGCGCCGCCCGGAGCGGGCCGCAATACGCAACACCTCGAATCGGGAACGACGAACGAGAGAGAAGCGGATGACTGTCGTTGCAGAGGCACAGACCACCAAGGGCACAGGTACGCCCGGCCTGGTGTGGCTGGACCTCACCCGGAAGTGTCAGCTCGCCTGCGGCCACTGCCACAACGAATCCGGCCCGGACGGCACACATGGCTCGATGACCACCGAGGACTGGGCGCGCGTGCTCGACGAAGCCACCGCGGCCAGCGTCCCCCGAGTGCAGTTCACCGGCGGTGAGGTCACCATGCACCCCGATGCGCCGACCCTGATCGCGCACGCACTGAAGCTCGGCCTGGCCGTCGAGGTGTACAGCAACTTGGTCCACCTGAACGAGGACTGGTGGAGCCTGCTCCGACGGGAGACCGTCAGCCTGGCCACGTCGTACTACGGCCAGGAAGACGCACACAACGCGGTCACCGGGCGGAACAGTCACGCCCGCACCCGAGCGAACATCGTGAAGGCGGTGACGGAGAACATCCCGATCCGAGTGTCTGTGATCGTCTCCGATCCATCCGACACCGGAGAGGAGACGAAGTGGGAGCTGGCGGCCCTGGGCGTGCGAAATGTCCGCGTCGATCACATCCGGCCCTTCGGGCGCGGGGCGAACGGACAGGAGCCGTGCACGGACGGCCTCTGCGGGCGATGCGGGGACGGGCGCGCGTCCATCAGTCCAAGCGGCTCGGTCTCCCCGTGCGTGTTCTCCACATGGCTGAGCGTGGGAAACGTCCAGGATGCGCCCCTGGGCGCTATCCTCGGCGGCCCCGAGATCGCACAGGCCAACGCGGCCATTCGAGCGGGGCGCAACATCGGCGGCTCTCGCAGCTGCGGCCCCGACAGCCCCTGTGGCCCGGACAACGACGACGCCCGATCCTGTACTCCCGACACCGACGACGAGTGCTCTCCGGGGACACCCGGAAGTGAGTGCACCCCGAGGAACTGAACGGACCATGGACACCGATCTCCCAGAATCCGCGATCCTTCCCCTGATCGAGGAGCACACGGGCCCCGTGGCCGGGATCGACCGGACCGAGCGCGGCTTCAGCTCGGATATGACGGCCGTGGTCGACTGCGCCAGAGGCCCCTTCTTCGTCAAGGCCATGCGCAATCGGCCGGGCGGCCGACGGAAGTCCCTCATCAGGGAGAGGCAGATCAACAGGTACCTCGGGCACATCTCACCGCCGTTGCTGTGGGACGTGGAAGCCGAAGACTGGTTGGTCCTGGGCTTCGAAGTGGTCGACGGCCGGTCGTCCGACTTCGCTCCCGACTCGCCTGACCTGCCCCTGGTGGTCGACTCGATCGGCGAGATCGGGCGGCTGTCCCTCCCGCACATCGCCCAGGACTGGACCGAGACGCGGTGGGACCGGTTCGTCTCCGACAGCGCGGAGGCCGAGCTGTTCAGGGGTGACTCGCTTCTCTACACGGACATCAATCCAAGCAACTTCCTCATGGTGAAGCGGCGCGTGTGGGCCGTGGACTGGGCGTGGCCGACCCGGGGCGCGAGGTTCATCGATCCTGCACTCCTGGTCGTCCAGCTCATTGCAGCCGGGCACACGCCGGACAGTGCCGAGAAGTGGGCAGAGCGGTTGACCGCATGGCGTGAAGCGGCCCCGCAAGCGGTCGATGCCTTCGCCGCCGCGAACCTCCGGATGTACCGGGCCGCTGTCGGCCGGAAGCCCGAAGCGGACTGGCTCAAGGCCATGGTCGACGCATGCCGGGCGTGGACCGAATACAGGGGGGTGGCCCCGGACTAGCTGAATGTCGAGCGGCCGGCGAACAGGCGAGCCCTCACCCGGACGGACCGGAGCGGTGGTAGGCGGGCGCCAGTGGTGATGGCGTGATCTCACGCGTCCCACCGCTCCTGTTCCCGGAGAGGCCCCGCCATGAGAGTCATCGCCTCCGGTCTTGCCGTGGCCGGCCTGCTCGCCGTCTCCGCCTGTACGCCCGCCCGGCCGCCGGAGGCGTCCGCTCCGGGCGCCTCCCCGGCGGCGAACGCGACCGCCGCCGAGCGCCCCGCCCCCGCTCCCGCCAGCCCGGCCGCCTCGCCCGGCACCCCGGCGCTCACCCCCGGGCAGGCCCAGTCGGCGCTGATCGGCGAGGCCGACCTCGGGGTGCCGTGGACGGCCGGCGACTCCACCGCCACCTGGCACGACGGGCTGCTCAAGGCCGTCGCCGGGCAGCCCGACTGCCAGCGCCTCCTCGACGCCCTGTACGCCGACGAGTTGCTGGAACCGGCCGGCCCGCACGCCGTCACCGTCCTCGACGACGGCGACGACGACGCCCAGCTCCGCTACCAGGTCTACGCGAGCCGCGCCGCCGACGTGGACCGGACCCTGGCCTGGCTGCGGGCGGTGCCCGGCGTCTGCGGGCAGTTCGCCGCGCAGACCACCTCGGCCGGGACCGCGGCCGTCCAGGTCGCCGACTCCCGGCTGCCGGAGTTCGGCGAGGCCCGGCAGGGGCTGCGGGTCGCCCTCACCGCGCAGCCCACCCCGGACGACGATCCCA
Organism: Streptomyces sp. NPDC058683; assembly: GCF_042716195.1. Taxonomy (NCBI): domain Bacteria; kingdom Bacillati; phylum Actinomycetota; class Actinomycetes; order Kitasatosporales; family Streptomycetaceae; genus Streptomyces; species Streptomyces sp. NPDC058683. The sequence goes on from NZ_JBHXSK010000004.1 coordinate 139,988, forward strand.
CCACCCTCACCGTCGACATCGCCGTCGTCCGCGTCGGCGACGACGCGATCGTCCTCACCGCCGGCGCCCTCGGCACCCTCCCGGCGGACACCACCGCACAGACTCTCGACATCGGCGTCCGGCGCCTCGCCCAGGTACGGGAACAGGGCCGGGCGCAGGCGTAGCACCCGGCCCCGGCGGTCAGGGGAGGATCGCGTCGACGTAGCCGCCGTCCACCCGCAGGGCGCCCCCGGTCGTGGCCGACGCCTGCTGGGAGCTGAGGTAGACGACCATGTGGGCGATCTCCTCCGGCTCGATCAGCCGTTGCAGCAGGGACTGCGGCCGGTACTCGCGCATGAACGTCCGCTGCGCCTCCTCCCACGGCAGATCCCGGTCCACGAGTCCGTACACGAAGTCCTCGACGCCGCCGGTGTGCGTGGGGCCCGCGATGACCGAGTTCACCGTCACGCCCGTGCCGGCCGCCTTCTTGGCGAATCCGCGGCTCACCGCGAGCAGCGCGGTCTTCGACATCCCGTAATGGATCATCTCGGCCGGGATGGCCACCGCCGAGTCGCTGGCGATGTACTGCACGCGCCCCCAGCCGCGTTCGGTCATGCCCGGCAGGTACAGCCGCGTCAGCCGTACGGCGGAGAGCACGTTGACCTCGAAGTAGCGGCGCCATTCGTCGTCGCTGAGCTCCAAGGGGTCGGCGGATCCGAAGACACCCAGGTTGTTGACGAGGATGTCCACCTGGGGCAGCAGTTCCGTCGCCCGGGCCGCGCCCTCGTCGGTGGCGACGTCGGCGGCCACCGGCACCAGGTCGGCGCCGGGAGCCTGCGCGGCCAACGCCCGCACGCTGTCGGCCACCCGGCGTTCGTCACGGCCGTTGACGCCCACGCGGGCCCCGGCCCGGGCGAGCCCCACGACGATGGCCGCACCGATCCCCTGCGTGGAGCCGGTGACCAGTGCGGTGCGTCCTGTCAGATCGATACGCATGGGCGGGAGGGTTCCCTTCGTACGCCGGTGAATGCCGGGGTTCGTGTGCCGGTGCCTACGGTTGCCACCGTCCGTCATGCGGGGCGGCCCGACCCGGTCACCGGAGCCGAACGGGCTACGGCGTCTCGTACGGGTCCGACGGCTGCCGCACCGTGCGTGCCGACCTCGCGTCCAGCACCGGCGGCCAGGCCGCGTCCGAGCCCAGCCTGCCCTTGGGGTGCCAGGTGCCGGTGACGGTGACCCAGGTGTCGGTGAGCGGCGCGTCCTCGCCCCTGATCTCCACCTTGCTGGTGGTGGCGTCGGCGGCGCAGCAGGTGACCATCAGCCGGGTGAGATACCAGGTGCCGCCGTCGGAGCCGGACGTGACGAAGCCCGTCATGCGGACGGTACGGCCCGTCAGCGAGCGCCCGCTGTCGTAGATCGCCCGTGAGCTGAACTCGGCGAGCGTCAGCGGTACCGGGTTCCCGGCGGGCAGCGCCGGGAAGGCCCCGACCCCCTGCGCCGCCCGCTGCGCCGCCTCGCGCTCCGCGCTGTACGAGCCGAGCGCGGGCGGCGGGAAGAGGAGCAGGGCGAGGGCGGGGAGGGTGAGCAGCCAGGCGATCCGGGGGCCGTGGCTGTGGTGGTGGTCCTCTTCCCGAACCGTGAGGCTCTTCAGGACCGCCGTCGTGAGGCCCAGCAGGATCAGGGCGATCCCGGAGGTGATCAGGTACGGGCGCAGGGACGCCTGGACGTAGCGCAGGTACAGGTCGCCGAAGAGGGTGATCCGCAGGACCGCCGCGCCGACCAGGCCGAGCAGCACCGGTCCGCCGTAACGGCTCACAGCAGCCACCACCCCACCAGGACGGACGACGACAGCGCCACCAGCCAGGTCGCCGAGGAGAAGCGGAGCGCGAAGCCCCGGCCGAAGGTGCCCGCCTGGAGGGCGATCAGCTTCAGGTCGACCATCGGGCCCACCACCATGAACGCCAGCCTCGCCGTGGCCGGGAAGGCGCTGAGCGAGGCGGCCACGAAGGCGTCGGCCTCGCTGCACACGCACAGCACGACGGCGAGCACGGCGAGGAGGGGGACGGCCGTCCACGCGGAGCCGGTGAAGACGTCCAGGACCGATCTGGGCACGGCGATGTTGAAGGTCGCCGCGGCCGCCGCGCCCAGCACCAGGAAGCCGCCGGCGTGCAGGAAGTCGTGCTGGAGGCCGGTGACGAAGGCGCGGGGGCCGGTGGCGTGGGAGTCCTGGGCGGTGCGGGGCGGGCGCAGCCACTCGTCGCGGCCGAAACGTGCCCACAGCCAGCCCATCACCACCGCGGTGCCGAGGGAGGCGACCAGCCGGGCCAGGACCATCTCCGGCCGGCCGGGGAACGCGATCGAGGTCGCCACCAGCACCACCGGGTTGATGGCCGGCGCGGAGAGGAGGAAGGCGAGGGCCGCGGCCGGGGCGACCCCGCGGCGCATCAGACTGCCGGCCACCGGGACGGACGCGCACTCGCAGCCCGGGAGTACGACGCCGGCGGCCCCCGCCACGGGAACGGCGAGGGCCTGGTTGCGGGGGAGGAGGCGGGTGAACACCCGCGCGGGGACGAAGGCGCCGATCGCCGCGGAGACGACGGTGCCGAGGAGGAGGAAGGGGACGCCCTGGACGGCGACCGCCGTGAACACGGTCCACCAGGCGGCGACCGGTGGGGTGTAGAGGTCCAGGGCGAGGGTGGGGCCGAGAACGGAGGCGACGGTGGCGATGGCGAGGAGGGCGGTGCCGCCGAGGAGGGCGTGGACGAGGGCGCGGAGGAGGAGGCGCAGGGTGTCGGTTGCCGTCCGTTGGTTGTGCACCGTGGGGACGGTAGCGAGGGTGGCTGTCGGTCGGCAGAGAGTTGGCTGTGTGTCGGGTGCGGGTCCGGTGGGGGCTGGTCGCGCCCACGCGGCGGAGCCGCATATCGATGCAGCCCCGCGCCCCTAAAGGGGCGCTGCAGCACCGCCAACGAAAGTGTGAACGGGCGTCAGGTCCCGCAGCTCCTCGCCGGAGGCGTTCGCCGGGTCCCGGTCCCACACCGTGAGGTCCGCCCAGCGGCCCGGCGTAAGGGTGCCGCGCAGGTGGGACTCGCCCGTCAGGCGGGCCGCCTGGGTCGTGTGCAGGGTCAGTGCCTCCTCGTACGAGATCGCGTGCTCGGGGCCCTTCACGCCGATGACCGTCTGCCTCGTCGTCATGCCCCACACCGAGCGCATCGCGCCGAACCGGCCGACCGGGAAGTCGGAGCCCGCGCTGACCTGGGCGCCGAGGTCGACCCAGCCGCGGGCCGGGAAGAGGCGGGCGACGCGTTCCGGGCCCCAGTAGCCCTCCTCCACCTCGGCGGTGTCGTGCAGCAGCGGCTGCTGGATGGTGACGGGGATGCCGAGGGCGACGGCGCGGGCGCGCTGCTCGGGGCCGGCGAGGCCGCCGTGCTCCATCACCAGGGCGCCGGCGGGCAGGCCGGGGACGTTGTCCTGGACGCGTTCGTAGACGTCGAGGAGGGTGCGGACCGCCCGGTCGCCGTAGGCGTGCGTGCCGACCCGCCAGCCGCGCCGGACCACCGCCTCGACCGCCTCGGCCAGCGCGTCCGGCTCCCAGATCAGCGTGCCGGAGAAGGAGTGGTCGCAGGCGTACGGCTCCTCGGTGGCGCCGGCCTCCAGGCCGCCGTCGAGGCCGAACTTGACGCCCCACACCGACAGCCACGGGTCGGCGTCGTAGCGCCACTCCTCCATGGTGTCGAGCAGGTCCTCCACCTGGGCGGCGCCGGTCATGCCGAGCGCGGAGATCAGGGACCGCACCCGGACGCCGAGCACCCCGTCCTCGCGGGCGGCGCGCAGGAGTTCGTGGTCGGCGGGGGAGACCATGCAGTCGCGCACGGTGCCGATGCCGGTGGCCGCGTACTGGCCGGCGGCCAGGCGCAGTCCGTCGATGCGCCGCTGCCGGTCCTGGGCCGGGATCAGCCGCTCCACCAGGCCCATGGCGTTGTCGACGAGCCGGCCGTCGAGCCTGCCGTCGGCGTCGCGGCCGATGATGCCGCCGGCCGGTACGGGGGTGTCCTCGGTGATGCCGGCCAGGCGCAGCGCGTAGGAGTTGACGACGTCGTTGTGGCCGCCGCGCTTGACCAGGACGGGGTGCCGGCCGGTGGCCCGGTCGAGTTCGGCCGCGGTGGGCAGGCGGCGCTCGGCGAGGTTGAGCTCCTGCCAGTTGGTGGTGGTGCGGATCCACTCGCCCTCGGGGGTGACCGCGGCCCGCTGCCGGATCAGGTCCAGGAACCCGGGGATGTCGTGGGCCAGGTGGACGGGGACGTCGTGGGCGCCGTGCGCGGCGAGGATCAGGTGGGTGTGGGTGTCGTCGAAGGCGGGCAGCACGGTGGCGCCGGGCAGGTCGTGGACCTCCGTCGCCGCGGTCACCAGGTGGTCGAGGCCGTCCGGGTCGGCGGACACGGCGGCGATCCGGTCGCCGCGCACCGCCAGGGCCCGCTGGGGTGCCTGCCCGGGCACCAGCGTGTGCACCGCGCCGGCGCGGACGAGCAGGTCGGCTCCGTGGTCGGTCATCGTCTTCTCCGTCGTCTCGAAGGTGTCGCTGACGAGACTGTTTTAGAAGCCGTTCGGTGCTTCCCCGCCATATCGAGGCCGCTGCCGCAGGAAACACGACAGCGGAGCAGCCCCTGATATCGATCGTGCGACAACTACCGGACGGTAGCGGCAGCCCCTACAACGGCGGCTGGGCCGGTGCCGGGCCCAGGGTCGTGGTGCCGGGGGCCGTACGGTGGCCGAGGCCCGTGCGGTACGCGTCCAGGGCCGCCTCCACCCGGCCGGTGCGGCGCAGCAGGTCCCCCAGCAGCCGGCACAGGTCCGCCAGGTCGCCGGCCGCGCCCGCCCGCTCCAGCAGGCTCAGGGCGCGGACGTAGTGCTCCTCCGCGGCCTCGGTGTCCCGGGCGTCCTCGGCGATGATGCCGAGCAGGCGGTGCGCGGCGGCCGCGTGCACGGCGCCGCGCTCGGAGGAGAAGTCGCCGAGCACGTCGTTCAGCAGGGCGGCGGCCTCCTCGGACTTGTCCCGGCGGTGCAGTACGTCGGCCAGCTCGACGGCGGCCTGGCTGCGGTACAGGGCCGCCCGGGTCTCCGACAGCATCGCCAGGGCCTCCCGCAACTCGCTCTCCGCGCGCTCCAGTTCGCCGTTCTGGGCGCAGACGTAGCCGCGCATCCAGTGGCAGTTGGCGAGTTCGGTGCGGAGCTGGAGCTGGCGGTACAGCTCGGCGGCCTTGGCCAGCGAGGCGTCCGCCTCGGCGACCCGGCCCTCGGCGAGCAGGGTGCGGGCGACGGAGCGGTGCATCCGGGCGATCAGCGCGGGGTCGCCGGCCTGCGGGGCGAGGGCGAGGGCGAGTTCGGCGGCCTGGGCGGCGCGGGCGTGGGCGCCCATGTCCATGTACGGGCCGATGGCGGAGGCGTAGAGGAGCAGGAGCGCGTCGGGGTCGTGCAGGCCGCTGCGGTTCAGCTCGTCGAGCGTGGTCTCCAGGAGGTAGACGGCGTACCGGAGTTCACCGGCCAGATAGTGGCTGACGGCCCGGCCGCGGATCGCCGGGACGCGCACCGGCAGCGGCTCGCCGGCCGTCCACAGCTCGGCCCGTTCGAAGAACTCCCGGGCCCGGCCCAGCTCGCCGGTGTCCAGGGCGCACTCGCCCATCCCGAGCAGCGCGGTGGCCTGCTCGACCGCCAGCCCGTGCGTCTCCGCCTCCTCGAAGAGGGCGGCGTACAGGGCGGCGGCCTCCTCGGCCGCGCCGGTGGCCAGGGTGCGCTGTGCCTCGGTGAGCCGCAGCCTGAGGTCGGTGGCGAGATGGGCGGGGCGCCCGCTGGCCAGTTCCTCGAAGCCGACGCCGAGCCGCCCGGCGATGTGCCGCAGCGCCTCGTCGGAGGCCCGTACCCGCCCCGCCTCCAGCGTGGAGATGTAGGCCGGTGTGTAGGCCGGCTCGGCCAGCTGCCGCTGGGTCAGCCCCCGTTCGGTGCGCAGCTGCTGCACCCGCCGCCCGACGGTCACCGGATCGTCCCGTTCATGCATTCTGTCACTCCCCCCAACTCCCCCTGGACCCCTTGCCGTTGAGCTCTGTAAGCCCCTAGGTTAAACGGCGAATTAAACACGCTTAACCCGCCCCTGTCGTTGCGAGGTCGCCGTGCTCGGACGCACATCCGCACGCCCCACCGCACTCCCCCACTCCCGGTTTCGCTCGATCGGAGGGACCCCCACCGCCCGTAGTGTGGCAGCTGCCGTGATCGCGGTGGCCGCACTCATCACGGCCGCGAACGCGGGCCCGGCCAGAGCGACGGACGACGGCTCCCGCTCCACCGCGCCGGCCACCGCCGAACACGCACCCCGCTGACCCCTCTCACCTGCCGCTCGGCGGGACAGCCCCTGTCCCGCCGGGGCGCTCCGTTCCTGTGGAACGGACTGGATCAGTTCGGCGAAACGCCGTGTTCCGTTTGACAGAAAGCCCTTCCATCGAGCTCCCGTCCTGCCAGTCTCGGTCCGCCCACCCGGATGTCATGTCCGGGACGAGCACGCCGTCCCGACCACGGACCAAGAACCACGGACCCCCGACCCCGGACCGTCGACTGGAGCCCCCGATGTCCCGCACCAGGACCCACCGCCTCGGCCGAGCCGCCGCCGTCGCGGGCAGCGCCGCCGCCCTCGTCGTCGCCCTGCCGTTCACCGCCTCCGCGGGCGTGCTGCAGAACCTCCCGGAGAACGCCACCACGTTCCAGAAGTTCTTCGAGCCGCTGTACGACTACGACACGGACAGCTGCTATCCCGCCGCCGCCATCGACCCCGACGGCAACCTCAACGGCGGCCTGAAGCCGACCGGCGCGGTCACCGGCGACTGCCGGGACGGCCACCTGAACAACGCCAACACCTACTCGCGGGCCAAGTGCAACAACGGCTGGTGCGGGATCGTCTACGCCGGCTACTTCGAGAAGGACGAGGCCTCCCCGGGCATCGGCCACCGCCACGACTGGGAGTGCATCGTCGTCTGGGCCAAGCAGGGCGCGGACACCCCGTCGTACCTGTCCGCCTCCCAGCACGGCGACTTCGAGACCGAGGCGGTCGCCGACGTCCCCATGAGCGGCCAGCGCGTCGAGGTCGTCTACCACAAGGACGGCCTGAGCACCCATGACTTCCGGTTCGCCAAGTGGGGCGAGACCCCGGAGAACGACACCGGCGCCTGGCACCAGGAGAACCTGCTCACCTGGGACGACATGGCGTCCAACCTGCGCGACATCCTGAACGCGTCCAACTGGGGAGACGCCAACTTCCCCCTCCAGGACTCCCGGTTCGACGACCACCTGAACAAGGCGAAGCCGGCCGACATCACCTTCGACGCGTACGCCTGACCCGGCCCGCCCTCGGCCGGGAATCCCGGGTGCTGTTTGTCAGTGGCATGTCCTAGTCTTCATCACATCCGCCACACGCGGCCCACAGCGCACGCACACCTGTGGGCCGCGGTCCGTGGCACCCACTTCATTCGATCCGGGGGGTTCGAATCAGCGTGCGTATGCGCACCCGCACCGTCACGGCCGCCACCACCCTGGCGGTCCTCTTCAGCTCCGCGGCCCTGGCCGCCACACCGGCCGTCGCCGACACCAGCGCCCTGCTGCCGATCAAGTCCACTGGTGACATCGTCGTCGACGGCGTCCACCAGCAGGTCTTCATCAGCGACCCGAGCAACGGCAAGATCGTGGTGACCGACTACTCGGGCAACGTGCTCAAGCAGCTCACCACCGACCTCTCCGGTGTCACCGGCCTCGAGCTGTCCGCCGACTCCGGCACCCTCTACGCGGCCGTCCGGGACCTCGACGCCGTCGCCGTCATCGACACCGCGACCGACGCCGAGACCGCCCGCTACACCGTGGGCGACAAGCCGCGCAGCGTCGCCCTCGCGGACGGCAAGCTGTGGTTCGGCTACGGCGACTCCGCCGAGGGCAACATCGGCTCCGTCGACCTGACGAACGACCAGCACACCGTCACCCTCAACCAGGACAACAGCTGGTACTCGGCGCCCGTCCTGGACGCGGCACCCGGCACCGACATCCTGGTCGCGGGCGACCGCGACACCAGCCCCGCCTCGCTGACCTCCTACGACGTCTCGTCGGGCACGGCGACCCAGCTGGCCCACATCCGCACCGACGGCAGCAACGTCAACGACCTCCAGGTCACCCCCGACGGCAAGGACGTCGTGGTGGCGAGCGGAGCGCCGTACTACCACCAGGTGTACAGGACGTCCGACCTCAACGAGGACGGCAAGTACACCACCACCACCTACCCGAACTCCGTCGCCATCGCACCCGACGGCACGGTCGCGGCCGGCACCGACTCCTGGTACGACCCGGACGTCTACATCTTCCACCCGGGCAGCAGCGAGGCCGTCCGCTCGTACGACTTCCCCAACACCGGTACCTCCAGCGGCGCCGACACCCTCGCAGCCGGCGGGCTGGCCTGGGTGCCGGACGGCTCCCGCCTGTTCGCGGTGACCTCCAACAGCGCGGGCGTGTACTCCCTGCGCGAGTACGACACCCCGGGCCGGGCGGCCACCACCGTCACGGTGAACGCCCCGGCGACGGCGACCCGCGCCAAGCAGCTCACCGTCACCGGCACGGTCTCCTCGACGGCCGCACTGCCCGCCGGCACCCAGGTCACGGTCACCCGCACCGACCTGGATTCCCCGAACGGCAAGGCGCTGCCCGCCGTCACGGTCAAGGCCGACGGCACCTACTCCTTCACCGACACCCCGCCGGCCGGCGGCAAGGTGACGTACCAGGTCTCCTACGCGGGCGACGCCGACCACACGGCCTCCTCCGCCAAGGACACCGTGGACGTCTCCCGCGCCAAGCCGACGCTGACGCTGAACAACAACGGCAAGGTGTACTCGTACGGGCAGGACGTGAAGTTCACGGCCCACCTCGGTACGACGTACAAGAACCGCACGGTGGAGATCTGGGCCGACCCGTTCGGCTCGGACAAGCCCAACAAGCTGGCCAAGTCCGGCAAGGTCGACTCGCACGGCAACCTGTCCGTCACCCTGGACCTCAAGCGCGACACCAAGGTCACCGCGAAGTTCACGGGCGACGCGCGCTGGCAGCCGCGGTCGGTGTCCAGCTCGGTGGGCGCCAAGGTCAGCATCTCCATGACGGCGAGCCGCCAGTACAAGACGAAGAAGGTCTGGGGCCAGACCTACGCCTTCTTCCACAAGACCAAGAACCCGCTGTTCACGACCAAGATGCCGTACTACAGCGGCCGTTCGCAGCGGTTCGACTTCCAGGTCTACTACCAGGGCACGTGGTACTCGGACACCTCGAAGTACTTCGCGCTGGCCACCAGCGGCCTCTCCCAGGTCGAGTTCACCGGCAGCCACAAGGAAGACGTCGGCTGGCGCTTCCGGGTCCGTTCCGACTACATCAACGGCACGTCCGGCGACACCGTCAACTCCACGACCTACGGCGCGTGGAAGTACTTCACCTTCACGAGCTAGTACCGGTGACTCAGCTGGTCTGAAGCTGCCGCAGGTGCTGCTGGACATGGTCCAGGGCACCTTCCCGGCGGCCCGGCACCCTGAGTCTCAACTCCGCGAGCGCGGGTCCGAGTTCACGGGCCCGCGCCGCGTCCTTGATGGCGCCCCACTGGTGGTGGGCCCGGTCCACGGCCGTCTCGACGGCCGGTGCGTCGGCCGGCTGCCCGGCGGCCAGCCGGGCGTGCGCGACGGTCAGCCAGGTACGGCAGCTGCGCGCCGCGTCCCCGGCGAACATCGCCAGGTCGGCCCGTACTTCGGACCAGTGCAGGGCGTCCTCGGAGGCCGGCCCGTGCGCCCGCGCGGCGGCCTCCTCCCAGCGGGCGGCGAGCCCGTCGGCCTCCGCGTACCGCCCGCCCCGCGCGGCCGTGCTGATGGCGTCGTGCGGATCCCCGCTGTCCGGGGTGTGGGTGCTGAACACCATGCTGCCGGCGGCCTCGGCACCGAGCCGCGCGAGCACCTGCTGGTGCAACTGCGTCATCGGCGGCCGGTGCCCGCTGCGCAGCACGGTCGCCACGGCCTTCATGTACGACGGCGCCGCGATCTCCCGCCGGGCCGGCGGCGGAGCGATACGCCCGTGCACGGCGTTGTTGCGCCCGGAATCCAGGGGCACGGTACGCAGCCACTCCCAGGTCTCGTGGTCGGCGTGCAGGTCGAGGACGAGCGTGGTCGCCCCGGCCGGCCGCAACCGCAGCTCCTCCCGGATCCAGTGCCAGGGCAGGCCGGTGTAGCGGACGGTGGCGGGCGTGGTCCGGGCCAGCGCGAGATGCGGCAGCCGCTGCTTGCGGTCCAGATGCAGCTGGCCGATGACGAACACGGTCAGCGGGCCGGGGGCGGCCGCGGCGGCCCGCAGCCGGGTCAGGACGGCCTGCGGCTCCAGGGGGTCGGCGAGTTCGACGACGTTGGCGGTGTCGGTGCCGGAGAGTATCGCCGGGGGGACGGCCGCGAGCACGGGGAGCACGGAGGCCGCGTCCACCAGACACCCCTTGCCCCTCGGCGAGGCCGCGAGCAGCAGCACGGTTCCGGGCATCGGCCCTCCCCCTTTGTTCCCCAGGTCCACTTACGTCAGCACGGTAACCGCTGCGCCTGCAAAGCGGAGGGTGCGGGAGAGGTTTGGGGTGGGATGGGAGTGTTCCGGGGTGCGGGAGAGCACGACCGGCCGGGGACCTGTGCCCGCGGGCCTCTTGACGGCCACCGCGTTGCCCGCCTCGCCCGTGTCCCGTCAGGGCTCCGCCGTTCTGCGGATCGCGAAGATCGTGGTGTCGTCGGAGAGACGGCCCCGGCTGTGGCGCAGGACGCCGTCGCGGAGGTAGGCGACCAGCAGGGCCGGGTCGGAGGTGCCGGCTCGGGCGGCCTCCTCGCGCAGCGCGTAGAACTCGCCGTCCGCGTTCCGCGCCTCGGTGACGCCGTCCGTGGTGACCAGGAGGGTCTCGTCGGCGGCGAGGGGGACGGTGCGGGTCGGCGGGAGGCCGGAGCCGGTCGCCAACTCGGCCATGCCCAGCGGGAGTCCGTCGCCCTGCGGCAGCGCGCGTACCCCCGCCGGCCCCACCGCCAGCGGCGGCTCGTGGCCGAAGTTGACCATCTCCACCGCGTCCGGCACGCCCGGCGCAAACCCCAGCAGCACCGCCGTGGCGAACCGGTCGCCGTCGTCGCGGCCCAGCGCGACCGTGTGGCCCCGGTGGCGGAGCATCCGGGTCTCCAGCCGGCCGGCCACCGTCGCCAGGTCCTTCTCGTGGTAGCCCGCCTCACGGAACGTGCCCAGCAGCGCGGCCGCCGCCTCCACCGCGCCCAGCCCCTTGCCCTGCACGTCCCCGACCAGCACCCGGGTGCCGTGCGGGCCCGGCTGGATGTCGTAGAAGTCGCCGCCGACCCGGGCCACCGTGTCGGCGGCGAGATAGACCTCCGCGTGGTCCAGCCCCGCCCACCCCGGCGGCAGCGGACGCAGCACGGTCCGGCGGGTCGTCTCGGCGATGTCCCGCATGTGCAGCAGCCGCCGCTCGCTGCCCGCCCGGACCGCACAGGCGAGTACGGCCAGCAGCCCGGCGAAGGTCACCAGGATGAAGTCGGGCAGCCCGGCCTGGTATTTGTGCGGCCAGAGGCTGTCCACGACGGCGTAGTCCAGGACCGCCAGCACCGCGAACACGGCCGTCGCCCGGACCCCGCAGATCGCCGCCGCGATCCCGGGGACCAGCACGATCCAGGAGATGATCCGGAACCGCTCCGTGGTGTTGAGGTCGACCGCGGTGATCCCGGCCAGCAGCAGCAGCGGCGCCGCCCAGGAGAAGCTCCGGCCCCGGGCCCACTGCAGGGGCTGCCGGCGCGGCAGATCCTGCCACCGCCGCGGGGCCGGGTGGTCGGTCACGACAGTCAGGGAAACACGCCCCGGGACCCGCCGCATGTCGTGGCCGGCGTACCCGGTTCGTACGGCCGACTTGCCAGGGGGTACCCACAGGTGTGCTCTGGAACCTGGGGGCGAGGAGAGAGGAGCACTCTCATGGCTCAAGCGGCACCCACGACCGGCGGTATGCCCCGGCGCGGCCCCACGCCCGACATCTTCAGCCCGCACACCCACGTCATGGCCAGACTGGCCTTCCCGATCGTGACCGGGCTGATCTACGGCTACTGGGCGGCCGCGAACCGGCGCAGCGGCGGGCCCATCACCGGCTGGAACCTGCTGTTCGGCTTCGTGACCGCGATCGTCTTCGCCCTGGTGCTGTTCGGCGTGCTGACGATCGCCCCGCGGCTGCGGCGGGAGGTGCACGCGCTGATGTGGACGGCGTTCATAGGGATCGCCTTCGGCTTCCTGTACAGCCAGAGCGGAGAGTCGATCCTGCGCTCCACCGGCATGTCCCTGGCGATCGCGGCGGTGACCTTCGTCGTCATGTTCTACCGGTTCTACACGCACGAGGACGCGGTGGGCCACCGCGTCCGGTGACCGCTCCCGCCCACGCGTTTCCCCTTTTACCCTCACGGGTTGTTTCCCCTCACCGGCCGCCGGGCCGCCCGAGGGCACCCGGCGACATCCCTGCGGAGCCGCTCCGGCCGTTCCACCTGGCAGGAGACCTCCGCAGAACCAGGAAACACCCGTTCGGGCCAACCCTCCACCGGAGCACGGCACCCCAAGGGTTTCCGGCGCCCGGCCGCCCCCTCCTGGCCGCCGTGTCGTCCGTTCGGCTCGACCTGACGCCCCGCCGTGCCCCGGATGCAGTCACCCCGCTCGCCTGACCTGCCCTCAGGGGCTTGCCTGGAAGCGTGCCCTCAGTGCCCTCCGCGCCTTCCGAGCCCACAGGGCCCGCGCGGCCCGTACGGCGCACCCGGGCCGTACGTCTCCGGATCGCCCTGTCGGCCCTGCTGATCGCGCTGTCCTGTCTGCTGCTGCCGTTCGGCGCGCTGGCGGCCTGGGCGGCGTACGGGCTGGCGGACACCGGACAGTACGTCAGCTCGATGGCACCGCTCGCCGACGACCCGGACATCCGGGACGCCGTGGCGGACACCGTCGGCGAGGGCATCATGCGCGAGGTGGACGTCGGCCGGCCGATGCAGGGGACGGTGGCGCCCTTCGTGCGCGAGGCGGTCCGCTCGTTCACGCAGACCCGGGCGTTCCGGCTGGCCTGGGACGCGGGCAACCGGGCCACCCACGACGCGGTCCTGCGCGCGCTCCAGGACGGGCGCGAGGAGGCCGTGACCGTGGACCTCGCCCCGGTCACCGCCAAGGTCAAGGACCAGCTCACCCAGGACCATGTGCCGCTCGCGGCCCGTATCCCGGTCCAGCACACGGCCGTCGCGGTGCTTCCGGCGGCGGAACTGGACCGGCTCCGGAAGGGGTTCCACGTGCTCGAGGTCGCCGGCTTCTGGCTGCCCGTCGCGGCCGTCGTCTTCGCGGTCGGCGGTATCGCCGTCGCCGTCCACCGCCGCCGTGCGGTGCTGGCGACCGCGCTGGGTACGGCGCTGGGCGGCGCCCTGCTGGGGCTCGCCCTCACCGTCGGCCGCTCGCTCACCCTGGCCGGCCTGCCGTCCGACGTCTCGCACCCGGCCGCGGCCGCCGTCTACGACGCCCTGACGTCCACCCTGCGCACGGTCTCCTGGCTGCTGCTGGGCCTGGGCCTGACGGTGGCCGTGCTGGCCTGGCTCGGCGGACACGTCCGCCGGCGTCCGGGCAAGGAGCAGGAACCGGCCCCCGACACGCCCGATTCCGCTGCCCTCAGGGCGGATTCACAGTCTGCCGGCCAGAACATGCCCATCCCGTAACCGGCCGCTCCGGCGGCGGACACACGGGGGGCGTCCCGGCCGGGCACCGTGACGGAACGACGGCCACCGGTACGGAACACCGGCGGCCGACGTGAGCTGAGGAGCCCCCACCCGATGATCCGTCTCACCGCGCGCCGTGCCACCGTCGCCCTCGGTGCCGGCCTCGCCCTGTCGATCGCCGCCGCCCTGCCGGCGCAGGCCGCCGACGTCACCGAGGCCCAGTGGCTGTCCGACGTCGCCGCCGTCACCGGCCCCGCGCAGAGCTACATCGACTCCCGTGCCGCCGCCAACACCTCCGGCGCCAGGCTCGCGATCGTCCTCGACATCGACAACACCTCGCTGGAGACCTACTTCGAGGGCGGCATCACCGTCCCCGCCACCCCGCCGGTGCTCGCCCTCGCCCAGGACGCGCACGCCAAGGGCGTCAGCGTGTTCTTCGTCAGCGCCCGCAGCAACCTGTTCAACGTGGTGACCAAGTCCAACCTGACCTCGGTCGGTTACCCCGTGGACGGCCTCTACGCGCGGACGGTCGCACAGCTGCTGACCGAGTCCATCGCGGACTTCAAGACCTCGCAGCGCAAGGCGATCGAGGCGAACGGCTACGACATCGTCGCCAACATCGGCAACAACACCACGGACCTGTCGGGCGGTTACGCCGACACGACGTACAAGCTCCCCGACTACGACGGCCTGCTGGACTGACGCCCCGGGGGGCGGTGCGCCGCGAGTTCCGCGAGCGTGCGCAGCGCCCCCACCAGCTCGGGCTCGCCCGCCGAGGCGAGCCCGAGGCGTACCGCGTCCGGGGTCCGTTTCGGGTCGACGCGGAAGGCGGTGCCGGGTGTGATGCCGATCCCGTGCGCCGCCGCGGCCGCCGTGAAGCCGTCCGCCCGCCAGGGCGCGGGCAGCTCCCACCAGGCGAAGTACCCGCACGGATCGGCCCGTACGGTGAACCCGCCGAGCAGCTCGCGGACGAGCCCCTGCCGCCGCCCGGCCTGCGCCCGCTTGGCCGCGACCAGCCGCGCCACGGTCCCGTCCGCGATCCACCGCACGGCCGCCTCCAGCGCGAACGCCCCCGGCCCCCACCCCCCGGACCGTACGGCCGCCGCCACCGCGTCCACCCGGTCCTGCGGTACGACGACGAACCCGACGGTGAGGCCGGGCGCGACCCGCTTGGAGAGCGAGTCGACGACATGGACGAGGCCGGGCGCGAGCGCGGCGAGCGGCGGCTCGGGGCCGGTGCCCAGAAACGACCAGACCCGGTCCTCCACGACCGGCAGCGCCAAGTCACCGACACAACGGGCCAGTTGGAGCCGTCGCTCGGTCGGCACGGTCAGGGACGTCGGGTTGTGCAGGGTCGGCTGGAGGTAGAGGGCGGAGAGCGGGGCGGACCGGTGCGCGGCGCGCACGGACTCGACGACAGGCCCCTGCTCGTCCGTCTCCACCGGGACGAGCGTGACGGAGAGCCGGGCCGCGACCTCCTTGACCAGCGGATACGTCAGCGGCTCGACCCCGACCCGGCCGCCCGGCCGGACCAGCGAGGCCAGGGTGGCGGCGACGGCCTGCCGGGCGTTGCCGGTGAAGAGGACGCGGCCGGGTTCGGGCCGCCAGTCGCCACTGGCGAGCAGCGCGGCGACGGCCTCCCGGGCCCGCGGGGTGCCGTCGGCGGCGCCGGTGCGCAGCGCGTCGCCGAGCGCGTCGGGCCGCAGCAGGGGGGCGAGGGCGGGGGCCAGCAGTTCCGACTGCCCTTGCACGGAGGGGTAGTTGAGCTCCAGATTCACGCGAGCGGTGCCGTCCTCGACCAGCGCCCGCCCCTGCGGGGTGACCTCGGTGGCCCGGACGAAGGTGCCGCGCCCGACCTCGCCCACCACCAGCCCGCGCCGCACCAGTTCGGCGTACACCCGCCCGGCGGTCGAGGCGGCGATCCCGTGCCGGCGCGCGAACGCCCGTTGCGGAGGCAGGCGTTGCCCGGTCCGCAACCGCCCCCGCGCGATGTCCAGCGCGATCCGGTCGGCGATCCCCCGAAAGTCGTCCACGCCCCGTCCCCCTGCCCACATTGCACCGAGGGCAAAGATCTTATTGCACCGAGAAGTTGGCGGCACCTAGGGTCGTCCACATGCCCCCCTTCCTCGCATACGACGACATTGACCCCCAAACCTCGCGCACCCCCTTGCTCCTGATCCACGGCCACCCCTTCGACCGCACGATGTGGCACCCCCAGCGCACCGCCTTCGCCCCCTCCCGCCGGGTCATCGCCCCCGACCTGCGCGGCTACGGGGCTTCCCCGGTCACTCCCGGCGTCACCCCGCTCTCCCGCTTCGCGGCGGACCTGGAGGACCTCCTCGACGCGCTGAAGGTGGAGACCTGCGTTCTCGTGGGCCTGTCGATGGGCGGCCAGATCGCCATGGAGTGCTACGGCCGCTTCGGCACCGACCGCGTACGGGGCCTGGTCCTCGCGGACACGTTCCCCGACCCGGAGACACCACAGGGCAGGCGGACCCGCAACGCCATGGCCGACCGCCTGCTCCGCGAGGGCATGCGGGGCTACGCCGACGAGGTCCTGGAGAAGATGGTCGCGCCCTACGCCCGTCCGGAGGTGAAGGCCCACGTCCACCGCATGATGACGGCCACCGACCCCGAGGGCGCGGCGGCGGCCCTGCGCGGCCGGGCCGAACGCCCCGACTACCGCCCCCTGCTGACGAAGGTCACGGTCCCGGCGCTGGTGGTGGTCGGCACCGACGACGCGTACACCCCCGTCTCCGACGCCGAGGCCATGCACGCCCTCCTCCCCGACGCCACCCTCCGGATCATCGACGCGGCGGCCCACCTCCCGAACCTGGAACGCCCCGAGGAGTTCAACCGGGCGCTGGGGGAGTTCCTGGCGCGGGTGGACGGAGGATCGTAACGTCGGTCACGTGACGCACCCGAGTCAGCCCGCCCGGAGCCCGAGGGCAACGGCGCTCGCACTCAGCCACAGCGACAGCGACAGCCACAACCACAGATGTCAGCCCGTCCGGCGTTTGAGGACGAGGCCGTTCAGGCCGATGCGGGGGTCCGGGGGCGGCAGCCCCCGAAACGGCGCCCGGCCACTCCGCACCCGGCGACTCGGCGCCTACACAGCCGCCCTGATCCTCCTCGGCGTGACCCTCGTCGTCGCCTGCCGTGCCGCCGACACCGACGCCGTCACCCCCGTCCCCCAGCTCCTCGCCTTCCTCCCCTGGCTGCTGGTCCCCACCCTGCTCGGGCTGCTGCTCACCCTGCTCACCCGCTGGTGGCCCGGCCTGGTCTGGGGCGCCGCCCTGCTCCTCGCGCTCGGCTGGTTCATCGAGCCGCACGGCAGCGGCGCCGAACCCGCAGGCACCCCGCTCGCCACCTTCCGCGTCCTCACCTCGAACGTCGAGTTCGGCGCCGGAACCCCCTCCCTCGTCCCGCAGATCCGCCGCCAGAGGCCGGACATCGTCTTCGTGGAGGAGTGCGAGTACACCTGCCAGGCCACGCTGGAGAAGGAGCCCGGCTACCCCTACCGCACGGCTGTCGTCGCCGGCGGCTCGACCGGCTCGCTCCTGCTGTCCCGCTTCCCGCTCCGCGCCACCGACGGCGTCCCCGGCACGATGGGCATGCCCGGCGCCGTCGCCGACGTCGACGGTCACGCCGTACGCCTCCAGCTCGCCCACCCCATGCCCCCGCTCCCCGGCCAGGTCGCCCTCTGGCGCCGCGAGCTGGGCCGCCTCCGCGACTTCGCCGCCGCCGACACCACGACCCCGACCGTCCTCGCCGGCGACTTCAACGCCTCCCAGGACCACGCGGCCTTCCGCCGCATCCTCGGCGCCGGCCGGCTGCGGGACGGCGCCCGGCTCGGCGGCGCCGGCCGTACCGCCAGCTGGCCCGCCCCCACCGCCGCCGTGTTCGGCGCCCAGATCGACCATGTCCTGGTCTCCCGGGACTTCTCGGCGACCGGCGCCCGCTTCCTGCGGCTGTCCGACACCGACCACCGCGCCCTCATCGTGGACATCACACTTCACCGGCAACCGCACCGATAATGGGCGCATGTCCCGCGAGTTCCCGATCGGCCTCACCCCTCCCGACTGGCTGGTAAGGAACCTCCGGCCCCAGCAGGCCCCACCCCTCAACTGGCCCGCCCTCGCCCGCGCCGCCCTCGGCATGGCCCTCCCGCTCACCGTCGGGCTCATCGTCGGACAGCCCGCGTACGGCGCGCTCGCCTCCATGGGCGCCCTGTCCGGGGTCATCGGCGACACCGCCGACGCCTACCGGATGCGGATCCTCAACATCGCGGTCCCGCAGCTCTTCGGCGCCGTCGGTGTCACCGTCGGCGCGCTGGTCTACGGCCAGGGCTGGCTGACGGTCGTCGTCATCACCGGCATCGCGCTGATCTCCGGGATGATCTCGACGATCGGCGCGGTCTCCTCCGTCTCCGGCCTCCTCCTGCTGCTCAACTCCGTGATCGGCGCGGGCCTGCCGCTGCCCGGCGCCTGGTGGCTGACGCCCGTCCTGATGACCGGCGGCGGCCTGCTGGTCCTGCTGCTCGCCCTGCTGGCCTGGCCGCTGCGCTCGGGCGTACCGGAACGCTCGGCGGTCGCCGCCACCTACCGCACGGTCGCCGACCAGCTCACGGCCATCGGCACGTCCGACGCCGAGGAGTACGACCGTGCCCGGCACACCGTCACCCAGTCGCTGAACCAGTCGTACGACCTGGTCCTGGCCCGGCGCGCCCGGTACCGCGGCCGCAGCCGGGACCTCACCCGCATGCTGGCCCAGCTGAACGCGATCACCCCGGTGGTGGAGGCCGCCCCCGCCGCCCGGCTCGCCGGAAAGCCGCTGCCGCCCGAGATCCCCGCGGCGGTCCACCAGATCGCCGACGCCATCGACGCCGACTACACCGGCCCGACGGAACTCGACCTCCCCGAGCCGCAGAGCGAGACCGCCCGGGCCGTCGACCACGCCCTGCGGCACGTCGCCGACGTCGCCACCACCCCCGACGTCGACCCTCCCCCACGCTCGGCTTCGCTCGCGCGGGGGGACCCCCATGGCATCGACGACCGCCTCGGCCGCCCCGCCGCCCTGGGCATCCGCACCGCCCGGGCCGCCCGCAACGTCGTGCTGTCCGCCAACTCCTGGCGCTACGGCATCCGCCTCGCCCTGTGCATCGGCATCGCGCAGGCACTGGTGTCCCTGGTCCCGGTCCCGCGCTCCTACTGGGTCGCGCTCACCATCACCTTCGTCCTCAAGCCCGACTTCGGCTCGGTGTTCTCCCGGGCACTGCTGCGCGCGCTGGGCACGGTGGTGGGCCTGGTGGTGGCGGCGACGGTCCTCACCCTGGTCCCGCGCGGCTGGTCGGACATCCCGGTGATGCTGCTCCTGGCGCCGCTGATCCCCGCCCTCACCCCCCGGGGCTACGGCTTCCAGACCGCCGCGGTCACCCCGGTGATCCTGCTCCTGTCCGACGTGCTGAACCACCAGGGCACCGGCCTGCTCCTGCCCCGCCTCCTGGACTCCCTGATGGGCTGCGCCATCGCGCTCGTCGCCGGGTATCTGCTCTGGCCGGAGAGCTGGGGCACCCGGGTCGGCGACCGTCTCGCGGACGCGGTGGCGGACACCGCGGACTATGTCGACCTGGCCTTCAAGGAGGGCGCGGACCCGGCCGCCCGCGCCCGGATGCGCCGCCGCCTCTACCGCGACCTGTCCACCGTCCGTACGGAGTTCCAGCGCGCCCTGACCGAGCCGCCGCCCACCGGCCGCCGCGCCGCCGCCTGGTGGCCGCTCGTCGTCGCCGTGGAACGGATCGTCGACGCGACGACGGCGGCCCGGGTGCGGGTACGGCACGGAGCACCGCCCCCGCCCCGGGCCGAGGTGGACCAGATCGCCCTGCAGCTACGCGAGTTGGCGGAGGGTGTCCGCGAGTCGGACACCCTGATCGCGGTCCGCACGGACCTCACGGGCCCACCGGGCAGCGTCCTGGAACCCCTGCGCCAGGAGGTGGCGGCGGCACGGGCGATCGCGTCCCCGCACTGAGCGCCTCTCTCGGTCCTTCTCTCACACGCCGATGTCGCAGCCGTCCTTGCGCCACACGGCGACGACGGCCGGCCGCACGATCTTGCCGGGCCCGTCCGGCCAGGTGCTCGCGGGGCTCTCCACCGTCGCACCGGTGATCTCGCCCGGGTGCTGCACGGCCACCAGCACCCGCCGGTCCTGCACCAGCGGACCGCAGGTCTCGGCGCCGACCGGCATGGTCAGGAACTGCTTCAGCTCACCGCGCCGGTCGCCCCGCGTGGCCACGCCGAACAAGCCGTCGTGGTAACCGAGCTGGGCGCCGTCCGTCGAGATCCACAGGTTGCCGTGCGGGTCGAAGGCGACGTTGTCCGGGCAGGAGATCGGGCTGACGTCGTCCTTCGGGAAACCCGCGAAGTAGGTCGCGGGGTCCTCCGGATCACCGGCGACCAGGAACAGCGACCAGGCGAACCGGGTGCTGTCGGCCCGGTTCCAGCGCTCGGTCAGCTCCAGGACGTGCCCGTGCTTGTTGGCGTTGCGGGGGTTGGCCTCGTCGGCGGGGGCGTTGCCGGCCAGACCGCGGCTGGTGTTGTTGGTGAGGGCGACGTACACCTTGCCGGAGTGCGGGTTCGGCTCGATGTCCTCGGGCCGGTCCATCTTGGTCGCGCCGACCTTGTCCCCGGCGAGCCGGGTGAAGACGAGCACCTCCTCGACGCTCATCCCCGCCACATGCGACACCGCCCCCTTCGCGGTCGCGGTCACCAGCGGAATCCACTCCCCGCTCCCGTCGAACTCCCCGTCGCCCGGCAGCTTCCCCGTGCCGTCGATCTCGATGGCGGGCGAGTCACCGGTGAGCCTGGCGACGTACAGCGTCCCCTCGTCGAGCAGGGAGAGATTGTGCTCGCGCACGGAACGCCCCTTGCCGTGCCGCATCCGCTTGCTGCCGACGAACTTGTAGAAGTAGTCGAACCGCTCGTCGTCCCCGGTGTAGACGACCGGCCGCCCGTCGTCGGTGAGCCGCACGGTCGCGCCCTCGTGCTTCACCCGCCCGAGCGCGGTGTGCTTGCGGGGCGTGGACGAGGGATCGTACGGGTCGAACTCGACGACGTATCCGAAGCGGTGCACCTCGTTCGGCTCCTTGGCGACGTCGAACCGGGAGTCGAACCGCTCCCACTTCCGCTCGGTCGCCCCCGTCCCGATTCCGTACCGCTTGTCCGTCGCCCGGCCGCTGTTGGCGAAGTACTGGTTGAAGTTCTCCTCGCCGTGGAGGGTGGTGCCCCACGGGGTGGTGCCGCCGGAGCAGTTGTTGAGGGTGCCCAGCACCTTCCTGCCCGTCGGGTCGGCGGAGGTCTTCAGCAGGTCGCTGCCCGCGGCGGGCCCGGTCAGCCGGAACTCGGTGGTGGCGGTGACCCGCCGGTTGAGGTGGTGCCGGGGTACGGCGGTGAGCTTCCCGCTCCTGCGGTCCTCCTCGACCACGACCGCGGACAGCCCGTGGGCCGCCCAGGCGACCTCCGCCTGCTCACGGGTGGGGTTGGCGGCGTCGTAGCCGCGGAACATCAGCACCTCGTCGGTGTACTCGTGGTTGGCGACGAGCAGCTGCCTGCCCCGCTCGCCGGGCACCGGCAGCAGCGCGAGGAAGTCGTTGTTGTACCCGAACTGGCCGGCCTGGGCGGCGGCGGTCTGTTTGTCCGGGTCGAAGGCGGGCGCGCCGCGCAGGATGGGCTCGCCCCAGCGGATGACGACGTTCTGGGCGTAGCCGTCCGGGACGGTCACCGTGTCGGCATTGCCGGGAGCGACGGCTCGGAACCGCAGCCCGCGCGCGCCGGACGCGGAGGCCGATGCGAAGGTCCCTTCGGAAACTCCCTGCGGTACGGCGGCAGCGGGCCGGGCCCGCGCGACACCGGCGCCCCCGGCCGCGGCGGCGACGGAGACCACGGCGGCGGCCCGCATGGCGTTGCGGCGGCTGAGGGCACCGGCGATGACATCGCCGACGTAGGCGTTCGCGCTGGTGTTGGGCACCTCGTGGAAACAGGCGTCACCACACCGGAACCGGCAGGTGAGGGCGGAGCGCCCACCAGGATGCGCGGCATCGGGCGTGTCGACGATCGGCAGCAGCTTGCGCACTTTACTCTCCCCTTGCGATCTCTTGGCGTGAACGTGACCTTAGGGGCGGGGTTGTGCACGCGAACAGCCACCGAATGAACGAAGAATGAACTAAGGGGAACCGGAGGGGAGTTGAGAGTGGGCCGGAACTCGACCGCCGTACGCCCGACAGGAGTCATCGACCCTCCCCAAGATCGCAACCTGGGGCCGCTAACCTTACGTGTCCGTCCTGGCCAGCGATTGACGGGTATCAACTCACGCGAAGGGTTGCGCACATGGGCATTCTCACTCTCCTGCGGAACGCATTCGGCCGGTCGCGAAAGCCGCGCCCCGCCGAGGCAGAGGGTGCAGACCAGCTCCCTTCGCAGCCGACGCCGGCAGCGGCACCGGCGCCGAAGCAGGAAGCACCAGAACCGGCCACCTCGACGGTGGTCCCGGAACCCCGCCCCGGGGACACCGACGAGCACGATCTCGTAACGGCGGCTTTCGACAACGTGACCGTCCCGAAGCAGGCATCACGAACCATCGAACCGGAACTCGAGGTTCGGGGGGAGGCACCGGCGCAGGCGTCGCCAGAGGCTTCGGCGAAGGCGGAGGCCCCGGCGGAAGCCGTGACCGAGGTCAAGCCGAAGGCGCCGGCCGAGCCGGAGACTGTGACCGAGGTCGAGGTCGAGGCGGAGGCGCCAGCTGAGCCGGAGGCCGTGGCCGAGGTTGAGCCGGAGGCATCGGCCGAGCCGGAGACTGTGACCGAGGTCGAGCCGGAGGCGCCGGCTGAGCCGGAGGCCGTGGCCGAGGTCGAGCCGGAGGCCGTGGCCGAGGCTGAGGCACCGGCCCAGGCAGAGGTCGAGGCCGAAGCGGAGGCCAAGGGCGAGGCGCAGGCTGAAGCGGCGGTCGAGGCCGAAGCGGAGACGGTGGCTGAGCCTGAGGTCGAGGCCGCGCCGGTGGCTGAGGCGAAGGCCGAGACCGAGACCGCGGCTGAAGTGACTGCGGAGCCGGTGGCGGAGACCGAAGCCGAGGTTGAGGCCGAGGTTGAGCCCGTGGCCGAAGTAACGGCTGAGCCGGAGGCCGAGGCGGCTGTCGAGTCGGCGCCGCAGGCCGAGGTCAAGGCCGAGGCCGAGCCGGAGGCCGTGATCGAGCCGACGCCGGAGCCCGCCGCCGAGGCGGTGGCCGAGCCGTCGCCCGAACCCGAGCCGGAGGTCGAGCCCGAGCCGGTCGCGGAGGCGGAGCCCGCCGTCGCCACCGAGCCCGAGAGCACCCCGGCCGAGAAGGCCGAGGACGAGCCCGCACCGGCGGCCGCCGAGACCACGACACCGGAACCGGCCGCCGAGACGAACACCGCCCCCGAACCGGCTGCCGAAACGTCCGCCGAGCCGGCCGCCGAAACACTCACGGAGCCCACCCCCGAAGCCGCTCCGACCGGCACCCCGGATCCCGCCGAGGCCGCTCCGGCCGACGCCCCGGAACCCGCCGCGGCCGCCGACGGCGCATCCGCCCCGCAGGGGCCACTCGCACCCGACAACGAAACTGTCACGGGTGGTGCGGGCGGGAACGACCCCGCCGAAGGCGAAGCCGAGGCCGTCGCCGACAACGACGCCGCGGCGACCGCCCTCGCCAAGGCCGGCCTCACCGGCACCCACGCCGCCACCTACCTCGTCCTCGACCGCTCCGCGAGCATGCGCGCGTACTACAAGGACGGCTCCGCCGCGGCCCTCGCCGACCAGACCCTCGCCCTCGCCACCCACCTCACCCCGGCCGCGGACACCCCCACCGTCCACGTGGTCTTCTTCTCCACCGAGGTCGACGGCACCACCGACCTCACCCCGGCCGCCCCCGAGAACGCGATCGACGACGCACACGCCGGCCTCGGCCGCATGGGCCGTACCAGCTACCACGCCGCCGTCGAAGCCGTACTCGCGCACTACGACAAGCACCACGACAAGGACGCCACCCCGGCCGCCCCCGCCCTCGTCATCTTCCAGACCGACGGCGCCCCCGACGCCAAGACCCCCGCCACCCAGTCCCTCACCGACGCCGCGAAGTCCCACCCCTCGGTGTTCTTCTCCTTCGTCGCGTTCGGCGAGCACGAGAACAAGGCCTTCGACTACCTCCGCAAGCTGAAGACCGCCAACACGGCCTTCTTCCACGCGGGCCCGACGCCCCTGGAACTCACGGACGCGGAGCTCTACGACGGCGTCCTGATCGACTGGCGCCCGTAGCACCTGCCCCTCCCGTGCCGCCCGCCTCTCACCCCGTAAAACGGGAGGCGGGCGGCATACACATGTCGGCTACGATTTCAAGGTTCGCAAAACCAGCAACGAATCCGACCTGGGAGCAGCCCCCGATGGCTCGACACCTCATCACCAGCGCCCTTCCGTACATCAACGGGATCAAGCACCTGGGCAACATGGTGGGGTCCATGCTCCCGGCGGACGTGTACTCCCGGTACCTCCGCCAGCGCGGCCACGACGTCCTCTACATCTGCGCGACGGACGAGCACGGCACCCCCGCCGAGCTCGCGGCGAAGGAGCAGGGCCTCCCGGTCGACGAGTTCTGCGCCCAGGCGCACGACGCGCAGAAGGCGGTCTACGACGGCTTCGCACTCGCGTTCGACTACTTCGGCCGCAGCTCCAGCCCCGAGAACCGCGAGATCACCCAGCACTTCGCCCGCAAGCTCCACGAGAACGGCTTCATCGAGGAGCGGTCCATCCGCCAGGTGTACTCCCCGGTCGACGGCCGCTTCCTCCCGGACCGCTATGTCGAGGGCACCTGCCCGCACTGCGGCTACGACAAGGCCCGCGGCGACCAGTGCGAGAACTGCACCCGCGTGCTGGACCCGACCGACCTGATCAACCCGCGCTCGGCGATCTCCGGCTCCACGGACCTGGAGATCCGCGAGACCAAGCACCTCTTCCTCCTCCAGTCCAAGCTGGAGAACGAGGTCCGCGAGTGGGTCTCGAAGCACGACAAGGAGTGGCCGCAGCTGGCCTCCTCGATCGCCCACAAGTGGCTGACCGAGGGCCTGCACGACCGGGCGATCACCCGTGACCTGGACTGGGGCGTCCCGGTCCCGGCCGACACCTGGCCGGAACTGGCGGCGGAGGGCAAGGTCTTCTACGTCTGGTTCGACGCCCCGATCGAGTACATCGGCGCGACGAAGGAGTGGGCCGACCAGGACCCGGCCACCCGGGACTGGAAGTCCTGGTGGTACGACGTCGACAACGACGTCCGCTACACGGAGTTCATGGCGAAGGACAACGTCCCCTTCCACACGGTGATGTTCCCCGCCACCGAACTCGGCGTGCGCGAGCCGTGGAAGAAGGTCGACTACGTCAAGGCCTTCAACTGGCTGACGTACTACGGCGGCAAGTTCTCCACCTCGCAGAAGCGCGGCGTCTTCACCGACCAGGCCCTGGCGATCCTCCCCGCCGACTACTGGCGCTACTTCCTGATCGCCAACGCCCCCGAGTCGGACGACTCGTCCTTCACCTGGGAGCACTTCACGGCCACGGTGAACAAGGACCTCGCCGACACCCTCGGCAACTTCGTCAACCGCGTCCTGTCCTTCTCCAAGAAGCGCTTCGGCGAGGAGGTCCCGGCCGGCGGCGAGCCCGGCGAGGCGGAGGCGAAGCTGGGCGAGGAGATCTCGGCCCTCCTCGCCGAGTACGAGTCGCAGATGGAGTCCCTCCAGTTCCGCAAGGCCGCGGCGGCCCTCCGCGCCCTCTGGTCGGCCGGCAACTCCTACCTGGAGGAGAAGGCCCCCTGGCTGGAGATCAAGACGGACAAGGACGGCGCGGCCCTGACCCTGCGCACGGCGATGAACCTGATCCACCTCTACTCGGTGGTCTCGGAACCCTTCATCCCGGCCACGACGAAGATCATGCGCGAGGCGTTCGCCCTCGCCGACACTGTGTCTGATCAAAAGCGTGCCACCTGGGTCACCGCCGCCGAGGCGAAGTCCCTGACCGCCGTCCCCGCCGGCACCCCCTTCACGGTCCCCCCGGTCCTCTTCGCCAAGCTCACGGACGAGGACCTGGAGACGTACAAGGAGCGCTTCGGCGGCACGACCGCCGAGTAGGCCCCGCACCCACCACCGCACCACACACACCACCGAAGGCCCGGCGGGAGGACCCCCTCCCGCCGGGCCTTCGGCGTGAGGTAAGTCCCAGGAAAGAGACCTATCAGACTCTTACTGCTCCTTCACCTCACGTTTACCTCCGGGATAGTGTGCCGTTC
This sequence comes from Streptomyces sp. NPDC058683, assembly GCF_042716195.1. NCBI lineage: Bacteria > Bacillati > Actinomycetota > Actinomycetes > Kitasatosporales > Streptomycetaceae > Streptomyces > Streptomyces sp. NPDC058683. The sequence continues at coordinate 166,102 of NZ_JBHXSK010000004.1, forward strand.
GTGAAACGCATCCTGATCCGTTCCGGGAAGAGCCCGTTCCGTGTCGCCACTCCGGCGGAGTTCGTCCACCAGGACCTGATCGGGACAAATACCGGAAACCTGCTCTTCAGCGACTCGGCCCACAAGATGCTGACCACCCCGGACACCGAGGTGACGTCCAACGGCATCCGCACCGACCCCTCGGCCCGCCGGGCGGCGGAGATCAACGACCAGTACGACGCCTTCGTCATCCCGCTCGCCAACGCCTTCCGCCCGGCCTTCCACGCCTCCCTGGACCGGCTCACGGCGCTGATCGAGCAACTCACCATCCCTGTCGTGGTGTTCGGCGTCGGCGCCCAGGCCCCCGCGGACTACGACACGGGCTGGCTGAAGCCCATGGAGGACTCGGTCCGCCGCTTCGCCCGCGCCGTCCTGGACCGCTCCGCCTCCATCGGCGTACGCGGCGAGCTGACCTCGGACTACCTCAAGGGCCTCGGCTTCCACGACGTCGACATCATCGGCTGCCCGTCGATGTTCCTGTACGGCGACACCTTCCCGGAGATCCGGGCCACGGAGCTGACCGCCGCCTCGCGCATCGCCCTGAACCTCTCCCCGGACGCGATACCCGTCGGCGACATAGCGGGCATCGCCCGGCACGCGTGGGAGCGCTACCCGCACCTCACCTACTACGCGCAGAACACCGTCGACGCGGAAATGCTGATGTGGGGCGACACCTCGCCGGAGTCCGGGCACACGGACCCCTTCCCGCTCCAGCTCAGCCACGCCCTGCTCCAGGAGAACAAGGTCCGCATGCCGCTGGACCCGGCCACCTGGATCGACGAACTGCGCGGCTACGACTTCGCGTACGGCACCCGTATCCACGGCAATGTCGCCGCCCTGCTGGCCGGCACCCCGAGCGTCGTCCTCACCCACGACTCGCGCACCCTCGAACTGTGCCGCTACTTCGACATCCCGCACCGGTCGCTCACCGAACTGGACGCCGGCACCGACCCGCGGGAGCTGTACGAGGACGCCGACTTCTCCGCGATGCTCAAGGGACACGGTGAGCGCTTCGAGCGCATCATCGCCTTCCTCGACCGCAACGACCTGCCGAACACCTACACCCACGGCGACGGCGGCGCCGCCTTCGACGCCCGGCTGGCCGCCCTCGACCTGCCCGCGTCGATGCCGGTCTGGGACGGCGGCGACGACGGCCAGATGCGGTACCGGATCAGCCGGCTCCGGGAGCGGATCACCTCGGCCGACACCAGGGCCGCGCAGCACGCCAAGGAGAACAGGGAGCTGCGCTCCCGGCTGACCACCGCCGAGAAGCGCGCCTCCGAGACCACCCGCCAGCTCGACGCCCTCCGCAAGGAACTGAAGGCCGCCACCAAGCAGCTCTCCACAGTGCAACGCCAGGTCGCCGGCATCGACAAGCGCCTCCTGGTCCGCCTGGGCCCGGCCCTGCGCCGCCGGATGCACCGCCCGAAGCCCCAGCCCCACAAGGACTGACCACCGCCCCACCCACCCGTACACCGACCCCCGGATCCTCCGCACGGATCCGGGGGCCGCACGCTTCTCAGCTCCCGGTGAGCACCCCGGCCCCCGCCGTCTTCGCCAGCTCCGTCGGCAGATTCTTCGCACTCGTCTCCAGGCCCGCCGTCAGGGTCGGGGTCCAGTTGACCGTCGTCTTGATCTTCTTGGAGTTCGCCGCGTTGTAGGCGGCGACGAGGTCGGTCGTCGTGCCGTTGACGAGGTTGCCGCTGCCCGCGACCGAGCCGGTGCCGTCGCCGCTGAGGAGCTTGGAGGTCTTGATGGAGCTCGGCACGGTCCAGTAGTTGTTCTGGGCCACGACCTGGGCCTTGGCGCGGGAGTTGATGCTGTACTGCAGCGCGTACCCGTTGAGGGTCGTCACGTCGTAGTAGTTGTTGTAGAGGTGCACCTGGCCGACGCGGGTCAGCGGGGCGCGCTGGACGATGCCCTTCCAGACGTTGTGGTGCAGGGTGACGCGCAGCTTGCCGCCGGGCTCGCTGTCGCTGCTGCCGATCAGCATCGTCTTGTCGTGGCTGGTGAACCGGTTCTGCTCCACGGTCACCAGGTCCGAGCTCTTGGTGATGTCGAGTTCACCGTCGTGGACCTGGTACTCACGGCCGTAGTACTCCGGGTTGGTGCTGTCGAAGTGCCCGGCGTCGCTGAACGTGTTGTGGTCCGCCCAGACATGGGTGGCGCCGCGCAGGGTGACCGCGTCGTACGCGGAGTTCCAGTTGCCGTCGTCGCCGTCGGTCGGGTCCCACTGCGGGAAGCAGTCCTCGGTGTCGGAGAAGGTCAGGTTGCGGACGATGACGTTGTCGACGCTCTGGATCTGGAGCATGCCGCCGGTGATGCCGGCCTTGGTGCCGGGCACGCCGACGATCGACGTGTTGGCCGGCACCCGGAAGACGATGTTCTTCGCCTGCTTGGCCTGGGCGGCGGCCCGCGCCTTCTCCTGCGTCCCGGAGGGCAGCTCGGCACGGCCGTACGTCGCCGGATCGAAGGCCTTCAGGTAGGAGGCCAGCGCATACCCCGTCCCCGCCGCGTAGTCGGCGCAGGTCAGCTTCTTGCCGGAGTCGTCGGTGTTGGCGTCGATGGTGCCCTTGACCTTGATGACGCGCGGGGTGGTGCCGGACGCCGACCCCAGCGCCTTCACCAGCTGGGCGCGGGTCGAGACGGTGAAGGTGTGCGCGGAGTCGGCCTTCGCACCGCCGGTCGTACCGGAACCGGAGGACGCCCAGCCGTCCTTGGCGGCGAGCGTCTGGTGGTAGAGGTCGGCGCCGGACGCGTTCGCGCCCAGCACGAGCACACCGGCACCGACACCGGCGGCCACGACGGCGGCGGAGACGACGAGGGCACGTCGCGTACGGAGAGACCGACGGTGAGAGACAGAGGCCACGAGGGAGTCCTTACATACGTCCGAAGTGCTGGGGACGGGCCCGCCGGAGCGGGCCTCACTCCTCTGTGGTCACGGAGATCGAAAAAGTTGCCGTCACCTTCTCGGCCGTGAACAGCCGAGAAGGTGCACTCGGTCGTTCACACCTCGTCGCGCTCCCGACTGCCCCCTACGACGGGACGGTCACGGGTCGCATCCACCCAGCCCCTGGCAGCTGTCAGGGAGAGGGTGCGGGTGCGGTGACGAACACCCACGCCGAGCGGGCGCGATCGCGCACGTTTATCCCGGCGACGACATCGGCCGGGCCAGCGAGCCCGCACCGACGACAGCAAAAGTGGTCCCGGCCTGGCCGGTTGGCCCGCTCGGTATGCCCACAGCGCGGACAGCGCTGCGAGGTGTAAGCAGCATCCACCTCGAGGAAGGGCACCCCGGCCCTCCTGGCCTTGTAGGCGAAGTGCTCTCCGAGCTGGTGGAAGGGCCAGGAGGAGAGGATGCCCCGCTGGTCGCGACGAAGCCGTACCCGCTCGCGGATCCCGCCGAGCTCTTCGACGGCGATCCCACGACCGGTGCTCCCCCACTGCCTAAACGGCGTGGGAGGTACCCCCAGCGTCAAGCACAATCTCCTTGCTGATCCGATGGTTAACCTGGGTGGCATGCCGCTTCTCCTTGCCCGCACGGCGGGCGAGGCGACGAGTGGCCGATCGGGTCTGCTTCCGCTGGAGTTCGGCGCGCTTACGGGCCTGCCAACGCCGATAACGGCCCAGCCGACGCCCCTGGTAGTTGGTGCCGTCGCTGGTCGTAGCCAGATTCACGACGCCCCGGTCCACCCCGATCCAGTCGACCGGCTCGTACACCTCTGGGTCGGGCAGCTCGCAGGTCGCGATCAGGAACCACTTGCCTCCGCGCCGGACAAGATCGCTCTCGCCCCTGCGGTGCGCTACGAGCATCTTGAGCTGATCCGGCGAGCAGGAGAACCGAATGCCCTTCGTCCGCCCGTCCACGGTCCAGATGGAGACAGTGCGCGCGTCGTACTGCCAGGACAGGCAGCGGTCGTCGAACGGTTGGGCCGCCTCCGGACGGAACACGACAGGAGCGCCGACGGCCCTGCGGTACCGCTTCGAGGTGGGCGACCCCAGGCTCCCAGCCCGGGAATTGGCCTTCAGGACCGTGTAGGCGTCGACGACCTTCTTCACCGTCCGCACCGCTGGCTGCGCCGACAGCCCGAACATCGCCTTCAGATCCGTGTACACCTCCCTCTGTAGACCGTTGCGGTCCTTGAGGCCCTTCGCGACGGCGACCTTGGACGCGTAGGTGGCGGCCCGGTTGCAGGCACGCAGAGTCGCCTCTAGGGCCGACGCCTGTCCGGGCGTCGGCAGCAGCTTTACCTGCACCACCAGCCTCATGACATCGGACCGTAGTGCGACCACCGCACACACGACCGTGATTCATGCCGGCGATCACTACAACCGGCGACGAATGGAGCGGTTGTTCGCATTCGCGGCTCTGCCGGGCGGTCACGCGGAAGCTCGGCGCCGCAGTCGAAGCAGGAGGCGGGTGCTCTGCTGCGAGAACGCCGTGGCATCCTCGGCAGAATCAAGTGAATGTTTGGGCGGGGTGAGGCCCCGGCCCCTGCATGTCCCCGACACATCCGTATGGTTTCGCCATGACCCCTGAGCTCATCCCGATCGCCTATGAGCCGCACGGCCGTACCGAGGCGATCGGCCGCTATTCCGACGGACAGTTCCTGGCGTCGGTCACGTACGCGTTCCCCGAGGGGTTCCGGCTCGACGAGGGCTGGGAGGAGCAGAAACGGCTCTACTCGGTGCTCCATCTCTTCGACTCCGAGGGCCGCTACCGCGACTCGCAGATCTGGTGCGCGGGCAGCTGGGCCGAGCAGCGGCGCGACCCGAACGGAACGGACTCGGTGCTGTCCCGGGCCCGGGCCCGGCTGGCGACCATGCTGCGCAGCCTGCCCCGGCGCACCTACACGGACATAGCGATCCGCCCGTTCCGGCTCACCGTCGACGGCGTGCTGTTCGGCCTGGTGGCCAAGGAGGACGAGGACGGCCCGTGGGCCGAGCTGTACCCGGACCGCCTGGGCTTCGGCGAGCCCTGGGACGGCCGGTACGACACCTGAGGCGGCAGGTGAGGGCGTCCGGGACCGCGTCGGTCCCGGGCGCCCTCGTCCGCGTGTGCGGAGATCGGCGTGTGCGGAGGTCAGGAGGCCGACGCCGACGGGGACGCCGAGGGGGGCGGGCCGCCGCCCTCGCCGTCGTTCGTCGCGTCCCGGTCGACGGACATGGTGATCGAGCCCTGGACGCCCCGGGCGATGTCGTTCCTGCGGTAGCGGAGCTTCAGCAGGCCGCCCTGGGTGCCGGACTGGTCGTAGATCGTGTCCTCGGTCAGGGTGGTGCGCTCGGCGATGTTGGTGACGTACGGGTCGAGCGTCGTGGTGGCGATGACGGCCTCTTCCTCGAAGAAGAACTGGCCGGTGTGGCAGGTGTGCCCGCCCTCGTAGCCGGCGTCGGTCCACTCGCCGTCGACGTGCACCTTGACGTGGATGTGGACGCAGCGGCCCCGGTACCAGCCGGGGAAGACGGTCTTGAAGGTGACACGGCCGTGGCGGTCGGTGCGCCAGGTGCCGCGCAGGTAGCGCTTGTCGTCGGTGGGGTCCTGGTGGCCGCCGGGGGTTCCACCGCCGGGCGGCGGGCCGGTGGGTACGGCGGTCGGGGTGCCGGTGGGCGAACCCGTCGGGGCCGGGCCGCCGCCTCCGCCGCCGCCGTTGCCCTGCTCCTCGTAGCCCGAGTAGACGCCGATCGCGTCGCAGTGCCAGATGTCGACCGCCGCGTCGCGCACCGGGCGGCAGGTCTCGGAGTCGATCACCCGTAGGGCGAGGGTCAGCGGGATGCCCGGACGGTCCTCGGTGACGTTCCGGCGGATCTTGTCCGCGTCGATGTAGTAGGGGCCCTCCACGGCCTCCGAGGTGAGTTGGTAGCAGTCGTCGAGCGGAGCCGGCCGCGCCGGCCCCGCCGGTTTTCTCTCCCCGGCCACGGCGTTCGCCGCGAAGGCTCCGCCCAGGCCCACCGCGGCGACGGCGCCCGTGCCCGCCACGACGACCTTACGGCGCGTCAGTTCTGTTGCTCCGTCGGTCTTTTGGGACTCCGGAGACTGTTGGTTGTCTGTCATGCCGCTGGAAGCTAGGTGTGGAGCCTGTCAAAGACCTTGGAAAACAGCCCCCTTGCGCATTCTCGTGCGCAAGGGGGCTGGAAATCGACGTTGGCCCTCTCAGGCCGGCTCGCTACTTCGGCTGCGGCTTCCGGATGGTCAGGTGCAGCTCGCGCAGCCGGGTCTCCTCCAGCTCGGTCGGCGCGCCCATCATCAGGTCCTGGGCGTTGCCGTTGAGCGGGAAGGCGATGGTCTCGCGGATGTTGGGCTCGTCGGCGAGGAGCATCACGATGCGGTCCACGCCCGGGGCGATGCCACCGTGCGGCGGGGCGCCGAAGCGCAGCGCGCGCAGCATGCCGGCGAACTCGCGCTCGACGGTCTCCTCGTCGTAGCCGGCGATGCCGAACGCCTTGAGCATGATGTCCGGCTCGTGGTTCCGGATCGCGCCGGAGGACAGCTCGACGCCGTTGCAGACGATGTCGTACTGCCAGGCCAGGATGTCCAGCGGGTCCTGGGTCTCCAGGGCCTCCATGCCGCCCTGGGGCATCGAGAACGGGTTGTGCGAGAAGTCGATCCTGCCGGTCTCCTCGTCCTTCTCGAACATCGGGAAGTCGACGATCCAGCAGAACCGGAAGACGTTCTCCTCGAAGTGCCCGGCGCGCTTGGCGGCCTCGACCCGGACCGCGCCCATGATCTTGGAGACCTCGTCGAACTCGCCCGCGCCGAAGAAGACGGCGTGACCGGCGGCCAGCTGGAGCCGCTTGGTCAGCTCGGCGACGTTCTCCTCGGTGAGGAACTTGGCGATCGGGCCGGAGAGGGAGCCGTCCTCGGCGACACGCACCCAGGCCAGGCCCTTGGCGCCCTGCGAGACGGCGTAGTCGCCGAGCTGGTCGAAGAACTTGCGGGGCTGGTCCTGGACCGCCGGCACCGGCAGCGCCCGGACGTGCTTGCCGGCGAAGGCCTTGAACTCCGAGCCCTCGAAGATGTCGGTGATGTCGACCAGCTCCAGCTGGGCGCGCAGGTCCGGCTTGTCGGAGCCGTACTTCAGCATCGCCTCGCGGAACGGGATCCGCGGGAACGGCGAGGTGACCTCGTGGCCGCCGCCGAACTCCGTGAACAGCTCGGTCATCAGCTGCTCGATCGGGCGGAAGACGTCCTCCTGCTCGACGAAGCTCATCTCGACGTCGAGCTGGTAGAACTCGCCGGGCGAGCGGTCCGCGCGGGCGTCCTCGTCGCGGAAGCAGGGCGCGATCTGGAAGTAGCGGTCGAAGCCGGAGATCATCAGCAGCTGCTTGAACTGCTGCGGGGCCTGCGGCAGGGCGTAGAACTTGCCCGGGTTCAGACGGGACGGCACCACGAAGTCACGGGCGCCCTCGGGGGAGGTCGCGGTGAGGATCGGGGTGGCCATCTCGTTGAAGCCGAGGGCGACCATCTTGTGGCGGATGGCCGAGATCACGGCCGTACGCAGCATGATGTTGCGGTGCATGCGCTCGCGGCGCAGGTCCAGGAAGCGGTACTCCAGGCGCCGCTCCTCGTTGACCCCGTCCTCGGTGTTGATCGTGAACGGCAGCGGGGCGGCCGCGCCGAGCAGCTCGACCTCGCCGACCTCGACCTCGACCTCGCCGGTGGGCAGGTCGGAGTTGATGTTCTCGGTTCCACGTGAAACAACGCGGCCGTCGACCCGGACGGTGGATTCCTTGGAGAGCTTGTCCAGGGCCTCGTACGCCGGGGTGCCGGGGCGGGCGACGAGCTGCGTGATGCCGTAGTGGTCGCGCAGATCGATGAAGAGGATGCCGCCCAGGTCGCGCCGATTGTGCAGCCAGCCGCTCAGCCGGACGTCGGTGCCGACGTCAGAGGCGCGGAGCTGGCCGCAGGTGTGGGACCTGTACCGATGCATCGTCGGGTGTTCCTCTTCTTTGTGGTCTGCCGAGGTGCTCTCCTCGACCGGCACCGAGCCATGGTGCCCGGACCCATCAAGGGTACCGGCCACCCAAAGATCGCCTCCCCACCATTAATCGCAGGCAGGGGGCGGGGCAAGGCGATGGCCGGCCCCAGCCGGGGGGCGATGGTCTCGGTCCCACTAATCTCGGTGCGAAACAGTGGCACTCTTCGATCTCATCTTCTTAAAGTGGGGCAATGCGAACTGGCGAGCCCCTGCCAGCCGTGGAGGACGTCCTCGCCGCCCTCGCGACCGGGCTGTGGCACTGGGACACGGCCACCGGGCTGGTCACCGCGGATGCGGAGGCGGCGCGGCTCATCGGGCTGCCGGCCGAACCGTCCCTCCTGTCGGAGGCCCTGGTCCGGTCCCGTTTCCACCCCGTGGACTGGAACGAGAACACCAGCATCACCCGGCTGGCCGCCACCGAGGGCACGCTCGGCGAGGTACGGCTGCGGGTCATGGACGAGCGGGGCCGGCTGATCCGTACCGTCCGCAGCCGCTTCCGGCCGGTGTACGACTCCGAGGAGCGCGTCTACCGGGTGACGGGCACCATTCAGGAGGTCTCCGAGCCGTCCCCCGGCAGCGCCGTGCAGCATCCGGTCACCGGTGACTGGCGGCGCTCCCGGGAGGCGTTCCTGCTGGACGCGGGCCGTGCGCTGGCCGAGGCGCGGTCCACCGAGGAGGTGCTGCGGGTCGCCGGGGGCCTGTCGATGCCCGGTTTCTCCCCGGACGGGCTGGTCGTCTTCGGGGTCAAGGGCGACCGGCTGATGATGATCGGCCACCACGGCCAGCAGATCGACGAGGACAGCCCCTTCACCAGCATGCCGCTGGAGACGGACTATCCGGCGGCCGAGGTGGCACGGACCGGCCGGGCGGTCTACCTCTCCTCCGCCGAGCAGTACAAGTCCCGCTACCCGGTGACCTGGCCGCTGGCCGAGCGCTTCGGCCGGCAGTCCTGGGCCTTCCTGCCGCTGACGGTGGCCGGACGGACCATGGGCGCCTGGATGGCAGGCTTCACCTACCAGGTGTCGTTCACCCCCGACGAGCGGTCCGTGCTCACCACGGTGGCCCGCATGCTGGCGCAGGCCCTGTCCCGGGCCGGGATCGCCGACTCGGAGCGGGAGCTGACCGACGGCCTCCAGCGCTCCATGCTGCCGACGCTCGGCCCCGAGATACCCGGCATGGACGTGGCCGCCCGCTACATCCCGACCGGCGGCGGACTCCAGGTGGGCGGCGACTGGTACGACATGATCCCGCTGCCGTCCGGCCGGTTCGCGCTGGTCATCGGTGACGTCCAGGGGCATGACGTACGGGCCGCGGGCATCATGGGCCAGCTCCGGATCGCGCTGCGCGCCTACGCCTCCGAGGGCCACCGCCCGGACGCGGTCCTCTCCCGGGCCTCCCGTTTCCTGCACGGGGTCACCTACGACGAGGAGACCACCGACCTCCGCTTCGCGACCTGCCTGTACGTCGAGGCGGACCCGGCGACCGGGGTGCTGGAGATCGCCCGCGCGGGGCATCTCGACCCGACGATCCGGATGACCGACGGCACGGTGCTGCGGCGGCCGACGGCGGGCGGGCTGCCGCTCGGCATCGACCCCGACGCGGACTACCCGACCACACGGTTCACCCTGGAACCCGGCGAGATCATGATGATCTGCACCGACGGTCTGATCGAGACCGGCGGCCACGACATGGAAAGCGGCTGGCAGCGGGTCCGGGCGATCATGGAGGACCAGGACAGCGACCTGGAGAAACTGGCCGACGCCCTGGTCCAGGCCGTACACGGCCCCTCCTCGCACCACACCACCGGACCGCTGGCCGACCGCCGCGAGGACGACATCGCGGTCCTGCTGCTGTCCCGGCCGGGCGCCGTGCACGGCGACGGGACCCTCGCCGTACGGCCCCGGGTCCGCCGCACCCTGCTGTCGGTGGCCCAGGCCGAGCCCGAGCGGATCGCCGAGGCCCGCCAGCACCTGCGCGAGCTGCTGCACGACTGGGACTCGCCCGACCAGGTCGACTCGGCGGTGCTGCTCGTCTCCGAGATGCTCACGAACGTGCTGGTGCACACCGACGCGGACGCGCTGCTGCTCGCCGAGGTCGGCGGCCAGGCCCCGGAGCGCCGGCTGCGCGTCGAGGTCACGGACGCCGGCGACGACCTCCCGCACAAGCGCCGCCCCGGGGAGCTGGCCTCCTCCGGCCGCGGCCTGGTCCTGATCGAGCTCCTGGCGGAGGCCTGGGGCGTCGAGCCGCGCGGGGAGGGCAAGAGCATCTGGTTCGAGCTCTACGAGGGATCCGAGGGGCTCGAGGGCGACGGGGACTAGGAGGTGGTCGCGTACCGCGCTCGTAGCTCGTGTACGACCCCGAAGGCGGCCGCGGTGAGCGGTACGGCGAGCAGCATGCCCAGGATCCCGGCGACGGAGGCCCCCGCGGTGATCGTCACCATCACCACCGCCGGGTGCATCTGCACGGTCCGGCTCTGGATCATGGGCTGCAGCACATGCCCCTCCAGCACCTGCACGGCGAGTACGACACCGAGCACCCACAGCGCGATGACGAAGCCCCGGTCGGCGAGGGCGACCAGGACGGCGACGGCGCCGGAGATGAAGGCGCCGAGGTAGGGGATGTAGGCGCCGACGAGGACCAGCGCGCCGAGTCCCACGGCGCCCGGCACCCGGAGGATCAGCAGGCCGACGGTGATGCAGACGGCGTCGATGAACGCGATGACGGTGGTGCCGCGCATGAACCCCTCGATGCGCTCGAAGGCACGACGGGCCATGGCCTCCAGCAGGTCGGCGCTGCCGCCGGGCGCCACGCCCCGGATGGACTCGACGACGAGATGCGAGTCACGGAGAAAGAAGAAGACCAGCAGCAACGCCAGTACGGCCATGGCGATGCCCTCGCCGACCACACTCACGCCGCTGATGACGTTGGAGGCAGCCGTCGCGCCGAACTTGCCGAGCAGCTCCTTGGCGTTGTCGACGAGGTCGTCGAGCGAGGTCCCGGCGGCGCCGAAGTGCTGGGCGAGCGACTTCGCGGCGTTCTTGAGGGACGAGGTGATCTGTCCGCCGGTGTCGATGAGCGCGGCGACGACGATGTACACGGCCCCGCCGACGACGGCCACGACGGCGACGCAGGTGAGGCCGGCGGCGAGGGAGCGCTGCACGCCGGCCGTGACGAGCCGCCGGTACAGGGGCCCGAGCAGGGCGGTGCCGAGGAGGGCGAGCAGTACGGGGGTCACCGCGGTGCGGAACTCCGAGCAGAGCCGGATGCCGACCCAGCCGACGCCGGCGGCCAGCAGCAGAACGGCACACCAGGCAGCGAACCGGCGCACGGCCTCGGGCAACAGGGACACGCGTCCAGCGCACCACGCGAGCCCACCCGACGCCCTGCCGTACACCCCCTGCCGAGTGACCCGACCCCCACCGACCCCCACCACTGCCCACCCACCACCCGACTCGGTTGATGAGAAAGCGAGGTCGAAAGGCCGAGATCGACTCGGCTGACCAGGAAGCGAAGTCAAGACGCCGGAACCGACTCGGCTACTCAGGAAGCGAGGGAGAGGGGTCGGGCTCGGCTCGGCTCGGCTCGGCTCGGCTGGTCAGGGAATGGTGGGAGGCCCGGCGTAGGGGTTACGTCGGGCCTCTCGGAGTCGTGGGGCTGTTACGCCTCCGGGCCCGTCTCCGTCATTCCGTGGACCGCGGGGATCGTGCCCAGGCGGCCCTTCTGGAAGTCCTCGAAGGCCTGCATCAGCTCGTCCTTGGTGTTCATGACGAACGGGCCGTAGTGGGCCATCGGCTCCCGGATCGGCTGCCCGCCGAGGAGGACGACCTCCAGGTCCGGGGTGTGCGAGTCCTGCTTCTCGTCCGCGCGGACGGTCAGCGAGGAGCCCGCGCCGAAGACGGCCGTCTGGCCCAGGTGGATCGGCCGGCGCTCCGCGCCCACCGCACCCTTGCCCGCCATCACGTACGCCAGCCCGTTGAAGTCCTCGCGCCAGGGGAGGGTGAGCTCGGCGCCGGGGGCCAGCGTCGCGTGGATCATGGTGATCGGGGTGTGCGTGACGCCGGGACCGGCGTGACCGTCCAGCTCACCGGCGATGACACGCAGCAGCGCACCGCCGTCGGGGGTGGTCAGCAGCTGCACGTTGCCACCGCGGATGTCCTGGTAGCGCGGCGCCATCATCTTGTCCTTGGCCGGGAGGTTCACCCACAGCTGGAGGCCGTGGAAGAGGCCTCCGGACATGACCAGGGACTCCGGCGGCGCCTCGATGTGGAGCAGGCCGGCACCGGCCGTCATCCACTGGGTGTCACCGTTGGTGATGGTGCCGCCGCCGCCGTTGCTGTCCTGGTGGTCGAAGATGCCGTCGATGATGTAGGTGACGGTCTCGAAGCCACGGTGCGGGTGCCACGGCGTGCCCTTGGGCTCGCCCGGCGCGTACTCCACCTCACCCATCTGGTCCATCATGATGAACGGGTCGAGGTGGCGGTAGTTGATCCCCGCGAACGCCCGGCGTACCGGGAAGCCCTCGCCCTCGAAACCGCTCGGCGCGGTCGTGACGGTGAGCACGGGACGGGCCACGGCGTCGGCCGGTGCGGCCACCCGGGGAAGGGTCAGCGGGTTCTCGACGGTCACTGCAGGCATGTTGGCTCCTCCTTGTACGCCCAGTTTAGTTGAGCGTTGAACTTTCTGCTACCCCTAACGGAACGGGCCCGGAGGACATTCCCTCCGGGCCCGGTCATCCGCCGATCAGTGGATCAGTGGATCAGTTGCTGAAGTAGATGTACTTCCAGCCGCCGTACGTCGTGGAGTTCACGGTGTCGCCGGACGAGCCGTTGACGTACACCGAACGCAGCCGCGCCCGGATGCCGGACTCGCCGGGAGCGCCGAGCCGCACGGCCGACTTGCCGCTCGTGCCGAGCGCGAAGTACTCGGAGTCCCCCGCGTACCACTTCCCCTGGTAGTAGACCTCCAGGTCCATGCGGTGCTCGCGGCCCGGGTAGTAGGTCATGGTCGTGGTGAACACCGGGTCGGTGTTCTTGTGGAACCAGTAGTACGACGTCGAACCGATCTTCGCCGTCTTGTAGTGCTTGGAGACGGCGGTGGAGATCTTGACCCGCGCGTACGCCGTGGCCTTCACCGTCTTCGGCGCGTAACGGGCGTCGCCGTCGAAGACCGCGGAGACGGCCGTGTCCCGGGTCATGTCCACCCAGCCGGCGATGTTCCCGTGGGAGTCCACCTTGCCGGTCTTGATCAGCTTCTTGCCCTTGTCACCGCCGAAGGGGTCCGCGTAGATCTTGACCGAACGGTTCTTGTACGTCGTCCCCAGGTGCGCGGTGAACTTCACGTCGGCGCCGTAGTTGTACAGCTTGCCGTTGTTGTTCAGGCTCAGGCTCGCCGCCGCACGGGAGACCGCGACCTTGTCGGAGGCGGAGACCGCGGTGTGCTCGGCGTCGCCCGCGAAGCTCACCTTGTACGTGACCGTGCCGCCGGCCGGCGGGGTGTCCGAGAAGGAGTACGTGCCGTCCGCCTTGACCGTGGCGGAGGCGAGCGCCTTGCCGTTCGGGGACTCCAGGTCGGTGCGGGTGACCGCGAGCCGCGAGCCGGCCGGAAGGGCGACGGTCGCGGTGATCTTTCCGGTGACGGTGAGCTTCTTGGCCCGGGCCGCGGACGCCGGCGCGTTGACGGTGAGGGCCGGGACGCTGAGCGTCGGGCCCGAGAACGCCTTCAGGGTGTACGTGTTGTCGTAGTTGCCGGCCAGGGCGAACACCCGGGAGGAGTCGGGAGCCCAGGCGACCGCGCCCATGCTGGAGTTCCCGGCGTCGAACCGGCGCACCGGCGTGGCCGAGCCCGCCTTGTAGACGTTCACGTGGCGGTCGTAGACCTGGGCGATCAGGCCGCTCGGCGAGACGTCGCCGAACCAGCCGGTCTCGGTGAGGCTCGAGCCCTCCGTGAAGGTGCCGTCGGCGTAGGTCAGCTTCCGATCGCCGTTCCACAGCACCTGGGAGGTGCCGGGCAGGAGGTCGACGTCGCTGGAGTAGCGTCCGCCGTCCGTCTTGGCGACCAGCTGCGGGGTGGCGCCGGAGACGTCGAGGAGGTTGAGCGCGCCCGGAGAGTCCCCGCTGTCGGCGTAGGTCAGCAGGCCGGGGACGGCCGGGTTCGCGCCGAGAAGACCCGAGTTGTAGTAGGGGGCGACCGTCTCCGGCAGCTGCCCCAGGGTCACCGCGGCGGCCGGATCCGTGGCCGCCGGGTCCACCGAGCCCAGGTTGCCGTGGAACCCGTCCGCGTCGTCGGTCCGGTACGAGAACCAGAGCCGGCCGCCGGTGAAGGCGACCTCGCGCGGGGTGGCGCCGGCGCCGATGTCGTAGGTGGCCTTGACCTCCAGGGTGGCCGCGTCCAGCGCCAGGATCGCGTGACCGGAGGCCTGGGCCGCGTACAGGGTGGCGCCGTCGTCCGACACCGCCAGGTCGCTGACGTCACCGAAGCCGACGTTCAGGTCGACGAGGGTGCCGTTGTAGTCGGTGGCCAGGATCCGGCCGTTGGCCTCGTCGGCGACGAAGACACGCTTCACGGCGCTGTCGGCGACGAGACCGACCGGCGTGCCGAGGACGGCCGACTCTGCCGAGGCGGTCCCCGCCGCCACGACGCTCAGTGCCGCCGAGCTGAAGAGGACCGCGAGCGCCGTCGCGGCCGAAGTGCTGCGCATGCGCACAGTGATGAAACCCCCAGTGGAAACCCGGGTTCGCCGGGTGGATGAGAGCGCCGCGCGACACCCGACACGACCGCTGAAGAGCGGTTGCGCGTGGGGCGCGGCTGCCTGGGGCAGCCTATGGCATGGCTGTGACAAAGGGGGAGCGGGTTTCCCCAGGGGATCCCGGGGTTCCGGGGGATCCGAAAACAGCGGCCCGCCGCGGGATGCGTCTGACCGCGGAACGCGTCTGACCGAGGAGGGCGTCTGACCGAGGGAGGCGTCTGACCGAGGGAGGCGTCTGACCGAGGGAGGCGTCTGACCGAGGGAGGCGTCTGACCGAGGGAGGCGTCTGACCGAGGAGGGCGTCTAGCCGTACATCCGCCGCATCGCGAAGTCCACCATCTGTTCGACCGCCTTCGCGTCGAAGACCATCCGGTGCTCGCCCTCCATGTCGAGGACGAAGCCGTAGCCGGTCGGCAGCAGGTCGATGACCTCCGCGCCCGTGATCACGAAGTACTTGGACTCCTTGCCCGCGTACCGGCGCAGCTCCTTCAGCGAGGTGAACATCGGGATCACCGGCTGCTGGGTGTTGTGCAGGGCGAGGAACCCGGGGTTGTCACCGCGCGGGCAGTACACCTTGGACGTGGCGAAGACCTGCTGGAAGTCCTCGGCGGTCAGCTGGCCCGTGGTGAAGGCCCGCACCGCGTCCGCGAGCGAGGGCGGGGACGGCTCGGGGTAGAGCGGGGGCTGCTGGCCGTACCCGCCCGCGCCGGGCATCTGCTGCTGCGGCTGGGCGTACTGCTGAGCACCGGCGTTCTGGTCGTAGCCGTACATGAGCGCAAGCCTACCGAGACACGCGGCCTCCGCGAGAAGGTAGACCCTTCTCACACTTCACCCGATGGGGGTTGCGTCTTATTACCGACGGGTAGCATCATCGGAGCTACTCGTTGGTATGTGAAAGCTTGCGCGAGGATTCAGTGCCTCGCCGATCCGGATACGGAGCCGTCACCATGGGGCACTACAAGTCCAATCTCCGCGACATCGAATTCAACCTGTTCGAAGTGCTCGGTCGCGACAAGCTGTACGGCACCGGTCCGTTCGCCGAGATGGACACCGACACCGCGAAGAGCGTCCTGGAGGAGCTGACCCGGCTCGCCGAGAACGAGCTGGCCGAGTCCTTCGCCGACGCCGACCGCAACCCGCCGGTCTTCGACCCGGAGACCAACACCGCGCCGGTCCCGGCCTCCTTCAAGAAGAGCTACAAGGCCTTCATGGACTCCGAGTACTGGCGGCTCGGCCTGCCCGAGGAGATCGGCGGCACCACCGCTCCCCCGTCGCTGATCTGGTCGTACGCGGAGCTGATCCTCGGCGCCAACCCGGCCGTGTGGATGTACTCCTCCGGCCCGGCGTTCGCCCGCATCCTCTTCGAGGAGGGCACCGAGGAGCAGAAGAAGTGGGCGCAGATCGCCGTGGACCGGACCTGGGGTTCGACCATGGTGCTCACCGAGCCCGACGCCGGCTCGGACGTCGGCGCCGGCCGCACCAAGGCCGTGCAGCAGGAGGACGGCTCCTGGCACATCGAGGGCGTGAAGCGCTTCATCACCTCCGGTGAGCACGACATGGAGGAGAACATCCTCCACTACGTGCTGGCCCGGCCCGAGGGTGCCGGCCCGGGGACGAAGGGGCTGTCGCTCTTCCTCGTGCCGAAGTACCTCTTCGACTTCGAGACCGGCGAGCTGGGCGAGCGCAACGGCGTCTACGCCACGAACGTCGAGCACAAGATGGGCCTCAAGGCCTCCAACACCTGCGAGATGACCTTCGGCGACCGCCACCCGGCCAAGGGCTGGCTGATCGGCGACAAGCACGAGGGCATCCGCCAGATGTTCCGGATCATCGAGTTCGCCCGGATGATGGTCGGCACGAAGGCGATCTCCACGCTGTCCACGGGCTACCTCAACGCCCTTGAGTACGCCAAGGAGCGCGTCCAGGGTCCCGACCTCGCGAACTTCATGGACAAGTCCGCGCCCAAGGTCACCGTCACCCACCACCCCGACGTCCGCCGCTCCCTGATCACGCAGAAGGCGTACGCCGAGGGCATGCGCGCCCTGGTCCTCTACACCGCCTCGATCCAGGACGCGATCGCGGTCAAGGAGGCGAACGGCGAGGACCCGAAGACCGAGCACGCGCTCAACGACCTGCTCCTGCCGATCGTCAAGGGCTACGGCTCCGAGAAGGGCTACGAGCAGCTCGCCCAGTCGCTGCAGACCTTCGGCGGCTCCGGGTTCCTTCAGGAGTACCCGATCGAGCAGTACATCCGCGACGCCAAGATCGACACCCTGTACGAGGGCACCACCGCGATCCAGGGCCAGGACTTCTTCTTCCGGAAGATCGTCCGCAACCAGGGCGCGGCGCTGAACTCCCTCGCCGAGGACATCAAGAAGTTCCTGGCCCTCGGCACCGGCGGCGAGCAGCTGGCGGGCGCCCGCGAGCACCTCGCCAAGGCCGCCGTGGAGCTGGAGGCGATCGTCGGCCTGATGCTGACCGACCTCGCGGCCACCGAGCAGGACGTCAAGAACATCTACAAGGTGGGCCTGAACACCACCCGCCTGCTGCTCGCCTCCGGCGACGTGATCGTCGGCTACCTGCTGCTCAAGGGCGCCGCGATCGCCGCCGAGAAGCTGGAGACGGCGTCCAACAAGGACAAGGCGTTCTACACCGGCAAGATCGCGGCGGCGAAGTTCTTCGCGGCCAACGTGCTGCCGGGCGTCACCCTGGCCCGCAAGATCGCGGCCGACGTCGACCTCGACCTGATGGAGCTGGACGAGGCCGCTTTCTGATCCGGCCGACCTGATCCACCCACGGTGGCCCGCTCCCTCGCCGGGGAGCGGGCCACCGTACGTCGTTAAGGTGAGGAACATGAGCGAACCAGCCCGCTTCGATCGCGGCCACACCGATGACCTGATGTCCTTCCTCGCGGCGGGCCCCACGCCGTACCACGCCGTGGCGAACGCCGGCGAGCGGCTGGAGAAGGCCGGTTTCCGGCAGGTCGCCGAGACGGACGTCTGGGACGGGACGGCGGGCGGCAAGTACGTGCTGCGCGGCGGCGCGATCATCGCCTGGTACGTCCCGGAGGGCGCCGCACCCCACACCCCGTTCCGGATCGTCGGCGCGCACACCGACTCCCCGAACCTGCGGGTCAAGCCCCGCCCGGACACCGGGGCGCACCGCTTCCGCCAGGTCGCCGTGGAGATCTACGGCGGACCGCTCATGAACTCCTGGCTCGACCGGGACCTGGGCCTGGCCGGCCGGCTAAGCCTGCGCGACGGCTCCACCCGCCTCGTCGACGTGAACCGGCCGCTGCTGCGGGTGCCCCAGCTCGCCATCCACCTGGACCGTGCGGTGAGCAGCGACGGGCTCAAGCTGGACAAGCAGCGCCATCTGCAACCGATCTGGGGCCTCGGCGACGACATCCGCGACGGCGACCTGATCGCCTTCCTGGAGCAGGAGTCGGGCCTGCCGGCCGGCTCGGTGACCGGCTGGGACCTGATGACCTACGCCGTGGAACCGCCGGCCTACCTGGGCCGCGACCAGGAGCTGATGGCCGGCCCCCGGATGGACAACCTGCTGTCCGTGCACGCCGGCACGGCGGCCCTCGCGGCCGTGGCGACGGGCGGCGCGGAACTCCCCTGCATCCCGGTGCTCGCCGCCTTCGACCACGAGGAGACCGGCTCCCAGTCCGACACCGGCGCGGACGGCCCGCTGCTCGGCAGCGTGCTGGAGCGCTCGGTGCTGGCGCGCGGCGGGTCGTACGAGGACCGGGCGAGGGCCTTCGCGGCCACCGTCTGTCTCTCCTCCGACACCGGCCACGCCGTGCACCCCAACTATGCGGAGCGCCACGACCCGACGCACCACCCCCGCGTCAACGGCGGCCCGATCCTCAAGGTCAACGTCAACAACCGCTACGCGACGGACGGTTCGGGCCGCGCGATCTTCGCCGCCGCCTGCGACCGGGCCGGGGTCCCCTTCCAGACCTTCGTCTCCAACAACTCCATGCCCTGCGGCACCACGATCGGGCCGATCACCGCGGCCCGCCACGGCATCCAGACCGTCGACATCGGCGCGGCGATCCTCTCCATGCACAGCGCCCGCGAACTGTGCGGCGCCGACGACCCGTTCCTCCTCGCGAACGCGCTGACGGCTTTCCTGGAGGGCTAGTTGCACATGCCCCGCCCGCCCCTGGGTACCCGGTGTGGACCGGAACGACCGAACCTGAAGGGGAGGCAACGCTCATGGGGCTCGGCGGGTGCATCATCCTCATCGCCGTGGGGGCCATCCTCACGTTCGCGACCGACTGGCACATGCAGGGCGTCAATCTCGATGTCGTCGGCCTGATCCTGATGGCCGTCGGCATCATCGGCGTCGCCACGTTCAGCAGCATCGCCCGCCGTCGGCGGGTGGTCGTACCGCCGACGGCCGTGGTCGAGGACGACCGGCGCCACCACCGCGACGGATACGGCGACGGGTACGGCGTGTGACGGACACGGCCGCACCCACAACGGCGTCACCGGCAACCGCGAACCTCAGAGGGTTGCCCCCTGGGCCGCCTAGGCCTCCTGGGCCTCCTGGGCCTCCTGGGCTTCCTGGGCCTCCTGGTCCATTCCGGCCAGGACCAGCGGCAGCCGGTTCGCTCCTCCCTCCGCGAGGCGGACCGGGACTCCCCAGTCCTGCTGGTGGACATGGCAGGCCGGGTACTCGTTGGCCGGGTCGTCGTCGCAGGACGCGGCCATCGCCGAGATGTGCAGGACGCCTTCCGGCACGGCCGGGTTCAGGTCCAGCTCCCTGGCCAGGTCGGTGTCCGCGCCCTCGCCCTTGAGCAGCAGCTCCGGCGGGGTCGAGGACACCAGGAGCCGCGTCGACGGGCCGTAGCGCGTGTCCAGCTTCTGGCCCGCCGGGGCCTGGAAGATCACGTCCAGCCGGAGGCGGCCGGGGGCCACCTCGGTCGCCGCCCGCTGGGTGCGGTGGGCGACGGACTCCACCCGGACCGCCTCCTCGGGCAGCCGCAGCCGGGTCAGGCGGTGGCGGGCCGACTCGACCACCACGATGTCGTCGCCGGCCAGCACCGCGTCGCTCGGCTCTCTCAGATCCGTCGCCAGCGTGGTGACCTCGCCGGTCGCGGGGTCGTAGCGGCGCAACGCGTGGTTGTAGGTGTCGGACACCGCGACCGAGCCGTCGGGGAGCGCCGTCACGCCCAGCGGGTGCTGGAGCAGCGCCTGTCCGGCCGCCCCGTCCCGGTGGCCGAAGTCGAAGAGGCCGGTACCCACGGCGGTGTGGACCTGGCCGTCCAGGTCGACCCAGCGCAGGGCGCTGGTCTCGGAGTCGGCGAGCCAGAGCCGGTCGGCGGTGGCGGCGAGACCGGACGGCTGCGCGAACCAGGCCTCGGCCGCCGGCCCGTCCACGAGCCCCTCGTTGGTGGTGCCGGCGGCGACCGCGACCGTCCGGCTCTCCGGGTCGTACGCCCACAGCTGGTGCACGCCCGCCATGGCGATCCACACCTTGCCGCCGAAGACCGCCACGTCCCAGGGGGAGGACAGGTCGATCTCGCGGGCCGGGCCCGAGGTCGGGGAGCCCTGCCACCACTGGCGGCCGGTGCCGGCGAGCGTGGTCACCTCGCCGGTGGCCGGGTCGAGGCGGCGCAGGGCGTGGTTGACGGTGTCCGCGACGACCACCGAGCCGTCGTCGAGGAGCGCCAGGCCCTGCGGTTCGCTGAAGGCGGCCTCGGCCGCCGGACCGTCGGCGAAGCCGCGCGTGCCGGAGCCGATCCGCCGTACGACCGTCTCCGCGTCCTCGGCCAGCTCCACCAGCTGGTGCCGGGTGGTGTCGCTGACCAGGAAGTTCCCGGAGGGCAGCAGCAGCGCCTTGCCGGGGAAGCGCAGAGCGGTCGGCTCGGGCTCCGGCGGCACGTACGGGCCGTCGCCGCGCCGCAGGGTGCCCTTCGCCTCGTGCTCCGCCTCCAGCTCCTCGACCAGCCGCGCGATCGCGTGCGCGTGGCCCTCGCCGGCGTGCTGGGCGACGACATACCCCTCGGGGTCGATCACGACCAGCGTCGGCCAGGCCCGCACCGCGTACTGCTTCCAGGTGGCGAGCTCCGGGTCGTCGAGCACCGGGTGCTCCACGCCGTACCGCTCCACGGCGTCGACGACCGCCTGGTGCTCCGCCTCGTGCACGAACTTCGGCGAGTGCACCCCGATGATCACCACCGTGTCCCGGTGCCGCTCCTCCAGCTCCCGCAGCTCGTCCAGGACATGCAGGCAGTTGATGCAGCAGAACGTCCAGAAGTCCAGGATGACGATGCGTCCGCGCAGGTCCGTGAGGGTGTACTGCTTGTCGCCGGTGTTCAGCCAGCCGCCCTTGCCGATCAGCTCGGGGGCACGGACGCGGGCACGGCGCGGGGTGGGGGCCGGGGATGTGTCGCTCATGGACCAAGGGTGCCACTTGTCGGCGGGAGCCCGTTCACCCCTGTGGATAACTCACGTCTGCCCTGGTCAGGCCAGGGTGTGGCCCGTTGTCGCGTCCACGTGGGACGGGATCTCGTCGTGCCGGTCGCCGACCGTGGAGGTGCCGGTCGGTTCGAAGAGGAGGATCGAGGCTCCGGCCGGGGCGGCCGGCTTGTGCTCGGTGCCGCGGGGGACGGTGAAGACCGAGCCCCTGGGCAGCACGACCGTGCGCTCGCCGGCCGGCTCCCGCAGGGCGATGTGCAGCTCGCCCTCCAGAACCAGGAAGAACTCGTCGGTGTGGTCGTGGACGTGCCAGAGGTGCTCGCCCTCGACCTTGGCGACGCGGACGTCGTAGTCGTTGACGGCGGTGACGATCCGGGGGCTCCACAGGTCCTCGAAGGAGCCGAGGGCGTGGGCGAGGGAGACGGGTTCGCTGTTCATGGCGCTGCTCGTGGCGTTCATGGCGTTCATGGCGTTCATCCTGGGCGCTCGCCCGGTGGCCGGGTGAGTGCTAGAAATCGCACATGGCGCAAGGATCCTCGCAGTCGACGCACCGGGTGGCCGTGATCGTGGACGAGGGCACCAACCCGTTCGAGGTCGGTGTCGCCACCGAACTGTTCGGGCTGCCGCGGCCGGAGCTGGGGCTGTCCGTGCCGCCGTACGAGGTGACGCTGTGCGCGCCCACCCGTGAGGTGCGCATGAACCACGGCTTCTTCACCTTGAGCGGGGTGGCCGGGCTGGCGGCGGTGGACACGGCGGACACCCTCGTCGTGCCGGGGCGCCCGGACAATGTCGTACCGCGCGGTGCGGACGTCCTCGACGCGATCCGGCGCGCGCACGCGCGCGGGACGCGGGTGGTGAGTTTCTGCACCGGGACCTTCGCGCTCGCCGAGGCCGGGCTGCTGGACGGGCGGCCGGCCAGCACGCACTGGCGCTGGGCGGACGCCTTCCGGCAGCTGCATCCCCGGGTGCTGCTCCGTCCGGACGTGCTCTTCGTCGACGACGGCGACCTGCTCACCGCCTCCGGCAGCGCGGCCGCGCTCGACCTGGGGCTGCACATCTGGCGGCAGGACCACGGCGCCGAGATCGCCAACGCGGTCTCCCGGCGGCTGGTGTTCGCCTCGCACCGGGACGGCGGGCAGCGGCAGTTCGTGGAGCGGCCGGTGCCCGAGGTGCCGGACGAGTCGCTCGGCCCGCTGCTGGCCTGGGCGCAGGAGCGGCTGGGCGAACCGCTGACCGTGGCGGACCTGGCCGCGCGGGCGGCCCTCTCCCCGGCCACCCTGCACCGCCGGTTCCGCGCCCAGCTGGGCACCACCCCGCTGGCCTGGCTGACCGGCGAGCGGGTGGCGCTCGCCTGCCGGTTGATCGAGCGCGGGGAGGAGCGCCTGGAGGTGGTGGCCTCGCGCAGCGGCCTGGGCACCGCGGCCAACCTGCGCGCACGGCTGCGGCGCGAGACGGGGCTCAGCCCGTCGGACTACCGGCGGCGTTTCGGGCCGGTGGGCCGGGAAGGGGTACAGACATGAGATTCCTGGTACGCGACCGGCTCCTCGGCTTCGGCGAGGACTACTGGATCGAGGACGAGCACGGCGACAAGGTCTTCCTCGTCGACGGCAAGGCCATGCGGGTGCGCGACACGTTCGAGCTGAAGGACCGGCACGGGCGCGTGCTCGTCGACATCCGCCAGAAGATGTTCGCCCTGCGCGACACCATGGTGATCGAACGCGACGGCGAACCCCTGGCCACCATCAGGCGCAAGCGGCTCTCGCTGCTGCGCAACCACTACCGCGTGCACCTGGTCGACGGCACCGAACTGGACGTCAGCGGCAAGATCCTCGACCGCGAGTTCGCCGTGGAGTACGACGGTGAGCTGCTGGCCGTGGTCTCCCGGCGCTGGCTGCACGTCCGGGAGACCTACGGTGTCGACGTCGTACGGGACGACGCGGACCCGGCGCTGCTGATCGCGGTGGCGGTGTGTGTGATCCACCTCGCCGACAAGGAGCGCGAGGACGACTGACCGGCCGATGGAAGACCGGCGGACGCTAGCGGCGAGGGGGTTCCAGGCCCAGCAGGCGGTCCTTGAGCGCCGGGAACTGTTCGCGGGTGGCGGCGACCTTGGCCGGGTCGAGGTCGACGGTGAGGATCTCCTCGCCGGCGCCCGCCTCGGCCAGCACCTCGCCCCAGGGATCGACCACGATCGAGTGACCCGCCTGCGGAACTCCGGCATGCGTCCCGGCCGTTCCACACGCGAGCACGAACGCCTGGTTCTCGACCGCCCGCGCCTGGGCCAGCAGCGTCCAGTGCGCGCGCCGCCGCTCGGGCCAGCCCGCCGAGACGACCATCGTCTCGGCACCGGCGTCGACGAGTGCGCGGAAGAGTTCGGGGAAGCGGAGGTCGTAGCAGGTGGCCACGCCCAGCGTGGTCTCCGGGAGCCGGACGGTCACCAGTTCCTGGCCGGCGCCCATCAGCACCGCCTCGCCCTTGTCGAAGCCGAAGCGGTGGATCTTGCGATAGGCCGCGGCCAGCTCACCGGAGGGGGAGAAGATGAGAGCCGTGTTGTAGAGGGGGCCCTCGGGGTCACGCTCGGGGATGGAGCCGGCGTGCAGCCAGACGCCCGCGTCGCTCGCCGCCTTCGCCATCGCCTCGTACGTCGGGCCTTCGAGCGGCTCGGCCTCGGCGGCGAACTCCTCGTAGGCGAACGCACCGGTCGTCCACAGCTCGGGCAGTACGACGAGATCGGCGTCCGTCTGCTCGCGCACCAGTGCGGTCACGCGTTGCCGGCGAGATTCGACCGATTCGCCCTCGTTTACGTCGATCTGGATGAGCGAGGCGCGCACACTACCACCGTCCTGGCATTCGAGCCGTCCACACGGGCCTACGATCGTCACACGAAAGCACTGCCGGGGTGCCCCACAGCAGCGTAACTTAACGTCTCAAGACACCCGCCGACAGCAGCTACCGCCCACTGGCAGCGCCGCCACAACCTGCCCGAGTACCGACCGCCGAGGGGTCCCGTTCCGTGAGTCTGCATCCCACTCTCCAGCCCTACGCCGACGCCTGGACCCACTCCATCGACGCGATATCCGAGCTGGTGACGCCCCTTGCCGAGGGCGAGTGGAACCGGCGGACGCCCTGCCCGGGCTGGTCGGTGCGGGACGTGGTCTCCCATGTCATCGGCATGGACACCGAGATGCTCGGTGACCCGCGCCCGATCCACACCCTCCCGCGCGACCTCTTCCACATCACCAACGAGCACCAGCGCTACATGGAGATGCAGGTCGACGCCCGCCGCCACCACACGGCGCCCGAGATGACCTCCGAGCTGGAGTACACGGTCATCCGCCGCAACCGGCAACTGCGCAACGAGTCGCGGGAGCCGGGGCACGCCGTGCGCGGGCCGATGGGCAAGGAGATCACCCTCGAAGAGGCCATGCGCAACCGCGCGTTCGACGTGTGGGTGCACGAGCAGGACCTGCGGGCGGCCCTGGGGCGGCCGGGCAACCTCGACTCGCCGGGTGCGCAGGTCACCCGGGACGTGCTCCTCGGCGAGCTGCCCCGGGTGGTCGCCAACGAAGCGGAGGCCCCGCGCAGTTCGTCCGTCATCTTCGATGTGCACGGGCCGGTGGAGTTCCTGCGCACCATCCGCATCGACATCCAGGGCCGCGGCACCCTGGAGACCACCCCCGCGCTCGGCCCCGCCGCCATCTTCACCCTCGACTGGGAGACCTACGTCCGCCTGGCCTGCGGCCGCATCACCCCGGACGCGGCCGCGGACCGGGTGAAGGCGGAGGGCGACCCGGAACTGACGGCGGCGATCCTGCGGAACTTCGCGGTCACGCAGTAGCGGTTCACGGTCCCACGGGAGGACACGGGGGCAGGCGCCGGTAATTCGGTGGGCCGCGGCGCCCGTCGACATCTACCTTGCCCGGCATGACCACTGCCACCACAGCGCACGACGACCTCCCGCCCCGACTGACCCGGCTCACCTTCCACGGCCCGCTCTCCGAGGCCCGCGCGACCACGATGGTGCGGCGGCTGGCCGCCACGCGGCCCACCACCGTGCTGGACATCGGCTGCGGCTGGGGCGAACTGATGCTCCGCCTGCTGGACGCCGTACCCCACGCCCACGGCGTGGGACTGGACGTGCACGCCGGGGACCTGGCGCGGGGGCAGCGGGCCGCCGAGGCGCGCGGACTGGCCGACCGGGTGGAGTTCGCCGAGGAGTCGGCGGTGGGCACCGGTCGCGGGCCGGCCGACGTGGTGCTGTGCCTCGGGGCGAGCCAGGCGCTGGACGACGACCTGGTGACGGCCCTGCGGGAGCTGCGGCGGCTGGTGACCGACGGCGGGCGGGTCCTGCTCGGCGAGGGCTTCTGGCAGCGCACCCCGACCGAGGCGGAGCTCTCCGGGATGTGGCCGGGTGCCTCGACCGCCGACCACCACGACCTGGCGACCCTGGTCGACCTGGCGGTGGCGGCGGGCTTCCGCCCGGAGTGGACGGAGACGGCGAGCCCGGCGGAGTGGGAGGAGTTCGAGTCGGCGTACCAGGCGGACCAGGAGGTATGGCTGGCGGCCAACCCCGGCCACCCCCTGGCCACGGAGACCCGGGCCCGCCTGGACACCCACCGATCGTCCTGGCTGACCTACCGAGGCGTACTGGGCCTGACCTACCTCACCCTCGTACCGGCGACGGCATAAGCACCCGCGTCGTCGGCCGGAAGAGCCGGGAGGGAGGGTCAAGCAGGCACGTGCACCGTCTCCACCCGGCTCGCCACCAACCGCTCCCGCTCCCGCCGAGCCGCCCGCCCCCGCAACCGCAGGATCTGGCTCACCCCCAGCGCCTGGAGCACGAACACACACGAGAACGCCACCGAGTAGTTGTCGCCGGTCGCATCCAACAGCACACCCACCACGAACAGCGTCGTCATCGAGGCCACGAAACCACCCATATTGGTGATCCCCGACGCGGTCCCCTGCCGCTCGGGCGGATTCGCCGGCCGCGCGAAGTCGAAGCCGAGCATCGAGGCCGGCCCACACGCCCCCAGCACCGCACACAACACCACCAGCATCCACATCGGCACATGCTCGGCCGGATACGCCAGCGTCACCGCCCACACGACGGCCGTCGCCCCGACCGTACCCAGCGCCAACGGCAGCCGCGCCGCGTGATGCCGGGCGACGATCTGGCCGTAGACCAGACCGATCACCATGTTGGAGAGCACGACCAGCGTCAGCAGTTCACCGGCCGTGGCACGGGATAGCCCCTGCGCCTGGACCAGGAACGGCAGCCCCCACAGCAGCAGGAACACCATCGCCGGGAACTGGGTGGTGAAGTGCACCCACAGACCGAGCCGGGTCCCCGGCTCCCGCCAGGACGCGGCGATCTGCTTCCGTACGTACGCCGCGCCCCGGTGCGGGAAGGGCGCCGGCTCGTACCCCTCGGGGTGGTCCTTCAGGAAGAACAGCACGAGGACCAGCACGACCACACCGGCCAGCGCGCTGCCCGCGAACGCCGGGGTCCACCCGATGCCGTGCAGCAGTCGGGCCAGGACCAGCGTGGAGACGAGGTTGCCCGCCATGCCGACCAGACCGGCGAGCTGTGCGACGAGCGGCCCGCGCCGCACCGGGAACCAGCGGGTGCCGAGCCGCAGCACGCTGATGAAGGTCATGGCGTCGCCGCAGCCGAGCAGGGCGCGCGAGGCGAGCGCGGTGCCGTACGACGGGGAGAACGCGAAGCCCAGCTGGCCGGCCGTGAACAGCACCGCCCCGATGGACAGCACCTTCTTCGTGCCGAGGCTGTCGACCAGCAGGCCGACGGGTATCTGCATGCCGGCGTAGACCAGCAGCTGGAGTATGGAGAAGGTCGACAGGGCCGAGGCGTTGACGTGAAAGCGGTCGGCCGCGTCGAGACCGGCGACACCGAGGGACGTACGGAAGATGACGGCGACGAAGTAGACCGAGACGCCTATGGACCACACCGCGACGGCCCGGCGGCCGCCGGGCGGATCGCCGGGCAACGAGACGCTGCCGCGGCTCATCGGACCTCACCCCGCGCCAGGTGCGCGAACCAGTCGACGTGCCGGTGCACCAGCTCGACCGCACGGTCGGCGTCCCCGGCGCGCAGCGCGTCCAGTATCTCCTCGTGCTCGGTCAGCGACTTGGCGATCCGGTCGGGATGGGCGTTCATGATCGCGACGCCCATGCGCAGCTGGCGGTCGCGGAGCCGGTCGTAGAGGCGGGAGAGGATCTCGTTGCCGCCGTCGCGGACGATCTCGGCGTGGAAGCAGCGGTCCGTGACGGCCGCGGCGGCCAGGTCGCCGGCGGCGGCCTCGGCCTTCTGACGCTCCAGCAGCTCCTCCAGGCGGGCCACGAGCAGCGCCGACGGCGGTACGGCCTTGCGCACCGCGTGCTCCTCGACCAGCATCCGGGTCTCCACCACGTCCGCGATCTCCTGCGCGGAGACGGGCAGCACCATGGCGCCCTTCTTCGGGTAGAGCTTGATCAGACCCTCGACCTCGAGGCGCAGCAGCGCCTCGCGGACCGGGGTGCGGGACACCCCTACGGCCTCGGCCAGCTCGCCCTCGGTGAGGAGGGTGCCGCCCTCGTAGTGACGGTCCAGGACGGCTTGCTTGACGTGGGAGTACACACGGTCGGCGGCGGGGGGCTGCTTGACGGCCAGGCTCATGTCCACAGGATAGATACAACACGTACGCATGCAGGAGGTCCGTCCACCATGCGGACGTGACCTATGTCTCCCCCAGCAACCGCACAACCATCTGTGCTACTTACGTGTCCTACACGTGCGGCCCGCACTTCCCTGCCGCCTCAACTTGGCCGCACTACAGGGGCATTCGACACGACTCGGGGTAACTCACTTGATTACCGGCATTAAGGGCACCCGCTTCCGCAGAGCTGCCGCCGTCGCCGTCACGTCCGGCGCGTTGCTCGCCACCGGGGCCCTCACCGCAGCGCCCGCGCAGGCTGTCACGGCGCCCACCATTGTGGCCAAGGGCGGCTACCTCATGAACAACGCCAACGCCGCCTCGCTCTACACGAAGAAGGCCGACACCCGGCTGTCCACCGGCTCGACGACGAAGATCATGACCGCCAAGGTCGTGCTCGCGCAGTCGAACCTGAACCTGGACGCCAAGGTCACCATCCAGAAGGTGTACAGCGACTACGTCGTCGCCAACAACGCCTCCCAGGCCCACCTGATCGTCGGCGACAAGGTCACCGTCCGCCAGCTGCTGTACGGGCTGATGCTGCCCTCCGGCTGCGACGCCGCCTACGCGCTGGCCGACAAGTACGGCACCGGCACGACCCGCGCCAAGCGTGTCGCCAACTTCATCTCCAAGATGAACACCGCCGCGAAGAACCTGCACCTGACGAACACGCACTTCGATTCCTTCGACGGCATCGGCAACGGCAACAACTACTCGACGCCGCGCGACCTGACGAAGATCGCCAGCAGCGCGATGAAGAACTCCACGTTCCGCACGGTCGTCAAGACGAAGAAGTACACGGCGAAGACGATCACCAAGACCGGTTCCACCCGCACCATGGGTGCCTGGACCAACACCAACACGCTGCTCAGCAGCTACAGCGGCGCCATCGGCGTGAAGACCGGCTCCGGCCCCGAGGCCAAGTACTGCCTGGTCTTCGCCGCGACCCGCAACGGCAAGACGGTCATCGGCACCGTCCTCGCCTCGTCCTCCGTCACCCAGCGCGCCACGGACGCCACGAAGCTCCTCAACTACGGCTTCGCCCGCCTCGGCTGACAGCCCGGCACCCAGACGACGAAGGCCCGCCGCAGCATCTGCGGCGGGCCTTTTCGCATACCCGAGCGACCCGGCGCAGCAGAACTCGCATCCTTCCCTCGCAATCGTGAACATCGCAGTATTTGACTGGCATATTCGATTTTCTTCGCCCTAAGTTCCGCGGCGGAGGTGGTTCCCATGAACGAACCCAACAAGCAAGCGAAGCCCGCGAAGTCCCACGAGGCGATCGACGTCAGCGACTTCGTGTACGCGGCGACCGGAGCCCGGGTACGACGACTGACCATGCCGGACGGGGCGCACTGGTTCCCGGCGGTGGATGTGTGCAAGGAACTGGGTTACGCCAACGCCCGGAAGGCTCTCGCCGACCATGTTCCGGAGGAGCATCGAGAGACCATCGAGAGCGTAACTGGAGGTTACGGTCTCAGCATTCCCGCAGGTAGGGACTGGCGTCGAGACATGAACCTCATCGATCTCCCGGGCCTCATCGCCCTCGTGAACGGCTGCACGAAGCCCGCCTGCGCCCCCTTCAAGGAGTGGGTCGCCGAAGTCATCGCGACCGTCCAGCGAGAGGGTTCCTACACTCTCGAAGAGGCCGAGGTGCAGCCCACCGAGCCGGGCGCGCCCGTCGCGTACGCCATGCCGGAGCAGGTCGCCGAGGCCATCGTCCGGCTGGAGGCACACAACCTTCAGCTGGACGAGCAGTTGGTGAACGGGCAGCGCGAACTGATCGAGTTGCAAAAGAGCACGCTCGCCGTGCAGCAGGCCATGGTCCGGGCCATGGAACGAATCGCCGACCGGATCGACGAACTCGTCCTCGAACGCCGTAAGCCGTACGGCCCGCCCATGGCGCTGCCGACCACCGAGTCCGTGCTCGCCGACTGGCGGCAGCGGTTGTCGGTGACCGAGGACGTGTGGACGGTGGCCGTCGTCATCGCCCCGGTCCTCGTCGAGCGGGGTGAGCTGCGGGAGCCGCTCGAATCGATCGCCGCGCGTACCGGTCTGACGGTGCACCGCGTCAACGAGTGTCTCCGGCTGCTGCGCAAGCACGCCTGCATTCACTCGCGGGGTGGGACGGAGGAGGGGGCGCCGGTCTACGTGCTGAACCGGCTCTGAAAGGGAGTGGGCGGTCGCAAGACAAAGTTGCGACCGCCCACTCTCCCAACCTATCCGGGCTCAGCCCCAGGTAATCAACCGCTTCGGCTGTTCCAGGACCGCCGCGATGTCCGCGAGGACCTTGGAGCCCAGTTCGCCGTCGACCAGGCGGTGGTCGAAGGACAGGGCCAGCGTGGTGACCTGACGGGGCTTGACCTTGCCCTTGTGGACCCACGGCTGGAGCTTGATCGCTCCGACCGCCAGGATCGCCGCCTCGCCCGGGTTGAGGATCGGCGTCCCCGTGTCGATGCCGAAGACACCGACGTTGGTGATCGTCACCGTGCCGCCCTGCATGGCACCGGGCGAGGTCTTGCCGTCCCGGGCCGTGGTCACCAGCTCACCGAGGGACTCGGCCAGCTGCGGCAGCGTCTTCGCGTGGGCGTCCTTGATGTTCGGGACGATCAGGCCCCGCGGGGTGGCCGCGGCGATGCCCAGGTTGACGTAGTGCTTGAGCACGATCTCCTGGTTCGCCTCGTCCCAGGACGCGTTGATGTCCGGGTTGCGCCGGATCGCGACCAGCAGGGCCTTGGCGATGAGGAGGAGCGGGTTCACCCGGAGGCCTTGCAGGTCCTTGTCCTGCTTCAGCTCCTCCACCAGCTTCATCGTGCGGGTCACGTCCACCGTCACGAACTCCGTGACATGCGGGGCCGTGAACGCCGAACCCACCATGGCCGCCGCCGTCGCCTTGCGGACGCCCTTGACGGGGACCCGGGTCTCGCGCGCACCCTCGTACGACGCCACGGGAGCCGCCGGAACGGCGGGAGCCGTCGGCACGGCCGGCGCCTGCTGCGGGGCCGCCGTCGGTACGGCCGCCACCGCCGCGTGGACGTCCTCGCGCGTGATGACGCCGTCCGGGCCCGACGGGGTCACCGTGGCCAGGTCGACGCCCAGGTCCTTCGCCAGTTTGCGCACCGGCGGCTTGGCCAGCGGGCGGGGACGCTCCTCGGCGGGGGCCTCGGGGAGCATTGCGGCGACCTCGGCGTGGCCGTGGCCGTTGAGTTCCTTCTGGACCGCCGCCTGCACCGCCGCCTCGGCGACCGTCGCCTCCGGGCCCTTGCGCGGGCGGCGCTTCGTGGAGGAGGCGGCCACGCCGTAGCCGACGAGGACCGGCTGGCGGGCCTGCGGCTTCTCCTCCGGCTCCGCGGCCGGCGCGGGCTCCGCCGCGGGAGCGGCCGTCCCGCCCGACACGTCCACCGCGATGATCGCCGTGCCCACGTCGACCGTGGTGCCCTCGGCGAAGCGCAGCTCGCGCACCACCCCGTCGTAGGGGATGGGCAGTTCGACGGCCGCCTTCGCCGTCTCGACCTCGCACACCACCTGGCCGTCGGTGACCGTGTCGCCCGGCTGGACGTACCACTTGAGGATCTCGGCCTCGGTGAGCCCCTCGCCCACGTCCGGCATCTTGAACTCGCGTACGGACGCTTCCGTCATCGTCGTCACGACCCTCTCCTCAGTACGCCAGGGCACGGTCGACGGCGTCGAGCACCCGGTCCAGGCCCGGAAGGTACTCCTCCTCCAGGCGGGCCGGCGGGTAGGGGGCGTGGTAGCCGCCGACCCTGAGGACCGGGGCCTCCAGGTGGTAGAAGCAGCGCTCGGTGATACGGGCGGCGATCTCCGCGCCCGAGCCGAAGAACACCGGTGCCTCGTGGACGACGACCAGGCGGCGGGTCTTCTCGACCGAGGCCTGGATGGAGTCGAAGTCCAGCGGGGAGACGGACCGCAGGTCGAGGATCTCCAGGGACCTGCCCTCCTCGGCGGCCGCGTCGGCGACCTCCTGGCAGAGCTTCACCATCGGGCCGTAGGCGGCCAGGGTGAGGTCGGTGCCCTCGCGGACCACGCGCGCCTTGTGCAGCGGGCCGGGGATGGCCTCAGTGTTGACCTCGCCCTTGTCCCAGTAGCGGCGCTTGGGCTCGAAGAAGATCACCGGGTCGTCGCTCTGGATGGCCTGCTGCATCATCCAGTAGGCGTCCGAGGAGTTGGACGGGGAGACGATCTTCAGGCCCGCCACGTGCGCGAAGAGCGCCTCGGGGGACTCCGAGTGGTGCTCGACCGCGCCGATGCCGCCGCCGTAGGGGATGCGCACGACGACCGGCATCTTGACCTTGCCCAGCGAACGCGCGTGCATCTTCGCGAGCTGGGTGACGATCTGGTCGTACGCCGGGAAGACGAAGCCGTCGAACTGGATCTCCACCACCGGGCGGTAGCCGCGCAGGGCGAGGCCGATCGCGGTGCCGACGATGCCGGACTCGGCGAGGGGGGTGTCGATGACGCGGCTCTCGCCGAAGTCCTTCTGGAGGCCGTCGGTCACCCGGAAGACGCCGCCGAGCTTGCCGACGTCCTCGCCCATGACGAGGACCTTGGGGTCGGTCTCCAGGGCGCGGCGCAGCGACTCGTTGATCGCCTTGGCCAGAGCCATCTTTTCCGCTGCCATGGTCAGGCCCCCTCTACGTCCGCGAACGACGCCTGGTAGGCGGCGAACTGGGCTCGTTCCTCGTCGACGAGCGCGTGCCCGTCCGCGTACACGTGCTCGAACATGGCGAAGTTGTCCGGGTCCGGCATGGCTCGGACCGCTTCGCGCACTCGCCTGCCCAACGCCTCGGACTCGGCCTCGAGTTCCGCGAAGAATCCCTCGTCCGCGTGGTTTGAGGCCTCCAGGTACCGGCGAAGGCGCAGGATCGGGTCCTTGGCCTCCCAGGCCTCGCGCTCCTCGTCGGCCCGGTACTTGGTCGGGTCGTCGGAGGTGGTGTGGGCGCCCATCCGGTAGGTGTACGCCTCGACCAGCGTCGGGCCCTCGCCGCTGCGGGCGCGCTCCAGCGCCCACTTGGTGACCGCGAGGCAGGCCAGCACGTCGTTGCCGTCGACACGGACGCCGGGGAAGCCGTAGCCCTGGGCGCGCTGGTAGAGCGGGACGCGGGTCTGCTTCTCGGTCGGCTCGGAGATCGCCCACTGGTTGTTCTGGCAGAAGAACACCACCGGGGCGTTGTAGACCGCGGCGAAGGTGAACGATTCGGCGACGTCGCCCTGGCTGGAGGCGCCGTCGCCGAAGTAGGCGATGACCGCCGAGTCCGCGCCGTCCTTGGCGACGCCCATGGCGTAGCCGGTGGCGTGTAGCGTCTGGGAGCCGATGACGATCGTGTAGAGGTGGAAGTTGTTGCTGTTGGGGTCCCAGCCGCCGTGGTTGACGCCGCGGAACATGCCCAGCAGGTTGGTCGGATCGACCCCGCGGCACCAGGCGACGCCGTGCTCGCGGTAGGTCGGGAAGACGTAGTCGTCCTCGCGGGTGGCGCGCCCGGAGCCGATCTGGGCGGCCTCCTGGCCGAGCAGGGACGCCCACAGGCCCAGTTCGCCCTGGCGCTGCAGGGCGGTGGCCTCGGCGTCGAAGCGGCGGGTGAGCACCATGTCGCGGTACAGGCCGCGCAGGTCGTCGGGGGTGATCCCGGCGACGTAGGAGTCGTACTCGGCGTTCTTGACCCGCTTGCCCTCCGGGGTCAGCAGCTGCACGAGTTCGGGATCGGTGCTCTTCTTCGTGGTGGTGCGAGGCGTGGTGGTGCGAGTGGTGCGCTTGGTGCCGGTCTTGCTGCCGGTGGTACCGGCTTTGCCTGCGGCGCTGCGTCGCGGTTCGCTCGCGGCACTGCTGTCCACGGTCACGTGTGCTCCTCCGTCGGTCCGGCCCCCGGGGTTGCCGGGTGAACCAGTGCGGCTCACCTGCTTCCGACACCCGTGGCACGGGGTGGGTGCCACTCGGCCGGGAACAGGCGTGACAGGTGCCCCGGCGAGCGCCCTGCAAGATGCACGTTACCCAGTGCTCCACATTTCTGTGAAACCCCTCCTGACCTGCGATTTTGCTTGGAAATCCAAGTACTTTTTGCTTGGGTTTCCTAGTAAATCGACACAGGCCGGAAGGTTGCTGGTCAGAGCCTTGCAGGAGGCCGGAGCTACCGCACGTTATCCCGCCACCCCGGGCCACGGGAAGATGTACGGCTCCCGGCCCGCGACACCGGCGCTCCACGGCGGGCCCCTCTCCATTGGTGCGTCCTGGGACGATTCCTTCGCACCCGCGTTCGCCCCGGCTCGCCACGTGACCGAAAGCGACCAACCGCGACTGCCTGCGACAATCCCCAGCTCACAGGCCCAGGCGTTGCCCTAGCATCTGCCGCGTGCCGCGCCCATGTGTACCACCCCTCATGCCCCATGCGCCCCCTCTGGGCGCCCTGCTCCGGCTGTACGCCGCCGGTTCCGCGCTCACCTGCGAACCCGTCGAACAGGGCCTGCTCAACCGCGGCTACCGCGTCCGCACCACCCGCGGCCGGTACTTCCTGAAACACCACTTCGACCCCGACACCGCCGACCCGGCCGCCATCGAGCGCCGTCATCTGGCCACCCAGCGCCTGGCCGCCCTCGGCGTCCCGGTCGCCCCGCCGCTGGCCCACCGTGAGGGCCGTACGGTCGCCGTCGTCGGCGGCCACGCCTACGCGCTGCACCCTTGGATCGACGGCCGGCACCGGCACGGCGGACAGCTCACGCGTGGGGAGTGCGCGCGGCTCGGTGCGCTCCTGGGCGCCGTGCACGCCTGTCTGGAGCGTGTGATGCCACCCAAGGGGCGCACCCGCCCGGCCACGAGCCCCCATCCCGTCGAGAGCGCCGATCCCGCCGACACCTTCGCGCTCATCGACGACCTGCTCGCCCACGTCAGCCGGCACCGGCCTGCCGACGCCTTCGACGAACTCGCCCGGCACCGGCTGCTCGAACGCCGTGCGCTCCTGGAGCAGCACGCCGGCCGGCGCCCCCCGCGCGGCGCCTCCGTGGGCTGGGTGCACGGCGATTTCCACCCGTTCAACCTGCTCTACAAGGACGGCGCGCCCGCCGCGATCGTCGACTGGGACCGGCTGGGCGTGCAGCCCCGCGCGGAGGAGGCCGTCCGCGCCGCCGCGATCTTCTTCGTGCGCCCGGCGGGAGCGCTCGACCTGCCGAAGGTGCGGGCGTACGCGCGCGCGTACCGGCGCGCGGCCGGCGCCACGCCCTCGGAGCTGGCGGCGGCCGTGCACCGCGTGTGGTGGGAACGGCTCAACGACTTCTGGATGCTGCGCTGGCACTACGAGCGCGGCGACACCCGCGCGGACCCTCAGTTCCCGGCCGCCTCGGCACTGGCCGTGTGGTGGACCGGCGAGTACGACGCGGTGTGCGACGCCTTCGCCGGGTGAGGGCCGTCGCTCAGCCCCGCACGGGTGCCGGTGTCCTTCAGGGGTTGCCCAGGCCTGCGCCGGAGATCGTGCCGCCCTCGTCCGTGCTGCCGCTGCCGCCGTCCGTGCCCGTCGATTCGGTGGGGTCCGTCTCGGGGGTGCTCGCGGTGTCGGTGGGCTGCGAGGCGCTCGCCGTGTCCGACGGCTCCTCGCTCGGGTCGCTGCTCTCCGTCTGGGACTGGGTGTACGACGGGGTCTCCGACGGCGTGTAGTCGGAGTTGTCGTCGTCGCCCGAGCCGCTGGTGTCCGTCTCCGTGTCCGTGGCCGTGTCGCTGGCCTTGTCGGAGGGGCTCTCGCTGGGCGTCTCGTCCTTGGTGGTCTGCGAGATGCTCGGCGACGGTGTCGTCCCCGTGTCACCGCCGTCGCCACCGCCCTTGTTCAGCGCCAGCGCGACGCCCGCCGCGATGGCGATCACCGCGAAGACGGCGAGGATCCACAGCTTGCCGCGGCCGCTGCCCCGGTTGCCGTGGCCCTCGAAGCCGCCGTCGTCACCGCCGCCGTAGCCGGACGGCAGGATCGGCTGCGGGATCT
Organism: Streptomyces sp. NPDC058683; assembly: GCF_042716195.1. NCBI lineage: Bacteria > Bacillati > Actinomycetota > Actinomycetes > Kitasatosporales > Streptomycetaceae > Streptomyces > Streptomyces sp. NPDC058683. The sequence goes on from NZ_JBHXSK010000004.1 coordinate 201,988, forward strand.
GCGAGGTCCCGTTGGAGTCCATCGGGTTCTGCATCACCGTCGTGCCGGCGAAACCGCCCGCCGAGGCGTGCCGGCCGTCGTGCACGGTGACCGGGCCGGTGTTCCAGGTGCCGGTGTGGGCGCCCTGGTCGTACAGCATCTGCAGGCCGTACTGGACCAGGCCGCGCATCTCCTCGGCGGTCTGGAAACGGTCGTCGGGCTCCTTGGCGAGCGAGCGCATGACCAGGCCGTCCAGCTCCGGCGGGGCGACGCCCTCGGAGGTCTGGGACGGCGGCACCGGGATGTCCTGGACGTGCTGGTAGACCACCGACAGCGGGGTCTCGCCGATGAACGGCGGCCGCAGCGAGAGGAGTTCGTACAGCAGGCAGCCGGTGGCGTACAGGTCGGAGCGGTGGTCGACGGCCTTGCCGAGCGCCTGCTCCGGGGAGAGGTACTGGGGCGTGCCCATGACCATGCCGGTCTGCGTCATCGTCGTGGACGCGCCGTGCAGGGCGCGGGCGATGCCGAAGTCCATCACCTTGACGGCGCCGTTGTGGGTGATGATCACGTTGGCGGGCTTGATGTCGCGGTGCACGATGCCGTGCTGGTGCGAGTAGGCCAGCGCCTCCAGCACCCCGGACGTGATGATCAGGGCCTGCTCGGGGCCCGGCGCCTCGGCGTTGATCAGCAGGTCGCGGATGGTGCGGCCCTCGACCAGCTCCATCACGATGTACGGCACGGACTGGCCGCCGACCACGTCCTCGCCGGAGTCGTACACCGCCACGATCGCGTGGTGGTTGAGCCCGGCGACCGACTGTGCCTCGCGCGTGAAACGGGCCTTGGAGACCGGATCCTCGGCGAGGTCGGCGCGCAGCAGCTTGACCGCCACGGTCCGGCCGAGCCGAACGTCCTCGGCGGCGAACACCTCTGCCATGCCACCCCGGCCGAGCCGGTGCGTGAGCCGGTAACGGCCGTCGCCGACCAGACCTCCGTTGCCCCACAGCTCAGGCGCGTCCGACATACCGCCGCCAGTCGCCTCGGGGTCGGACGGGCCCTGGGCGCTGTGCGTCTGTGCCATCGGTCCTCGCCGTCGTTTCTGCCCGCGGTACGCGCGGTGTTGTCACGGTCTCCGTCGGCCACGCTACAGCCTCCGCGCAACCCCCAGGTCCGGGTTCCGGCCCGTGGACGGACCGGCCATCAAACCCGTACCACGCGCTGTCGTGCAAATTCTGTGTACCGGACGTACGGCAGCTGTAACGCTTCCGCGGCTCTTCTTTCGCGTACGGTCACGGATCGGGCACCGTGCTTGACGTGTCGGTGCCCTCCGGCAGACTTGGCCGGGAATGAGACATTCGATCAACAAGGGTGCCCGGGCGCCCGACGGGGGACGGGGAAAATGAGCCAGGACGGCGCACACGGCCGTTACGTGGGGCGGGCTCTGGCGGGTGGCCGCTACCAACTGCGCGACCTGCTCGGCGCGGGCGGTATGGCCTCCGTACACCTGGCGTACGACACGGTCCTGGACCGGCAGGTCGCGATCAAGACCCTGCACACCGAACTCGGCCGGGAACAGGCGTTCCGTGAGCGCTTCCGCCGCGAGGCCCAGGCAGTGGCCAAGCTCACGCACACCAACATCGTCTCCGTCTTCGACACCGGGGAAGAAGAACTCGACGGCTCGACCATGCCGTACATCGTCATGGAGTACGTCGAGGGCCGTCCGCTCGGCTCGGTGCTCGACGAGGACGTGCGGCAGTACGGCGCGATGCCCGCCGACAAGGCGCTGAAGATCACCGCCGATGTGCTGGCCGCGCTGGAGATCAGCCACGAGATGGGGCTGGTGCACCGCGACATCAAGCCCGGCAACGTGATGACGACCAAGCGCGGGGTCGTCAAGGTGATGGACTTCGGCATCGCCCGCGCCATGCAGTCCGGGGTCACCTCGATGACCCAGACCGGCATGGTCGTCGGCACCCCGCAGTACCTCTCCCCGGAGCAGGCCCTCGGCCGGGGAGTGGACGCCCGCTCCGACCTCTACTCGGTCGGCATCATGCTGTTCCAGCTGGTCACCGGTCGGCTGCCGTTCGACGCGGACTCGCCGCTGGCGATCGCCTACGCGCATGTCCAGGAGGAGCCGGTCGCTCCCTCCTCGGTCAACCGTGCGCTTCCCCCGGCCGTGGACGCGCTGGTCGCCCGCGCCCTGAAGAAGAACCCGAACGAGCGCTTCCCGACCGCCGAGTCCATGCGCGACGAGTGCCTGCGGGTGGCCGCCTCGCTGCAGCCGGCCGCGCCCAGCATCGTCCCGGGCATCCCGCCGACGCAGAGCGGTTCCGGGGTCGGCTCCGCGGTGTTCCCGCCGGTCGGCCAGGCGACGCCGGCGCCTCCCGGACCGGTGCAGACGCCGTACCAGCCGACGCCGAACCCGAATCCGTACGGCACCCCGGTCCCAGGTCCGGTTCCGGCTCCCTCCCCGGCGTACGGCTATCCGCAGCAGGCGGGTTACCAGACGCCGGCCGGGTACGCCCAGCCGGCGCCGTCGACCCCGCCGCCGTACACCATCAGCCCCCAGTCACCGGCCTCCGGTGGCGGGGGCAGGGGCAACCGGCCGGTGGTCATCGGGTCGATCGCCGTCTCGCTGGTCGCGGTGATCGGGCTGATCGTCGCACTGGCGCTGAACAACGGCGGCGACGGGACGGACGGCAACGGCGGAAGCGGCAGCAACGGCGGAAGCACCGCGAGCGCCGGGGCCTCGCACGCGTCGGGCTACCGCGGGCCGGACACCTCGAAGACCATCGAGAAGACCGAGTGCACCGAGCCGCAGGAGTCGTACGACGACGCCGACAAGATCCAGGTCCCGGACTTCAAGTTCAAGTACGTCAAGTCGGTCAAGGAGTGCTTCCAGGCCGCCGGCTGGCGGATGAAGACCACCTCCATGGACGAGAACACGTACGGCGACGGCACGGTCATGGAGCAGTTCCCGTCCGCCGGCACGGACGTCGACCCCGAGGACATGCCGACCATCGAGCTCAAGGTGTCGACGGGCAACCCGGCCACCGGCTGAGGCGCGGCACAACGGTCGCAGTGGTAGCGGCACAACGGTCGCAGTAGTAAGGGCCCGGCGGTGTACGCCGGGCCCTTCGCCGTCTCACGAGTCCTGCTCGGAAGTCCTGCTCGGGAGTCCTAGAGGTACGGTCCGCCGGAACGGCCGGCCGCCGGTCCGGTTTCCTCGCCCTCGTGGCCGACGCCCGGCGGCAGCGCGCGCCGCATCTGCTCCAGCTGGGCGCGGGCGGCCATCTGCTGGGCGAACAGGGTGGTCTGGATTCCGTGGAAGAGACCCTCCAGCCAGCCGACCAACTGGGCCTGCGCGATCCGCAGCTCCGCGTCGGTCGGGGTCACGTCGTCGGTGAAGGGCAGGGAGAGCCGCTCCAGCTCCTCCACCAGCTCCGGCGCCAGGCCGTCCTCCAGTTCCTTGACGGAGCTGGCGTGGATCTCCTTGAGCCGGACCCGGCTGGCCTCGTCGAGGGGAGCCGCCCGCACCTCCTCCAGGAGCTGCTTGATCATGCTGCCGATCCGCATGACCTTGGCGGGCTGTTCCACCATCTCCGTCACCGGGATCTCGCGGGAGTCCTCGTCCCCGTTGCCGCCACCGAGTGCCATCCCGTCCTGGCCCACGACCAGGATCTGCGGATTCTCGGGCGACCGTTCGTTCCTCGGCATCTCCATGCCGCCATTCTCTCGCACCCGTACACCTCATCACCGTGGTGCCCCCCGTTGGGGCTGATCCACCTTTCCGAGCCGCTCCGGGACGGGCGTAGACCCATCGGCCGAATCAGAAATGCCGGTCTTGTCGGTGAATGTGAGTCTGGTGTTCGTCGGCTCTGACGACTGTGCTCCAGGAGGTCACCGACGTGACTCCAAGGCCGCGATCCACCCTCGGCGGCGTACGGCTCGCGCTCGTCCGCCTGCTGCTCGTCCTCGCGACGGTCCTGCTGCCGTGCGGCACGGCCGTCGCGTACGACCCCGAGCCCGTGGTCGCCCATGACCCCGAGCCCGTGCCCTCGGACTCCGCCGGCGCCTCGGCCTCCCCCGAGCCGTCCCGGGCCGGAACCCTGGCCGGTGAGGGCCGGCTGCGGCCGGGACGGCCCCAGGGCCCGGCGGCGGCCGTCCAGGGGCAGGACGAGGACGAGGACGAGCCCGGTGAGGAGACCGGTGCGGAGACCGGCGACGCTAGCCCGGCCGCCACCTCGGCGCAGCCGCCCCGGGAGGCCGGACTGGTGCCCACCCCGTCCCCGTCGCACCCCACCCACCAGGCCGTGGCCCACAGCGAGGAGGACACCTCCGAGCCTGTGCTGCACATCCTGCCGCTGGGCAGCGGGCTGGTCCTGATCGGCCTCGGGCTCGGTCTGGCCTTCGTCGCCCTGCGAGTGCGGCGCAGCTAGGCACGGAGCCGAGGGACGCCGGTCTAAAGGGCCACGAGGAGGACCTTGCCGATGTGCGCACTGGCCTCCACCAGCCGATGGGCCTCGGCCGCCTCGGCCATCGGCAGCTCCCGGTCGACGACCGGCCGGACATGGCCGCCCGTGATCAACGGCCACACATGCTCCCGCACGGCCGCGACGATGGCCGCCTTCTCGGCGAGCGGACGGGCGCGCAGCGAGGTCGCGCTGATCGCGGCCCGCTTGCCGAGCAGCGCGCCGATGTTCAGCTCGCCCTTCACCCCGCCCTGCATACCGATGATCGCGAGCCGTCCGTTGACCGCGAGGGCCCGTACGTTCCGGTCCAGGTAACTGGCGCCCATGTTGTCGAGGATGACGTCGGCCCCGGCGCCGTCGGTGGCCTGCCGCACCTCGGCGACGAAGTCCTGGTCGCGGTAGTTGATGAGGATGTCCGCGCCCAGCTCGGCGCAGAAGTCCAGCTTCTCCTTGGTGCCCGCGGTGACCGCGACCTTGGCGCCGACCGACTTGCCCAGCTGGATCGCCATGGTGCCGATGCCGCTGGTTCCACCGTGCACGAGCAGCGTCTCGCCGGGGCGCAGGTGGGAGATCATGAAGACGTTCGACCAGACCGTGCAGGCCACCTCGGGCAGCGCGGCCGCCTGCTTGAGGTCCACGCCCTCGGGCACCGGCAGCAGCTGCCCGGCCGGGACGGCGACCTTCTGCGCATAGCCGCCGCCCGCGAGCAGTGCGCACACCTCGTCGCCGACCGACCAGCCGGAGACACCGGGGCCGAGCTCGACGATCCGGCCGGAGCACTCCAGACCGGGATAGGCGGAGGCGCCCGGCGGCGGGTTGTAGTTGCCCTGCCGTTGCAGGATGTCGGCACGGTTGACGGCGCTGGCCACCACCTCGACCAGCACCTCGCCCTCCCCGGGCACGGGGTCGGGGACCTCGTCCCACACCAGCGCCTCGGGCCCACCAGGTTCGGGAATCGTGATCGCATGCATACCGCCGACGCTACCCCCCGACCGGCCGCGCTCCCGGTCAGACCCGGGGCAGCGGCCGTATGTCGCGGTCAGGCCCGGGGCAGCGGCCGTATGTCCGGGGCGACCTGGGTGCCCGGGGAGGCCCGCACGATCGTGATCAGCCGGTCCGTCAGCTGGATGGTGCCGACGGCCGGATCGTCGTAGCCGAGCACCCGGTGTCCGCGGAGGATGCTGACCACCAGGTCGGCCGTCTCACGCGGGGTCTTGCCGACCTCGGCCTTGACCGCCGGGCGCTCCACCAGGTCCAGGCCGGTGCCCTGCTGGATCAGGTCCTCCATGACCATGCCGGCGGCGGGACTGAGCACGGACAGCCCCAGCAGCCGCCCGGCGGCGCTGGCACTGGTGATGACGGCGTCGGCGCCGGACTGCTGGAGCAGCGGGGAGTTCTCCTCCTCACGGACCGCGGCCACGATCTTCGCGCCCTTGTTGAGCTGCCGGGCGGTCAGGGTCACCAGCACGGCCGTGTCGTCCCGCTGGGTCGCGATGATGATCTGCCGGGCCCGCTGCACCTCGGCCCGCTTCAGCACCTCGCTGCGTGTCGCGTCCCCGACCACCCCGGCGTACCCCTCGGCGGTGGCCGCGTCGATCGCCTGGGCGCTGGGGTCGACCACGACCACCTGCTCCTTCTTCAGCCCGGTCGCACAGACGGTCTGGATCGCCGACCGCCCCTTCGTCCCGAAGCCGACGACGACGGTGTGATCCCGCAAGGCGGACCTCCAGCGGTTCTGGCGCCATTCCTCCCGGGTGCGTTCGGTGAGGACTTCGAGCGTGGTGCCGACCAGGATGATCAGGAACAGCACGCGCAGAGGCGTGATGACGAAGATGTTGGTGAGCCGGGCGGCGTCACTGACCGGGGTGATGTCGCCGTATCCGGTGGTGGAGAGGGTGACGGTCGCGTAGTAGAAGGCGTCGAGGAGGTCGACGCTGCCGTCCGAGGTGTCGTTGTAGCCGTCGCGGTCGGCGTAGACGATCAACGCGGTGGCGACCAGCAGGAGCAGGGCCAGTGACAGCCGTTTGCTGACCTGGCGGATCGGGCGCTCCACCACTTTCCTCGGGAGTTTCACCCGTTGGGTCACCAGATGTTCGTCCGCCTGGCGGGCGATGGCGTCATGGCCCGGAAGTTTCACGTGAAACACACCTCGATCCCCGCGGCCGCCCACGGCAGGTCAAGGAGCTCCGTCTCCTCACCCCGCTGTGCCCCGCCCGGCGGTACGACCGCGAGCGCGTCGGCGGCGGCGATGCCGCGGAGCATCGCCGGGCCGTTGTAGTGCAGCGGGACGGCCGCGTCACCCCGCAGGACGACCGGGATGAGCCGGGTGTCGTACGGGTGCCCGTGCGCCGCTTCCGCCAGGGGCAGCGCGTACGGCTCGGGCGCCGGGTGGGCGGCGAGGGTGCGCAGCAGGGGTTCGGCGAGGGTGAGCAGGCCGGAGACGGCGGCGAGGGGGTTGCCGGGGAGACCGACGAGGTGCTGGTTCTGCTGGATGCGGGCCAGCAGCATGGGGTGACCGGGTCGGACCTTGACGCCGTCGACGAGGAGGTCGGCGCCGATGCGTTCCAAAGTGGGGTGGACGTGGTCGACCGGGCCGGAGGCGGTGCCGCCGGTGGTGATGACGAGGTCGGCGCCGGACGAGGTGATCGCCTTGTGCAGGGCCTTGGCGTTGTCGCCGAGCCGGCGTACGGCGGTCACCTCGGCGCCGAGCGCGCGCAGCCAGGGCGGCAGCATCGGGCCGAGCGCGTCCCGGATGCGTCCTTCGCTCGGGAGCCCCTCGGTGAGCAACTCGTCCCCCAGGATCAGGACTTCGGCCCGGGGACGGGGGACGACCGTGACGGTGTCGTACCCGGCGGCCGCGGCGAGGCCGAGGACGGCCGGGGTGACCAGGGTGCCGACGGACAGCAACTGGTCACCGCTGCGACACTCCTGGCCGCGTGGGCGGATGTCCTGGCCGTGCACGACCTCACGGGTGGGGTGCAGCCTGCCCTGGCTGTCGATACGGCCGTGTTCGCTGCGCAGCACCGCGGTGGTGTCCGCCGGGATCCGGGCTCCGGTGGCGATCCGTACCGCTTCGCCGTCGGTGAGCGGCTCGGGCTGCGCGTGCCCGGCCAGCACGCCCTCCTCGCGCACGTCCCAGGGACCGGGGCCTGCCACCGCCCAGCCGTCCATCGCGGAGGTGTCGAAGGAGGGCAGGTCGGTCAGTGCGTCCAGCGGGCTGGCCAGGGCCAGCCCGAGGGCGTCGGCCAGCGGCACGGAGGCGGGGGCCCGGCGGGCGCCGGAGCGGGCGGCACGGGCGGCGATCTCGCGGGCCTGGGGCCAGGGGGTGGCGCGGTGCTGGTGCGCCGAAGGACCGCCGTGGGCGTGCTCGCCCGGGGCTGCGGGCGGGGGCGTCCGGCCGCCGGTGGCGCCCTCTGCGAACTCCCGGGGCTCCCGGGACTTCCTGGGCTCTCTCACGAGGGCGAGTGCCTCCTCGACGTCGAGATCGTCGTCGGTGCCCCCGGCGGACGCGCCGACCCGGGTGCCGGGGGCGGTCACCGGCCCGGCCCGGGACCGGGGGCGGGCTTCCCGGAAGCCGACTGCTCGGCGGCGTTCGCCTCTTCCTCCCAGCGCAGGGCCAGCGCGACGGCCTTGCGGGCCGCCTCGGCGACCGCCTCGGGGCCGCCCTTGCCCTGTGCGGCCGCGTAGCCGACTAGGAACGTGGTCAGCGGGGCGGCCGGGCGGGCGACGCCGTGCGCGGCGTCCCGGGCCAGGTCGAGCAGGACGCCGGTGTCGACGTCCAGGTCGATGCCCAGTTCGTCCTTGACTGCGGAGATCCATTCATCCAACACGTGCCCATGCTCCCTGATGCGTGCCCTGGCGTCGGCGATGTCGTCCCAGGTGTCGCAGTCGAAGGACGCGAGGGGGTCCGGGACGCGGGTGAGGTCGAGTGCGGCGGTCAGGCGCCGCAGGGGGAGTCCGGTGAGGCCGGGGCCGTCGCCTTCTTCGGCGAGGGCCGACAGGACGCGGCGGAGCGGTGCGGCGCGGTAGGCCGCCACCAGGGGCTGGTCCCGGCCGTCGGCGTCGGTGAGCAGGGCGGCGTCCGCGCCGGTGGTGTGCAGGGCCGCCAACAGCCGCTCCACGGTCGCCTCTTCGAGGAACGGGAGGTCCGCGGAGAGCACGACCACACGGTCGGCGGTGGTGTGGCGCAGGCCGGCGTCGAGGGCGGCGACCGGGCCGCCGCCCGGCGGGTCCTCCCGGGTCCAGCGGACCGGGCGGGAGGTCGGGCGGGGGGCCGCCACCACGACGGTGTTCCGGGCGCCGGCACAGGCCGTGAGCACACGGTCGAGCAGGGGACGGCCGCCTACCCGGACGGAGGGTTTGTCGGCCCCGCCGAGGCGTCTGGCTGCGCCGCCGGCCAACACGATCGCGTCGTGGGCCGGCGGCTCGGTGTCGGTCACCTTTCGAGTATGGGGGGCTTTCTGATCACGGGGAACAGGCGGTCGTGCAGCGTCTCATGGGGCGGGGCCGTGGGTACGTGCGCGAGTGCAGCTGGTTTGTGGCCGGTCGCGCCCACGCGGCGGAGCCGCATATTGATGCAGCCCCGCGCCCCTGAAGGGGCGCGCCGCGGTCAGAGTGTCCTGAGCAGTACCGCCGGGTTTTCGACGCAGTCGGCCACGTAACGGAGGAACCCTCCCGCCGTGCCGCCGTCGCAGACCCGGTGGTCGAAGGTGAGGGACAGCTGGACGACCTGGCGGACCGCCAGCTCGCCCTCGTGCACCCACGGCTTCGGGACGATGCGGCCCACGCCCAGCATCGCCGCCTCGGGGTGGTTGATGATCGGCGTGGAGCCGTCGACGCCGAAGACGCCGTAGTTGTTCAACGTGAAGGTGCCGCCGGTGAGTTCGCCCGGGGTGAGCCTTCCGGCGTGGGCCGCCTCGGTCAGCCGGGCGAACTCCGCCGTCAGGGCCTCGGCGTCGCGGGTGTGGGCGTCCCGGACGACGGGGACCACCAGGCCCCGGTCGGTCTGGGCGGCGAAGCCCAGGTGGACGTGGTCGAGTCGGACGATCTCGCGGGCCTCGACGTCGACGTAGGAGTTCAGCTCGGGATAGCGGGCCAGCGCGGCCGTGCTGATCCGGGCGAGGAGCGCGAGCAGGGAGATCTTCGGGCCCGCCGCCGCGTTCATCGCGGTCCGTGCGCGCATCAGCTCGGTCGCGTCCGCGTCCACCCAGCAGGTCGCGTCCGGGATCTCCCGGCGGCTGCGGGACAGCTTGTCGGCGACCGCGCCCCGGATGCCCTTGAGGGGCGTGCGGGTGCCGGTCCGGGCGTTCGCCGGGCCGGCCGAGGCGTCCAGCGGGCCGACCGGGGTCTTGGTGGCGGCGCGGGCCGCGCTGACCCGCAGGGCGTCCTCGACGTCGGCGCGCAGGATCAGGCCGTCGGGGCCCGAGCCGGACAGCGCGCGCAGGTCCAGGCCGTTGTCCCGGGCGAGCCGGCGGACCAGCGGGGAGATCACCGGGACCGGGCCCTCGGGGAGCGGGGACGGTGCCGGCACGCGCGCGGGGACCGCCGTCTCGACGGCGGCGGCCCTGCCGGCCGTGCCGTTGGCCTGCTCCGGTGCGGTGGGCCGGGCCCGGCGGCGGCGCGCCGGGGGTGCCCCGGTGCCGTAGCCCACCAGGACGTTGCCGGAGCCCTCCGCCTCGGGGACCGGGGCGGCCTCGCCGACGGCGACCGTCAGCAGCGGGGCGCCGACGGGCAGTTCGGCGCCCTCCTCGCCGAAGCGGGCGGTGACCACACCGCCGTAGGGGCAGGGGACCTCGACCATCGCCTTGGCCGTCTCGACCTCGACGACCGGCTGGTCGATCGCGACGACCTCGCCGACCTGGACCAGCCAGTTGACGATCACCGCCTCGGTCAGCCCCTCCCCGAGGTCGGGCAGTTTGAACTCCAGCACCTGTGCCATCAGCCCTCGGCCTCCCACTGCAGACGCGCCACCGCGTCCAGGATGCGGTCGACGCCGGGCAGGTGGTGGCGCTCCAGCATCGGCGGCGGGTAGGGGATGTCGAACCCGGCCACGCGCAGCACCGGCGCCTCCAGGTGGTGGAAGCAGCGCTCCGTGACCCGGGCCGCGATCTCCCCTCCCGGTCCGCCGAACCCGCCCGACTCGTGTACGACGACCGCGCGCCCGGTGCGCCGTACCGAGGCGCAGACCGTCTCGTCGTCGAACGGCACCAGGGAGCGCAGGTCGACGACTTCGAGGTCCCAGCCCTCCGCGTGGGCGGCCTCGGCGGCTTCGAGGCAGACCGGTACGGACGGGCCGTAGGTGATGAGCGTGGCACTGCGCCCTGTGCGGCGCACCACCGCGCGGCCGATGGGTTCAACGTCCGTCGGCTGCTCGGGGTTCCAGGTGTCCTTGGACCAGTACAGGCGCTTGGGTTCGAGGAAGACGACCGGGTCGTCGGAGGCGATGGCGGCGCGCAGCAGGCCGTAGGCGTCGGCGACCGTGGCCGGGGTGACGACGTGCAGGCCTGGGGTGGCCATGTAGTAGGCCTCGGAGGAGTCGCTGTGGTGCTCGACGCCGCCGATGCCGCCGCCGTAGGGGATGCGGACGGTGATCGGGAGGGGCATCCGGCCGCGGGTGCGGTTGCGCATCCGGGCGACATGGCTGATCAGCTGCTCGAACCCGGGGTAGGCGAAGGCGTCGAACTGCATCTCCACGACCGGGCGCAGCCCGTACATGGCCATGCCGACGGCGGTGCCGAGGATGCCGGCCTCGGCGAGCGGGGTGTCGGTGCAGCGGTCTTCGCCGAACTCCTTGGCGAGGCCGTCGGTGACCCGGAAGACCCCGCCGAGGGTGCCGACGTCCTCGCCCATGACGTGCACGGCGGGGTCGGCGGCCATCGCGTCGCGCAGCGCGCGCGTGAGGGCCTGCGCCATGGTGGCGGGCTTGACGGCGACGGTCGTCATCGGTCGCCGCCTTCCTGGTCGGCCTGCTCGGCCTCCAGCTCGGCCCGCAGCATGGCGCGCTGCTCGCGCAGCTGGGTGGTGGTCTCGGCGTACACCTGGTCGAAGAGGGCCATGGGGTCGAGCTCCGGGTCGCGGTTCATGCGCTCGCGCAGGTCGGCGGCCATGGTCTCGGCACCTTCGCGCGCGTGCCGGGTGAAGTCCTCGTCGAGCAGTCCGCGGTCGGTCAGCTCGCGTTCCAGCAGGAGGATCGGGTCGTGGTCACGCCAGGCGTCCACCTCGGCGTCGCCGCGGTAGCGGGTGGCGTCGTCGGCGTTGGTGTGGGCGTCGATGCGGTAGGTCACCGCCTCGACCAGGGTGGGGCCGCCGCCCTCGCGCGCGTGCCGCACGGCGTCGGAGAGGACCTGGTGCACGGCGGCCGCGTCGTTGCCGTCGACCAGGCGGCCCGGCATGCCGTATCCGACGGCCTTGTGGGCCAGGGAGGGGGCGGCGGTCTGCTTGGCGAGCGGGACGGAGATGGCGAAGCCGTTGTTCTGGACCAGGAAGACGACCGGGGCCTGCCAGACGGCGGCGAAGTTCAGCGCCTCGTGGAAGTCGCCCTCGCTGGTTCCGCCGTCGCCGACCATGGCGAGCGCGACCACGTCGTCGCCCTTGAGGCGGGCCGCGTGGGCGAGGCCGACGGCGTGCGGGAGCTGGGTGGCGAGCGGGGTGGAGAGGGGGGCCACGCGGTGGGCGTAGGGGTCGTAGCCGGTGTGCCAGTCGCCGCGCAGCAGGGTGAGCGCCTCCACGGGGTCCACGCCCCGGGCGACGACCGCGAGGGTGTCGCGGTAGCTGGGGAAGAGCCAGTCGCGCTCTTCCAGGGCCAGCGCGGCGGCGACCTCGCAGGCCTCCTGGCCGGTGCTGGACGGGTAGACGGCGAGGCGGCCCTGTTTGGTGAGGGCGGTGGCCTGTGTGTTGTACCGGCGGCCGTGCACCAGCTGGGTGTAGAGCCGGCGCAGCAGCTCCGGGTCGGCCTTGGCGGCCGCCTCGGTCCCGAGGACGCGGTAGGGCCGCTCGTCGGGCAGCAGGGGCGCGGGGTCCGTCCGGGGTTGCCAGGCGGGCGGCGGCGACGGGCGGTAAGCGCCTCGCTGCTCCAGGACCGTCATGACGGCACCTCCTCGTGGGGGTGGCTACGGGAGACGGGTCGGCTGTGACTCGTCCCACCTACCGATTGTTCGGTCGTCAGCACATTTTGGCTACAGGCGGCTCCAGGCTGTGGACAAACGGTTCTCCACAGCCTGGAATGAACGCATTACGTCCATGGTAGGAAGGCAGGGGGACATGCCACCTGAACAAATGGCCGAGGGCCCGCAGGACCGCGCCGCGCTGCCGCCCGCGCGCCCGCTGGACGCCATTGATCAGGACATCCTGCAGATCCTCCAGGCGGACGGCCGGGCCTCGATACGGTCGGTCGCCGAACGTGTCCATGTCTCGCGTGCCAACGCCTACGCGCGTATCAACCGTCTGATCGAGGACGGGGTGATACGCGGTTTCGGCGCCCGGGTGGACCATGAGCGGGCCGGGCACGGCACCTCCGCCTACATCACGCTGAAGATCGTCCAGAACAGCTGGCGCACGGTGCGCGAGGAGTTGCGGCAGCTGCCCGGCGCCGACCACATCGCCCTGGTGGGCGGCGACTTCGACGTCCTGCTCCTGGTGCACACGCCCGACAACAGGGCGCTGCGCGAGCTGGTGCTGACCCGGCTCCAGGCGATCCCGGAGGTGCTCAGCACCCGCACCCTGCTGGTGTTCGAGGAGGAGGACCTGGGACCGGGCGGCTGACGCCGGACGGCCGGCGTCAGGCCGAGCGGAGCCCCGAGAACACCAGGCGCGCCACCGCGTCGGAGACCTCGCGCTCGGTCCCGCCGCGCCCGTCCGGGCGGTACCACTCCACGATCGAGTTGACCATGCCGAAGACCAGCCGGGTCGCGAGGCGCACCTCGATGTCACCGCGGACGTCCCCGTCGGCGGCGGCCGCCTTCAGCAGGTCGGCCACCCGGTGGTCGAAGTCCCGGCGCCGCTCCAGCGCCCATCGCTCAGTGCCGGTGTTGCCCCGCACCCGCAGCAGCAGCGTCACGTACGGCAGTTCGGCGATCAGCACCTCGACCATGCGGCGCACGACGTGCTCCAGGCGGTCGGCGGCGCGCCCCACGCGCGCGTGCTCCTCGTCGAGGATCCCGAACAGGCCGTCCAGGGCGCGGCTGACGGCCCGGCGCAGCAGCTCCTCCTTGCCGGAGACGTGGTGGTAGATCGACGACTTGGAGATGCCGGCCGCCTTGGAGAGGTGCTCCATGGAGGTGCCGTCGTAGCCGCGCTCGTTGAAGACCTGGACGGCCACCGAGAGCAGGGTCTCGGGGGTGTAGGTGTCGCGCTTGGCGGTGGTCATGAGGCGCCCTCCCGCTTCTCGGTGGCGTACGCGTGGCGGTAGAGCGCGAGGGAGGGCGCGTAGCGACCGCTCGGGTCGCGCAGATGGAGGTCGTCGAGGAGGTCGTAGGCGAAGTCGCGGCCCAGGCGGCGGCTCCACTCGAAGGGGCCGAGGGGGTAGTTGACGCCCAGGCGCATCGCGGTGTCGATGTCCTCCTCGGTGGCGACGCCCTTGGCGACGGCGTCGTGCGCGAGGTCGACGATCCGGGCGACCGTACGGGCGACGATCATGCCGGGGACGTCACCGATGACGCTGACCTGCTTGCCGAGCGCCTGGAAGAGACCGATGGCCTCGCCGAGCGTCTGGGGCAGGGTGTCGTGTCCGGCGGACAGGGCGATACGGGTGGCGCGGCGGTAGTCGAGCGCCAGGTCGAAGTAGACGACGTCGCGGAACTCCACCGAGGTCTGGCCGTCGGCGAGGACCAGCTGGCCGCCGCTGGGCAGTACCAGGCGGGTGCCGTGGTCCTCGTCCTCGTCGCGGACCTGGATGCCCGCCTCGCGGATCATCGCGAGCAGCTCGGCCGCCTGGCCCAGGTTGCCCTCGGCGACGACGTAGGCGGGCCGGTCGGCCGGCTCGGCGGTGTGCGGCTCGGGGCGCTCGGCGTCGTCCGCGTAGTCGAACCAGCCGTGCCCGGTCTTGCGGCCGAGGTGGCCGGACTCGACGAGCCGGCGCTGCGCCAGGGAGGGCGTGAAGCGCACATCCTGGAAGAAGGCCTGCCACACGGAGTGCGTGACGGACTCGTTGACGTCCTGGCCGATCAGGTCGGTCAGTTCGAAGGCGCCCATCCGGAAGCCACCGCTCTCGCGCAGCACCGCGTCGATGGTGGCCGGGTCGGCGGCCTGCGCCTCGTAGACCGCGAACGCCTCGGCGTAGAAGGGCCGCGCGATGCGGTTGACGATGAAGCCGGGGGTGTCCGCGCAGGCGACCGGTGTCTTGCCCCAGGCGCGGGCCGTCTCGTACGCGCGCGTGGCCGACGTGACGTCGGTGGCGAACCCGGAGACGACCTCGACCAGCGGCAGCAGCGGGGCCGGGTTGAAGAAGTGCAGGCCCACCAGGCGGGCGGCGCTGCGCAGGGAGCCGCCGATGGCGGTCACCGACAGGGAGGAGGTGTTGGTGGCCAGCAGACAGTCGCCGTCGACGATGTCCTCCAGAGCCCGGAACAGCTCCTGCTTGGCCTCCAGAGACTCCTGGACCGCTTCCACGACCAGGGTGCAGTCCGCGAACTCGGTGAGCTCCCCGGCGGGCAGCAGCCGGGCGCGGGCCGCGTCCCGGTCGGCGGCCGTCATCCGGTCCTTCTCGACCAGCCGGTCGAGACGGGCGCCGATCGCCGCGGCAGCGTCCCCGGCCCGTCCGGGGACGGCGTCGTAGAGCCGTACGGGATGGCCCGCGACGAGGGCGACCTGGGCGATGCCCTGGCCCATGGTGCCGGCGCCGGCGACCCCCACGGGGCTGCTGAGGTCGAGTGCTGTCATGTGCGCGATCCTCCCGCACGGGGTTTTCCACAGATGCGGCAGGCCCCCTTGTCCCGACCGATCGTTCGGTTACTCTAACTCTGTCCGGCCGTTTCCGCCCAGGTCATGAGCTCGAAGCGGAGCTCATCAGACGAGGAGTTGGTCCCGCATGACCGCCGAACTCACCGTGCACGAGCTGATCGCCAAGCACCGGCCCACGCTTGACCAGGCGCTGGAGGCGATCCGCACGCGCGCGTACTGGTCCCCCCACCCCGAGCACCCCAAGGCCTACGGCGAGCACGGCAGCCTGGACGCCGCAGCCGGCAAGGCCGCCTTCGACGCCCTTCTCGGCGGCCGCATCGACCTCGGCCAGCCCGGCACCGACGACTGGCTGGGCGGCGAGGTCTCCCCGTACGGCATCGAACTGGGCGTGACCTACCCACACGCCGACGTCGACACACTGCTGCCCGCCATGAAGGCCGGCCAGCGCGCGTGGCGCGACGCGGGCGCGGAGGCGCGCGCGGTGGTGTGTGTGGAGATCCTCAAGCGGATCAGCGACCGGACGCACGAGTTCGCGCACGCGGTCATGCACACCAGCGGCCAGGCGTTCATGATGGCGTTCCAGGCGGGCGGCCCGCACGCGCAGGATCGCGGTCTGGAGGCGGTGGCGTACGCGTACGCGGAGCAGGTCCGCACCCCCGGCACGGCCGAGTGGTCCAAGCCGCAGGGCAAGCGCGACCCGCTCGCGCTGACGAAGACGTTCAAGCCGGTCCCGCGCGGGATCGCACTGGTCGTCGGCTGCAACACGTTCCCGACGTGGAACGGCTACCCGGGTCTGTTCGCCTCCCTGGCCACGGGCAACGCGGTACTGGTGAAGCCGCACCCGCGCGCGGTGCTCCCGCTCGCCCTGACCGTGCAGGTCGCCCGGCAGGTGCTCGCCGAAGCCGGCTTCGACCCGAACCTGGTGGCACTGACGGCGGAGCGCCCCGGCGAGGGCATCGCGAAGACGCTCGCCACCCGCCCCGAGATCAAGATCATCGACTACACGGGCTCGACCGCGTTCGGCGACTGGCTGGAGACCAACGCCCGGCAGGCGCAGGTCTACACGGAGAAGGCCGGCGTCAACACGGTGCTGGTGGAGTCCACCGACAACTACAAGGGGATGCTCTCCAACCTGGCGTTCTCGCTCTCCCTGTACAGCGGCCAGATGTGCACCACCCCGCAGAACCTGCTGATCCCCCGCGACGGCATCCGCACCGACGAAGGCCCTCGCACGTACGACGAGGTGGTCGCCGACATCGCCCGCGCGGTCGACGGTCTGCTCGGCGACGACGCCCGCGCGAACGCGCTGCTCGGCGCGATCGTCAACCCCGACGTCAAGGCCCGCCTGGAGGCCGCCGCCGGACTCGGCGAGGTCGCCCTGGCCTCCCGGGAGGTAGCCAACCCGGAGTTCCCGGACGCGGTCGTACGCACGCCGGTGATCGTGAAGCTGGACGGGGCCAAGCCCGACGACGAGGCCGCGTACATGAGCGAGTGCTTCGGGCCGGTCTCCTTCGCGGTCGCCGTCGACTCGGCCGCCGACGCGGTGGAGCTGCTGCGGCGGACGGTCCGGGAGAAGGGCGCGATGACGGTCGGCGCGTACACGGTCGACGCGGACGTGGAGGGCGCCGTGGAGGAGGTCTGCCTGGAGGAGGCGGCCCAGCTGTCGCTGAACCTGGTCGGCGGGGTGTACGTCAACCAGACGGCCGCGTTCTCCGACTTCCACGGCTCGGGCGGAAACCCCGCGGCGAACGCCGCGCTGTGCGACGGGGCGTTCGTGGCGAACCGGTTCCGGGTGATCGAGGTGCGGCGGGAGGCGTAGCCGTTCGGGGTGCCTGGTCACCGTGGGCAGCTGCGGGTCCGTAGTGGCCGGCCGCGCCCGCGCGGCGGTGGCCGCATGGCGAGTGCGGCGGTGGCCGCATGGCGAGTGCGGCGGTGGCCGCATGGCGAGTACAGCCCCGCGCCCCCGATGGGGCCCGCCGGCCCCGGGCCCGACCCACCCCACCACTGGGTAAACGGGCTAGCCAGGCGGTTAGAAACCACATAGCTGCTGACCTGCGGGCGCATCGGCAGGCGCAGGAGATGGTCGGCACGCGCGCGCAGGGCCGGCGAAAGACCCGTTCGTTCTGAGCCGAAGGCGAGGATCGCGTTGTCCGGGAGCTTCGTGTTCCGGATGTCCTCGCCCTCCGGGTCCAGCGCGTACACCGGGCCCGGTGGCAGCTCCGGCACCGTCAGCCGCTCGACCGCCGTCGCGAAGTGGAGGCCCGCGCCGCCTCGTACGACCGTCGGGTGCCAGGGGTCGAGCGTGCCGGTCGTGATCACTCCCGTCGCGCCGAAGCCCGCCGCCAGGCGGATCACCGCGCCCGCGTTGCCGAGGTTGCGGGGTTCGTCGAGGACCACGACGGGGGCGGAGCGCGGGTCGCGGGCCAGCTCGCGCAGGTTGGCCTCGCGGGACGGTCGTACGGCCAGGGCGGCCACGGCCGTGGGATGCGGGCGGGAGACCAGGGACGCGTACGTCTGCGGCGGCACCTCTGTCAGAAGGGCGGCCAGCGCCTCCCCTACGTCCGGTGCCAGCTCGTCCGCCAGGGCCAGCGCCGCCGCCCGGTCCGTGGTGACCGCCACCGGCACCTCCGCGCCGAAGCGCAGGGCGTGCTTGAGGGCGTGGAAGCCGTCGAGGAGGACGGCGGAGCCCGCCAGCCGCGCCCAGTGGTTCAGGGGGTCGGTCATGCCCCGAAGCCTACGCGGGGCTTGTCCTCCGTCTCCCGGGACGGAGAGGGAGGCAGTGCGGGGGCACCGCGCCGGAGGACACGGTCACGCGCGCGTGCCGCGCGGTCGCCGACCCCGAGCAGGAAGACCGTCGGCAGGAAGACCGAGTCCGCCGCGATCATGGCGAGCGAGAAGAAGGGCAGGCCGAGGACGACCGCGATCACCGCGTGCTCGGTCATCATCGCGGCCAGCAGCACGTTCTTGACCCGGCGGTTGAACAGCGTGAACGGGAAGGCGACCTGGACGATGACCGTCCCGTAGGTCACCAGCATCACCAGCGTGCCGTTGGCGGACAGCAGGTCGGCCAGGGCCGGCCAGGGCGAGAAGTAGTCCAGGTGGAGCGGGTAGTAGACGGCGGTGCCGTCCTGCCAGCGGGAGCCCTGGATCTTGTACCAGCCGGCGGTGGCGTAGATCAGGCAGGCCTCGGCCATGATCACGAACAGGGCGCCGTTGTGCAGGATGTTGGCGATGACGTCCAGCAGGATCCGTGGCTCGGAGGTGCGTGCCCGGCGGCCCGCCGCCCACCACAGGGCGGCGCCCGCCCAGGTCGCCCACATGAGGGCCGGTACCAGCCAGCCGCCGCCGGTGCGGCCGGTGAGGGCCGCCAGGACCAGCAGGAGACCGGACACCGCCCACAGCGCCGGTCCGGCCCGGTCGGTGACCGGCTGCTGCGCGGCACGCGCGCGTGCCGCCCGGCGCGCGTCCAGGGACCACACCTGACCGCAGCGTGTGAACACCAGGTAGAAGGACATCAGGTGCAGCACGTTGTCGCCGCCGTCGCCCATGAAGACGCTGCGGTTCTGCAGGGACAGCACGCCGACCATGAACAGCAGGGACATGGTGCGGGTGCGCCAGCCCACCAGCAGCAGGGCGCTGGAGAGGACGGCGAGGAAGTAGAAGACCTCGAAGAAGGCCCGGCCGTCGGAGGCCAGCAGCGCCGTGAACGCGTGGTTGTCCGAGGTCAGCTGCTGGGCGAGGCCGAAGCTCCAGGGGCCGTCGGGGCCGTAGAGCTCCTGGCGGTGCGGGTACTCGCGCAGCAGGAACAGCAGCCAGGTGGCGGCGAAGCCGATGCGTACGACGGCCGTCTGGTACGGGCCGAGCGCGGACTCGGTGACCCGGGCGATGGCACGGGACAGGCACAGGGCGAGGCGGCTCATCGCACACCTCCGTCGGCCTCGTCCGCCGTGACCGTCCACCAGGGCAGCACCCGGTAGACGGGGGTGTCGGAGACCTTCTCGCCGCTCCAGTCCGGTGGGGGCACGTTGGTGGTGCTGGAGCGCACCTGGACGCGCTCGATGGTGCCCTTCTCGCTGGTCGCGTCCCCCCGGTACATGCGCATCACGACGATCCGGCGCAGGTACTGCTCGGACAGGGAGCCGCGCAGGCCGATGGGGCGGTTGTCGGTGCCGTGCGTGGTGACGAAGAAGTCCCAGGCCCGGCGCAGTTCGTTCTGCACGGTGTGGCTCGGCAGCAGGCTGCCGTCGATGGCCCTGCCGTCCTGCGCGGACAGGTCGTTCCAGCCGGTGGTGGTCGTGGTGCCGTCCTGCATCCGCACGTCGGCGCGCACCTGCACGGCGATGTTCTGCTGGAGCGGGTTCGGCGCGAACAGCTTCCAGTTCTGCTCGAACTCCGGATACACCCACTCCTCGATCGCCTTGCCGTGCTGCTTCGTCACCGTGTTCGCCGGCGCGAGGCTCAGGAACACCATCCCGAGGTGCACACAGGCGGCGACCGCGACCAGGGCCAGCGCGAGGGCCGCGCCGACCTGGTAGCGCGGGGAGAGGGCGGCGACGCCGGTACGGGGGGCGGCGGGGGGCTTCTGGGTGCCGAGGGGCGGTTGCTCCGGAACGGCCGCCGCGAAAGGCCCCGGATCAGGACGCGTCCCGCTCGGACCCTCCGGCCCCTGCCGGGCGTCCGAGTCCCCGTCGTACGCGTCCATTACGCCCCGTTCCCCGATCCCGCCGTGTCGTCCCGTGTCGTCCGGACGGCCCATCCTGGACCGGCCGGTGTGCCGCTGCCCGGCACTCGCACGGAACGGTACTCAGCCCTGGCCGCCGAGCGCAGCCCCGGGGACCGGCCCGGAGGCGTGGCCATCGCCACTCCGGTCGGCCGCCGCCGCGGGCCCCGCAGCGCTCCGCCGGGGCCTTCGACCCAGGTCACAGCAGGTCGTACGGCGGACGAGGGCGGCCCGCGGAGTCTCGCTGGGCGAGTTGTCCACAGGCCGCGCCGAAGGTTTTCCACAGCGGTTGAACTCGCGGGCCCCGCCCTCGAAACTGTGGATCTGCCCCGGAACCGGGCGCAGCGGCTCTGGCAGGTGTATCAGGCGGTCACGGCCCGGGCGTGGAGCATACGGCGGACGGCGTCGGAGCGTTCCAGGAGCGTGTTGCGGACCACGGGGGCCGCGTCCTGGGCCACCTGCCGGGCTTTGTCGAGGTATGCGGAGTCGATGGCGTACGACGGGAAGAGCGCGGAGGTGTAGACCATCGCCGGGATCATTCCGCCCTGGTCCAGCTGGGGGATCGCGGCCAGATAGCGCTCGGCGTAGGGGGCGAGCAGGGCGTCCTGGCCGGGGCGCCAGAAGGCGTCCGCCACCGCCCTGACCGCCTGGACGGGCACCGTGCGGTCCACGACCAGCCGCTGCCAGACCTCCGCCTTGGCGGCCGGGTCGGGGGTGGCGGCCCGGACGGTGAGGAGACGGACCCGGGCGTCGGGGTCGGGGTCGCGTTCGAGCAGGGCGGCGGACGCGGCGGTGACGTCGCCGCCGAGTTCGGCCTCGCGGACGAGGGTGCGCCAGCGGAGGTCGATGTCGTCGCCGGCCTGGTCGCGGAGCCAGGCCAGGTCCTCGGCGCCGGTCGCGGTGCGGGCCAGGCCGCGCAGGGCGACCTGGCGGCGGCCCGGGTCGTCGGCGAGCCGCCGGCAGGCCTCGGCCGCGGCCTCCGTCAGGGCGGGGCGGTCGGCGTCGGGGGCCCAGAGTTCGGCGATGTTGGTGACGAGGGTCAGGAAGGGCTCGATCACGGCGTCGGACGTCTCGGCGGCGAGGACCGCGGTGAGGCACCGTCCGGCTTCGGCCGCCGTGGCCTCGCCGGCCGTGAGCATGTCCCAGACGGTGGCGGTGGCCGCGCCCCGGGAGATGGCCGTGGGCAGCTGGGCCGCCGTGCGGAAGAGGGTGTCCCGGGTGGCGGGGTCCGGGCGGGTGGTGGCGAAGGTGAGGTCGTCGTCGTTGATCAGGAGGAGGTCGGACGTGGTGGGAAGGCCGGTGACCGGGGTGCGGGGCTCGGTGACCTCGACGCGGACCAGGGCGGTGCGTTCGAGGGCGTCGCCGTCGCGGTCGTACGCGCCGACGGCCAGGACCTGCGGGCGCGGGGTGCCGTCGGCGACGAGGGTGACGGTGTCGCCGTCGTGCTCCAGGGTGAAGCGGTCGGTGCCGGCCGTCTCCAGCCAGGCCTTCCGCCAGCCGGCGAGGTCCCGGCCGCTCGCCTCGGCGAGGGCGTCGATCAGGTCCTGGAGGGTGGTGGTGCCCCAGGCATGGCGGGCGAAGTAGGCGGCCATCCCGGCGCGGAACCGGTCCTCGCCGACGTAGGTCATCAACTGCTGGAGGACGGAGGCGCCCTTGGGGTAGGTGATGTTGTCGAAGATCGACGCGGCCTCGGCGACGTCGTGGATGGGCTGGTGGATCGGGTGGGAGACCGGGCCCTGGTCGGAGAGGTAGGCCTTGAGCTTCTCGCCGGCGAGGTGGCTGGCCCAGGCGTCGGTGTAGCGGGTGGCGCCCTCCGCGGCCCAGTGGCAGGCGAACTCGGCGAAGGCCTCGTTCAGCCAGAGGTCGTCCCACCAGCGCATGGTGACGATGTTGCCGAACCACATGTGCGCCATCTCGTGCAGCAGCACGACCGCGAGCCGCTCGCGCTCGGCGGGCGTCGGCGTGGCCCGCCGCAGGAACATGTCCGACCAGGTCACGCAGCCGTAGTTCTCCATGGCGCCGCCGAACTCGGGCATGAACACCTGGTCGTACTTGCGCTGCGGGAACGGCATCGCGAAGGCCTCGGCGTAGAAGGCGAGGCCCTGGCGGGTGAGGGTGAAGATCTCGTCGGCGCCGCGTTCCAGTACCTCGGCGAGCGAGCGGCGGGCGAAGACGCCGAGGTCGTGGCCGTCGGCCTCGCGGCGGATCTCGTGGAAGGGGCCCGCGTTGACGACGGTGTTGTACACGGACAGCGGCGGGGTGTCCGGGAAGCTCCAGCGGCGGGCCGCGCCCTGCTCCTCGACACGCGGGCCGCCGGAGTTGCTGAGGACGGTCCAGGCGGCCGGGGCGGTGACGGTGAAGGCGTGCGGGGCCTTGAGGTCGGGCTGGTCGAAGCAGGCCCAGACGAAGCGGGCCTCGTCCGGTTCGAAGCTGGTCCAGAGGTAGACCTCGCCGTCGGCGGGGTCGACGGCCTTGTGGACGCCCGGGCTGACCGTGGTGTCGGCCTGGACGCTCTCCACGCGCAGCACGTTGTGCGCGGCCAGGCCGGGCAGCGGGATCCGGCCGTCGTCGGTGGGGGTGAGGGGGGTGCCGTTGAGGGTGGCGGAGCGGACCTCGGCCGCGCAGTCGACGAAGGACTCGGCGCCCGGCTCCGCGCAGGCGAAGGCCACCGTGGAGACGCACCGGATCTCCGGTCCGCCGGGCAGGGCGGTGAGGTCGATGTCCACGTCGTACCGCTCGACCGTGATCAGATCGGACCGGCGCTCGGCCTCGGTGCGGGTCAGGCTTCGGATCCCCATGTGTCCTCCCTCGTGTGCTCGTCCCCCGTCGGCGGGCAGCGGGCGTCAGCCTACGACGGAAGGAGCGGGTGATCGCAGAGGTTTTCGGTTCCCTTCTTCTAGAACCTGTTCTATCTTGACGGACCGTCAGATCAGCGGACCCGCCGGGAGGACAGCACCGTGGACTTCACCTTCACCGAGGAGCAGCTGGCGGCGGCCGAGGCGGCGCGCGGGGTGTTCGCCGGGGTGGCACCGGACGCGGTGCCGAGCCCCGCGCTGACCACCGGCGCCGTGGCCGAGCACTTCGACCGGGACCTGTGGGAGCGGCTGGCCGCCGCGGACCTGCTGAGTCTGCTGACGGCCGAGGAGTACGGCGGGGCGGGGCTGGACGCCATCGCGCTCTGCCTGGTGCTCCGGGAGTCGGCGAAGGTGCTGGCCCGGGTACCGCTGCTGGAGAACAGCGCGGCCATGGCGGCCGTCCAGACCTACGGGGACGCGGAGCTGAGGGGCCGGCTGCTGACGCGGGCGGGGCGCGGCGAGCTGGTGCTGACCGTCGCCGCGAGCGGGCGCACCGGGCACGACCCGGCCGAGCAGGCGGTGACCGCACGGCGAGAGGACGGGGCCTGGGTGCTGGACGGGGTGCAGACGGCGGTGCCGTGGGTGTACGACGCCGATCTCGTCGTCGTACCGGCGCATACCGACGGCGACCGGAGCGTGCTGGCACTGGTGGCGCCGTCCGGTGACGGGGTCACGCTCGCCGAGCAGGTGTCGACCAGCGGGGAACGGCTCGGGGAGCTGCGGCTGGAGTCGGCGCGGGTCGCGGAGCGGGATGTGGTGACCGCGGCGGGAGCCTGGGAGTGGCTGCGGGAGCTGCTGGCGACCGGGACGTGTGCGCTGGCGCTCGGGCTGGGTGAGCGGGTGTTGCGGATGACCAGCGAGTACACGGGGAAGCGGGAGCAGTTCGGGCATCCCGTCGCCACGTTCCAGGCGGTCGCCGTGCAGGCCGCCGACCGGTACATCGACCTGCGGGCCATGGAGGCGACGCTGTGGCAGGCGGCGTGGCGGATCGCCTCCGGGGCGGCCGGGGCGCTGCCGGCGGCCGGGGACGTGGCGGTGGCGAAGATCTGGGCGGCGGAGGGGGTGCGGCGGGTGGTGCAGACCGCGCAGCACCTGCACGGGGGCTTCGGCGCCGACACGGAGTATGTGCTGCACCGGTACCACGCCTGGGCGAAACAGCTCGAGCTGGCGCTCGGGTCCGCCGGGGCCCATGAGGAGGCGCTGGGGGATCTGCTGGCCGCGCACCCACTGGGATAGCGGGGGCGCCCCGGTGCGGGGCGCCGTCGGGTCCCCCTCAGATGACGAAACCCGGTTCGCCGGTGTCCGTCACTACCTCTCGTCCTGCCGCCTGCCACACCTGCATGCCGCCGTCCACGTTCACCGCGTCGATGCCCTGCTGGCCCAGGTACATCGTGACCTGGGCCGAGCGGCCGCCGGAGCGGCAGATGACGTGGACGCGGCCGTCCTGGGGAGCGGCCTCGGTGAACTCGCCGTAGCGGGCCACGAACTCGCTGATCGGGATGTGCAGGGCGCCCGCGGCGTGGCCCGCCTGCCACTCGTCGTCCTCGCGGACGTCCAGCAGGAAGTCGCCGTCCTTGAGGTCCGCGACCTCCACCGTGGGCACACGCGCTGCGAAGTTCATGGCTCCGACGCTACCCGACCGCTACTCCTGGGTGAGCAGCGCGGCCAGCTCCGTCTCCCGCTCGGCCACGTCCTTGTAGAGCCTCTCGGCGATCTCGTCGAGGAGGCTGTCCGGGTCCTCGGGGGCCAGCCGGAGCAGGCCGGCGATGGGGCCGTCCTCCAGTTCCTTGGCGACCAGGGTGAGCAGTTCCTTGCGCTCGGCCAGCCATTCGAGGCGGGCGTACAGCTCCTCGGCGCGGCTCGGCCTGCGCTCGGGCGGGACCGGGCCGGCCGCCCACTCCTCGGCCAGCTCCCGCAGCAGGGCCTCGTCGCCGCGGGCGTAGGCCGCGTTGACCCGGCTGAGGAACTCCTCGCGCCGCTCCTGCTCGGCCTCGTCCTGCACCAGGTCGGGATGGGCCTTGCGGGCCAGCTCGCGGTAGAGCCGGCGGGCCTCCTCGCTGGGCCGCACCCGCTGCGGGGGCCGTACCTCCTGCTCGGTGAGCATCGCGACGGCCTCCGGGAACAGGCCGTGGCCGTCCATCCAGCCGTGCAGCAGTTCCTCGACGCCGGGGATGGGCAGGACCCGGGCCCGGGCCTCCTCGGCGGCGCGGATGTCCTCGGGGTCGCCGGTGCGGGCCGCCTTGGCCTCGGCGATCCGCGCGTCCAGCTCCTCGAGGCGGAGATAGAGGGGGCCGAGCTTCTGCTCGTGCAGGCGCGAGAAGTTCTCGACCTCGACACGGAAGGTCTCGACCGCGATCTCGAACTCGATCAACGCCTGCTCGGCGGCCCGCACGGCCTGTTCCAGGCGTTCCTCGGGCCGCGGTGCCTCAGACTGCTCAGCTTCCGGGGTCGTCACCCGACCAGACTAGGGCCTGTCGTCCTCGGAGGTGGCCGCCACCCACTCGGCGACCAGATCTCTGCAGGCCACGACGAGGGTTCCGGGGCGGCAGACCAGCTCGTGGGTGCAGCCGTCGGGGTACGGGAGGATCTCGTCGAGGATCACCTCGCCGAGCGAGGTCAGGTCGCAGGCGCCCAGGACGTCCGTCTGGAAGCGGGAGACCCCCGAGTACCGGACGACCAGGTCCTCGTCGTGCTTGAAGCAGTTGTGACGGAAGCGGATCTCGATGTCGTCGGGGGCGGTGCGCCGCATCTCCAGCGGGCGCAGGTCCTTCACACAGCGGTGGCCGCTGAAGTCGTAGTGGTCCGGGTCGGTGGCGAAGGCGCGGGCGCCGGGCGGCAGCTCACCGGCGAACTCCGGGAGCCGCGCCAGATAGGGGCCGGGGTCGATACGCACCGACCCCACGCCCGCGCCGCCGGCGAACACCGGCCCCACACCGCCGGCATCGACGAACACCGGACCGGCGTCCTCGCCGTCGCCGAAGACCGGACCCTCGCTCTCGCCGTCCTCGATGACGACGTACTTCACCTCTGCACCTCAGGACCTGTCACCGGCGGTCACACCCCGAGTTCGGCCGCGATCCGGCCCGTGCGGACCGCGGCCACCAGTTCCTCGTGGTCCGCCTCCGTGCGGTCGGCGTAGGTCACCGCGAACGCGGCGATCGCCTCGTCCAGCTCCTCGTTCTTGCCGCAGTAGCCGGCGATCAGGCGCGGGTCGGCGCTGTGGGAGTGGGCGCGGGCCAGCAGGGCGCCGGTCATCCGGCCGTAGTCGTCGATCTGGTCGGGCGACAGGGCGGCCGGGTCGACGCTGCCCTTGCGGTTGCGGAACTGGCGGACCTGGAAGGGGCGGCCCGCCACCGTGGTCCAGCCGAGCAGGATGTCGCTGACCACCTGCATCCGCTTCTGCCCGAGGACCACCCGGCGTCCCTCGTGGTCGACGGCGGGCGCCTCGAAGCCGGCCGTCGCCAGGTGCGGGACGAGCGCGGACGGGCGGGCCTCCTTGACCTGGAGGATCAGCGACTCGCCGCGATGGTCCAGGAGCAGCACGACATACGACCGGGTGCCGACACTGCCGGTGCCCACGATCCGGAAGGCGACGTCGTGCGGGGCGTGCCGGGAGAGCAGCGGGTGGCGGTCCTCGGAGAGCGTGGTGACGTAGTGCTCCAGGGCCGCCACGACCGCTTCCGCCTCCTCGTCCGCGACCCGGCGCAGCACCGGCACGGCGTCGACGAAGCGGCGCCCGCCGTTCTCGGTGGGCTCGGTGGAGCGGGCCGCGAACCGGCCGCTGGTGTTGGCGCGGGCCTTCTCCGAGACCCGGCGCAGGGTGCCGAGCATGTCGTGGGCGTCGGAGTGGGAGACCAACTCCTCGTCCGCGATGGCGTTCCACGCGTCCAGCACCGGGAGCTTCGCCAGCAGGCGCATGGTGCGGCGGTAGGCACCGGCCGTGTCACCCGCCGCCTTGCGGCACGTGTCCTCGTCGGCACCCGCCTCCCGGCCGGCCAGCACCAGGGAGGCGGCGAGCCGCTTGAGGTCCCACTCCCAGGGGCCGAGCACCGTCTCGTCGAAGTCGTTCAGATCGATGACGAGGTCGCCGCGCGGGTCGCCGTACAGGCCGAAGTTGGCCGCGTGGGCGTCGCCGCAGATCTGGGTGGCGATCCTGGTCATCGGGGTGCGGGCCAGGTCGTGCGCCATCAGGCCGGCCGAGCCGCGCAGGAACGCGAACGGGCTCGCCGCCATTCTGCCGACCCTTATCGGGATCAGCTCCGGGATGCGGTCGCGGTTGGACTCCTCGACCGCGCTCACCGCGTCGGGCCGGGAGCCGTCCAGGTCCAGGGCGTCATGGCCGCGGCGCGGCACGGCCGAACGCAGCGCCTTGCCCTCCTCCTTGGGCGAGCCCTTCGCGGGCCACTGCGCAAAGCCCTTCGGCGAGGGCAACTTGCGCGCCCCGGCCGCCGGCAGCTCTTCCAGTCCGGTCACGTCGACCGCCTCCCCCGTACTCCGCACACGCACACGCACGAACATCAACTCGGTGAAACGGTACAGGTGGGGGCCGGAAACGCGTCAGCCCCTGTGGATAACTTCGGGGGGAGCGGACAGGAATCGGGGGGCGGCCGGCGTCGGGCGTCTGCGGGTGGTCGGGGGCCGGTCGCGCCCACGCGGCGGTAGCCGCATAGCGAACACAGCCCCGCGCCCCTCAGGTGGGATCACTGTCCCTACCTCCACGGGATCACTGGCCCTGCATCCAGGGGCGCGGGGAACTGCGCGAGCAACCACAACCCAGCCGCACCCGAAAGCACCCCCCGCACATCCCCGCGCCCACCCCCCTCAAGCCCGCAGGAAAGCCAGCACCGCCAGTACCCGCCGATGTGTCTCCTCCGCCGGTGGCAGGTCCAGCTTCGTCAGGATCCCGCCGATGTGCTTGCCCACCGCCGCCTCCGAGACCACCAGCTCCCGGGCGATCGCGCCGTTCGACTTCCCCTCCGCGACCAGCGCCAGCACCTCCCGCTCGCGCGGGGACAGCCGCTCCAGCGGATCCCGGCGCCGGCGCAGCAGTTGCCGTACCACCTCGGGGTCGACCACCGTCCCCCCGTCGGCCACCGCGCACAACGCCTCGACGAAGTCCGCCACCTGCCCCACCCGGTCCTTGAGCAGATAGCCGACGCCCGTACCGTCACCGGAGTCGAGAAGGTCGGCCGCGTAACTGCGCTGCACGTACTGGCTGAGCACCAGGACCGGCAGCGTCGGCCGGGCGGCACGCAGTCGCACCGCCGCGTGCAGGCCCTCGTCCTGGAAGCCCGGCGGCATCCGTACGTCCGTCACGACGACGTCCGGCGCATGCTCCGCCACCGCCGCGACCAGCGCCTCCGCGTCCCCCACGGCCGCGACCACCTCGTGCCCGCAGCGGCTCAGCAGCCCGACGATCCCCTCCCGCAGCAGCACGCTGTCCTCGGCCAGGACTACCCGCAGCGATCGGTCGGTTCGCACGGCAACTCCACACGCAGCAGGGTCGGTCCACCCGGCGGACTGGACATCGAGAGTGTGCCATCCAGCACCGACACCCGGTCCGCGAGTCCGGTGAGCCCGCTGCCCGCCGCGGCGTCCGCGCCGCCCCGGCCGTCGTCGCGCACCTCCAGGAACAGCCGCCCGTCCCGGTGCCCGCCGCGCACCCCGGCACGGCCCGCGCCACTGTGCCGGTCGACGTTGGCGAGCGCCTCGCGCACCACGAAGTAGGCGGCCGCCTCCACCGGTTGCGGCAGCCGCACGGGCAGCCGGAAGTCGACGTCCACGGGAACGGCCGTGCGGTCGGCCGCGTCGGCCACCGCCGCCGCCAGGCCGTGGTCGGCGAGCACCTGGGGATGGATGCCGTGGACGATCTCCCGCAGTTCGGCGAGCGCCTCGCCCGCCTCCCGCTGGGCCTTGGCCAGCTGCTCGGCGAACGGGCCCGGCGGGGCGTCCAGCAGGGCCAGGCCGAGGGTCATCGACAGGGCGACCAGGCGTTGCTGGGCGCCGTCGTGCAGATCGCGTTCGATACGCCGCCGCTCCGCCTCGAAGGCGTCTACCAACCGCGCCCGGGACCGCGCCAGTTCGACCATCCGCGACCCCAGCTCCGCCTCGCGCGGCGCGATCAGCAGCCGGGTCAGCCCGGCCCGGGCGCCGGCCGTGACGCCCAGCGCATAGCCGCCGAGAGCCAGCAGCGACAACCCCAGCACCGCCACCCCGAAGGCGGCCGGCCAGGTGCTGACCGTCCACGCCTTCAGCACCTTCGTCCCGCGCTCTTCGCCGGCCGTGGCCAGCAGCAGCGGGGCGGCGACCAGCGACAGCGGGCAGAGCAGGGCGAGGGTCACGGCGAGCGCGTCCAGGAGCCACAACAGGCCCGCGAACAGCAGCGCGTGGCCGAGTTCGCGCCAGGTCGCCCGCTCCCGCAGCCGGGTGGTCAGCCAGGCCCGCAGGCCGGTCGCGGAAGGCCGTACATGCGGGTCGTACGCCGGATGCCGGTCGACCAGCCGCAGCCGGTGCCGTTCGAGCCGGGCCACCGGAAGGCCCGCGAGCACCGTGAGGAGCAGCAGTGGCAGCCCGACGAGTACGACGGCGAGCGCGACGCCGGCCGTGACCGCGGTGACCAGTCCCACGAGGAGTACGGCACCGGTGACCGCACCGCTCAGCAGGTAGCCGACGGCACGCCAGGGCCAGCCGGAGACCAGGAAGCGGGGCCCGGCCATGGCCTGCCAGACGTTGCGGGGAGGGGGCTGCATGCCGGTCACCGTAGGCGGCGGGCCGCGGCCCCGGCCATCCGTCCAGCCACCGGGGTGGAGGTAGGCCTGGCCCTACCCCGGATCTCCGTCCTGCCGCACTGCGCAGCCCCGCCCCCGGACGGTTTCGTGGACCCACCACCCGGCCACCACCAGACGCCCTTCGAGCAGTGAGGCCCCATGACCAGCGACACCAGCAACGCCAACAACACCGGCGGCACCGACAACGCGGGCGACACCGGCGACGCGATCACCTTGCGCTCCGTCAGCAGGCGTTACGGCTCCGGCGACAACGCCGTCACCGCGCTCGACCAGGTCTCCCTCGGCTTCCCCAAGGGCACCTTCACCGCCGTCATGGGCCCGTCCGGCTCCGGCAAGTCGACGCTGCTGCAGTGCGCGGCGGGCCTGGACCGGCCCACCTCCGGGTCGGTCCTGCTGGCCGGGACCGAACTGACCGGGCTGAGCGAGACGAAACTGACCCTGCTGCGCCGGGAGCGGGTCGGGTTCGTGTTCCAGTCGTTCAATCTGCTCCCCTCGCTGACCGCCGAGCAGAACGTGGCGCTGCCGCTGCGGCTGGCCGGCCGGCGCGTGCCGAAGTCCCGGGTCCGCGACGTGCTCCGGCAGGTCGGTCTCGGCGAACGCGCCCGGCACCGGCCGACCGAGCTGTCCGGCGGCCAGCAGCAGCGGGTGGCGCTGGCCCGGGCCCTGATCACCCGCCCCGAGGTGCTGTTCGGCGACGAGCCGACCGGCGCCCTGGACTCACGGACCGGCCGGGAGGTGCTGACGCTGCTGCGGGCCATGGTCGACGACCAGGGCCAGACGACCGTCATGGTCACCCACGACCCCGTCGCCGCCTCCTACGCCGACCGCGTGGTCTTCCTGGTCGACGGCCGGGTCAACGACGAACTGGCGAGCGCGAGCCCCGACGCCATCGCGGCACGGATGACCGAACTGGAGACATCGCCCAGAACCGGCACCGATACCGCGCCCCGGACCGGAACCGCGACCGACACCACGCCCCAAACCCGACCCGCGACCTACACCACACCCCGGATCCGACCCGCGACCGGCACCGAACCCGCACCCCGGACCGGCTCCGGCCCCCGCCCCACCCCCCAGCCGGAGACCCTCCCGTGCTGAGTGTCGCCCTGTGCACCCTGCGCGCCCGCTGGGTCACCTTCGTCGGCGGGTTCGTCGCCCTCGCGCTCGGCGTCGGGCTGCTCACCGTGACGGGCCTCGCCCTCGCCGCCTCGCTGGACGCGCCGACCCGCGCCCCGGAGCGGTTCGCCGCCGCCCCGGTCGTCGTCAAGGGCGCCGACACCCTGCGCGTGCCCACCCCGATCGGCGACCGCACCCAGAAGCTGGCCGAGCCGCGTGCCGTACCCCCCGCCGCCGTCGCCGAGTTGGAGCGGCTCGGCCGGGTCACCCCGGACCGCTCCTTCGCCGTACGGGTGCGGGGCGCGCCCGGCGATCTGGTCGGCCACCCCTGGTCGGTCGCCGCGTTCGCGCCGTACGAGATCGCCTCGGGGCGTGCCCCGCGCGCTGCCGACGAGGTGGTGGTCAGCGGCACCTGGGCGAAACCCGGCCAGAGCCTGCGCACGCGACGCGGCAGCGTCAGGGTCGTCGGCACGGTCGCCGACCGCGGCTTCGAGCACGCCGTCTTCTACACCGACGCCCGGGCCGCGCAACTCCAGCCCCGCAGTGTGCAGTTGGCCACAGACGCGGACGTCACGGCGGTACGGAACGCAGTGAAAAAGATCACGGGCGTCCAGGTCCTCACGGGCGCCGACCGCCGCTACGCCGACCCGGATCCCGACCGTGACCGGGAGGCGCTCACCGCGCTGAACGCCCTGTTCGGCACGGCCGGCGGGGTCACCGCCTTCGTGTCGGTGTTCGTGGTGGCGTCGACGTTCGCCTTCGCGGTTGCCCAGCGCCGCCGCGAGTTCGGTCTGCTGCGCGCCGCCGGGGCGACGCCCGGGCAGCTGCGCCGGACGGTGGCCGCCGAGGCCCTGCTGGTCGGCGTGGTCGCCTCGGCGACGGGCTGTGTGCTCGGCCGGTACGGCGCACCCCGCCTGGTCCGCTGGACGGTCGACGCCGGACTCGCCCCGGACTGGTTCGAGACGGGGGACGCCGTCTGGCCGTACTGCGCGGCCTTCTCCACCGGGGTGCTGGTCGCGCTCTGCGGAGTGGTCGCCGCGTCCTGGCGGGCGGGCCGGACCGGGCCGGCGGAGGCGCTGCGCGAGGCGGCCGTGGACAACAGGCCGATGACCTGGGGGCGTTGGCTGTGCGGCGGGGCTCTGTTGGTGGCCGCCGCGGTGCTCCCGTTCCTCGGCGACCCGGGTGGTCTGCTGCACCGCAAGAGCTATGTGAGCCGTCCGATGCTGCTGATCACGGCGGTCGCCCTGCTGGCCCCCGTCCTGGTCCGCCCGCTGACCCGGCTGCTCACCTGGGCCCCGGCACGGCTCCCGGGCGCCACCGGCCTGCTGGTGCGCGAGAACGCGGCCGCCGCGGTGCGCCGTACGGCCTCCGTCGCGGCGCCCGTGCTGGTGACGGTCGCCCTCGCGGGCTCGCTGCTCGGCGCCACCGCCACGCTCGGCGCGGCCGGGGCCGCCGAGACCCGCGCCCGGACCATCGCGGCCTTCGTCGTCACGCCCTCGGCGGGCGGGTTCGACGCAGCGACGCTCAAGGCGCTGCGCGCGGCGCCCGGCACCGAGGTGGCCGTGACCTCGGCGAGCGCGGTGTACGTGCTGGAGGACGGGGTCGCGCTGGTCAGGTCCGAGGCCAGAGCCGCCGATCCCGCCGCCCTGGCCGCCACCACCCGCCTCCCGCTCGCCGCCGGCCGGACCACCGGCCTGGACGACGGCTCGATCATCGTCAACGAGGAGTGGGAGAGGCACACCGTCGGGCAGCGGGTGCGGGTGTGGCTGGGCGACGGCACCCGGAAGACCCTGCGCATCGCCGCCGTGATGACAAGGGGCACCGGCGACAACGGCGTGTACGTCACCCCGGCCAACGCCCCCGGCGCAGCCGTCGACCGGGTCGACGTGGCCCTGGCGGACGGCGCGGACGCGGCCGCGGTGGCCGCCGGGCTGCGCCGGGCGGTCCGGGCGGACGGCGGCCGGGTCCGTACCGCGGACCAATGGATCGCGGCGACCTCCCCGCGGACCGACCGCACCACCCGCCTCGGCTTCCTCCTGGTGCTAGGCATCGCGCTCCTCTACACCGGGATCTCCCTGGTCAACACCATGGTGATGGCCACCTCCGACCGGGTCCGCGAACTGGCCGCGCTACGACTGGCCGGCGCCACCCGCCGGCAGGTGCTGCGGCTGGCCGGCGCCGAGGCGCTGACGGTGGTCGCGGTCGGCGCCCTGCTGGGCCTGCTGGTCACGGCCCTGAACCTGGCGGCCGTCGGGGCGGCCCTGCACGTCCTGCACGCCCCGGCCACCCTCACCCTCCCCTGGCCGGCCCTGGCCGCCACCACCACCGTCTGCGCGGCCCTCGCGGTCTTGACCGCAACCGCAACGGCCGCCACAGCCACCCGAAGACCGCACCCGTCCGCCCAGTGATCCACCCACTGATCCGCCCAGTGAGAGACACCTCACACCGACAGGAAAATCACACCGCCAACCCGTGCCGACCGACCACCCGCTCGCCCGCTCCCGTGAACCACACCGGCACAGCGAAGGGCCCATCGTGATCACGATGGGCCCTTCGCCTCTGTCTGTGGGGCACCGACGAAACGTGCTGATCAGGCCCTGTGAGTGCGACACGTAGATCGTTTCCCGCGCTGTCACAGCAGGTTTCCCACGGCGCAGGCCAGGGGCATCGAGACCCCGAGCGGCCGGCACCCGCTGGACGACCGCGCTCGATGGCCTCGGAGAGCCTTGTGGCGGCCCGCGTCCCCGTATCCAAGCTCACCTATTCTCTTTGCTCCTCTTTCCCATCAAGGACCGGCAGATCCATCGAGTGAGCACTCCCACCAGGAGGGCGACGACGATCGCCCCCCAGTCGATAACGTGTGGAAGCCCGGGAAAGAAGGCGAAGAAGGCGAGTGTCAATACAAGACCCGCCGCGAAGGCGGCGACCCCAGCCGACCGCTGTCGCGCCTCCCCGGGTTGTTCCCGCCCTTGCTGCTGATGGATCATGAACGGCTCACTTCGTAATGTGGTGACACTGGCTCACACGCCGCACCCCGTTGACGTAGAGATGCGCACACGCCTTTCCATAACGAGGCAATGTCTGGGGAGAGTTGTTCCTCATCGGGTCGATCTTGCACTCGTCATGCGTTCGCCCTCGGGATGGACGCCGACGACGAGGGCTACCAGCGGATGGTGCGCCCCGCCGAAGCAGGCAAGGCCCAGTGCCCCCCCTCAAGCCGCGGCATCCCCCTGCCCCTCGTCGACCTGGAGCCCAGCCCGGTGGGCTCGGCCAAGGTCTGCCGCCGGCGTGCCGTCACCGTCAGCCCCAAGTCCGGCGACAGGCACTGGCAGTCGCTCGAGTACGGCGGCCCTGATGGGCAGAAGGTCTGCTTCCGGCTCCGCAAGACGTCGAGGACAGCGCACCTGGCATCAGCGGCGTAGATCAATCCGGTCCGGACATCGCAGGACAAAACTAAGGCAGGCCCCGCCCGTGAGATGGCTCACGAGTCGGGGCCCTCCGCATGCCCTCACCAGGCCGTGCGATGGCTCACAGTCGCCGGACGATCACCGGACAACGAGAAGCGGGCCCCCGCCATGACTTCCGTCACCGGCAGAGACCCGTTTCGTCGGTTCCTCTCTGTGTGGAACCGACGAAATGCACTGATCAGGGCTGGAAGTGCTCGGTCAGCGAGCACTTCCCGTGCACATTAAGAACGTTTCCCGCAGTGCGGACGACGCCCTTCTGATCCCAAGGCGCACTCGGTTGTCAGCGCGTCGTTCAGCGGCGCGTCAGGGCCTGGCGCAGCACGTCGTACACGTAGGTGTTGGCGTGCTTGCCGGTGAAGCGGTCGGACAGCGGACCGGCCGCGGTCACCGGAACGTCCACACCGGTGTGGCCGGACGTGGTCCAGTCGATGTAGAAGCTCTTCTCGCTGCCGCGGATGCTGAACGGACCGTCCTCGGCGGAGATGCCGGTGCCGGACTCGTCAGCGGCGTCCGACTCCTCGACGGCCAGGCCACCGGTCTCGTGGTCGCCGGTGACGACCAGCAGGGTGTCGGGGTGGGTGGCGACGTAGGCACGGGCCACGGCCACCGCCTTCTCCAGTTCCCGCATGGACTGCAGGACGCGGGTGCCGTTGTTCGAGTGGGCGAACTCGTCCACACCCTCTTCCTCGACCATGAGGAAGAAGCCCTTCTTGTTCTTGTCCAGCGTGCTCAGGGCCTTGCTGGTCATGGTGGAGAGACCGACCGCCGGGCTGTACACGTCGCCCTGGCCCTCGGCGCGCTGCTGGAACATCTCCTCGTTGGCGAAGAGACCGAGGAGCTTGCCGCCCTTGGCGCGGCTGAGCTGGTCCGCGTCGGAGACGTAGGAGTAACCGGCCTTCTTGGCCTTGTTGATGAGGTTGCCCTTGGTGCCCTTGCTCGCCTCGGACGGGTCCTCGGCGGGCTGGTCCTTGAACGCGCCGGCGCTGCCCGCGGGCAGCCACCAGTCCTCGCCACCGCCCAGGATGACGTCGGGCTTGCTGACCTCGATGTACTGGCGGGCGATCTCGTCCTGCGCCGAGCGGTTGGCGGTGTTCGAGAAGAACGCCGCCGGCGACGCGTCGGTGACCTGCGCGGTGGTGACCAGGCCGGTGGCCTTGCCGGCCGCCTTGGCCTGCTGGCCGAGGGTGGCCAGCGGGTTGCCGTCCACGTCGACGCTGATCGCGCCGTTGTAGGTCTTCTCGCCCGTGGCCCACGCGGTCGCCGCGGCGGCCGAGTCGGTGACGACGGCCTTCGGGTCGTCCGGCTCGGTGGTCAGCTGGCCCGAGGTGGGGAGCTTGTCCATCGCGAGCTGGCCGCCCAGGCCGGCCAGGTGCAGGCGGGCGGCCTGGCGCGTGGCGGCGCCCATGCCGTCGCCGTTGATGAAGATGACGTTCTTGGCGGTCGGGGTCTTGGCCGAGGCGTGCGGAGCCGAGGCCGACGCGCCCAGCGTCGGGTTGACCACCATCGTCACGACCGCGGCGGCGACTGCGGCGGTTGCGGGAGCGGCGAACCGCCGAGCCCTACGAACATCCAGGGACACAACGTCCTCCGTTACTGTTCTTGCCCATTACTTGACCGCGAACATAAGGTCCTTTTGGAGGATGTTGACCAAGAACAGATGACCAGTACGCAACGAGATCTTCAGTGGAAGGTAAAGGCGCAGGCCCCGCACTTGTTCGGACAGGTCACGCGAGGACGGACTCCGTCCCCCTGCCTGCCGCACGCCCCGCGCGGCAGCAACGGCACATCTCAAGGCGTGTGCCGCCGGCGCACGATCACCGTCAGCCCAGAAGCCGGTGCCACGCACTGGTAGGCGCTGGAGTACCGCGGCCCTGATGGGCAGAAGGTCTTCTTCCGGCTCCGCAACAGCGTCGAGGGCTACAACGGGTACGCCAAGAACCCGCTCGCCGAGGGCATCGAATCCACAGGCTCCCGCCGCTTCCGTAGGCTCCGGCCGCATCCGCGGAACCGGCGCGCAGACGATCCCGCTCGCCGTCCAGCCGGCCGGCCCACGCCAACCGCCGCAAGATCAGGAAGTGGCTGGACACCCTCGCCCTCGATGGCGAACGCCCACGGCGCCGCACCCACCATCGCCGGCAGACCGAAGAGCGGAAGACCGGAAGACCTCGACCCCGACGCGGCACCTGGCACCAGCCGCGTAGATCGATCCGGTCCCGGACATCACAGGACGAACAAGACAGGCCCCGCCCGTGAGATAGCTCACGAGTCGGGGCCCTCCGCATGCCCTCACCAGGCCGTGCGATGCCTCACAGTCGCCTGACGATCACCGGACAACGAGAAGCGGGCCCCCGCCATGACTTCCGTCACCGGCAGAGACCCGTTTCGTCGGTTTCTCTCTGTGCGCGAGGGGGGAGTTGAACCCCCACGCCCTTGCGGGCACTGGAACCTGAATCCAGCGCGTCTGCCTATTCCGCCACCCGCGCATTGGGTGTGTCCTCCGGTCCCGGCCTCTGTTTCCTTCGGCCCGGCGCCTTCCGACACGCAGAACACTAGCACGTGGGAGGGGGTGGGTTCACATCCCTTGTCTCCGGGCAGCGCTCACCTGACGCCCACGTACCGAGCAGTCGGCGTTCACGTATCAACCTCGTACCGGTCCAGGCCATCTGTCCAGGAGACGGATCAGGTGCACAGTCAGGTGCGGGACACTGGACGTGGGCCACCTCTACGATCCTTGGCAGAAGAAGCGCCGATCCTTGACAGGAAGAAGCGCGCCGAGGAGTTCGAACCGGGGCCGCTGGGGGAACCGGCTGATTGCCGGACGCGTAGATACGATCAGTGAGCAGTAGCGGTAAGGCAAGCCGTACGGGCAACGCGACAGAGGAGGTGCCCTGTGGGAGTCCTGAAGAAGTTCGAGCAGCGTCTCGAAGGTCTGGTCAACGGCACCTTCGCGAAGGTGTTCAAGTCCGAGGTCCAGCCCGTGGAGATCGCCGGTGCGCTGCAGCGCGAGTGCGACAACAACGCGACCATCTGGAACCGCGACCGGACCGTCGTACCCAATGACTTCATCGTCGAGCTGAGCGCACCCGACTTCGAGCGGCTCAGCCCCTACTCCGGGCAGCTCGGCGACGAGCTCGCCGGGATGGTCCGCGACTACGCCAAGCAGCAGCGCTACACCTTCATGGGGCCGATCAAGGTCAACCTGGAGAAGGCCGAGGACCTGGACACCGGCCTGTACCGGGTGCGCAGCCGCACCCTCGCCTCCTCCAGCAACCAGCAGGCCGCCCCGGAGCGCGCGCCCGCGGCCGGCGGCGCCCCGCAGCGACCGGGCGGCTACGGCTACCCGCAGTCCGCCGCGGCCCCGCCCATGCCGAGCGCACCGCCCCCCGGCGCCCCGCAGCGCCCCGGCGGCTACGGCTATCCGCAGCCGGCCCAGCCCGCCGCCCAGCGGCCCGCAGGGCCCTCCGGGCCGGTCGGCGCCTCGGCGCCCGGCTCCCGTACCCGCTACTGGATCGAGATCAACGGCACCCGCCATCAGATCTCCCGCGCGACGCTCGTGCTGGGCCGCAGCACCGAGGCCGACGTGCGGATCGACGACCCCGGCGTCTCCCGCCGGCACTGCGAGATCCGGACCGGAACGCCCTCGACGATCCAGGATCTCGGGTCCACCAACGGCATCGTGGTGGACGGGCAGCACACCACCCGCGCTACGCTCCGCGACGGCTCGCGGATCGTCGTGGGCAGCAGCACCATCATTTACCGGCAAGCCGAAGGGTGAAGCGGGGGCAATGTCAGAGCTGACCCTCACGGTCATGCGGCTGGGTTTCCTGGCCGTACTGTGGCTGTTCGTGATCGTGGCCGTGCAGGTCATCCGCAGCGACCTGTTCGGTACGCGCGTCACCCAGCGCGGATCGCGTAGGGAAGAAGGACGCCGGCAGCAACCCGCCGCCCGGCAGCAGGCCGCGCCACCGCAGCAGCGCGGCCAGCAGCCGGCCGCAGGCGGCGGCCGACGGCGCAACGCCCCCAGCAAGCTCGTCGTCTCCGAGGGCACGCTCACGGGTACGACGGTCGCGCTCCAGGGACAGACCATCACCCTGGGCCGCGCCCACGATTCCACGATCGTGCTGGACGACGACTACGCCTCCAGCCGCCATGCCAGGATCTACCCGGACCGCGACGGCCAGTGGATCGTCGAGGACCTCGGGTCCACGAACGGCACGTACCTGGACCGGTCCCGCCTGACGACTCCCACACCGATCCCGCTGGGCGCGCCGATCCGCATCGGCAAAACCGTCATCGAGCTGCGGAAGTAGTGCTACATCATGGATAGGCGCGAGCGGAGCGAGCACGCAGCGGCGGACCTGACGCCGGTCCGCTGCGCGCTCCCGACCGGAGGGTGGGCACCGTGCGGATGTACCCGGAGCCGACAGGCGAGGTGCGCATGAGTCTGTCACTGCGCTTCGCCGCCGGATCGCACAAAGGCATGATCCGCGAGGGCAACGAGGACTCCGGTTACGCCGGTCCCCGCCTGCTCGCCATCGCCGACGGCATGGGCGGCCAGGCCGCCGGTGAGGTCGCCTCCTCCGAGGTGATCTCCACCCTGGTCACGCTCGACGACGACGTGCCCGGCTCCGACATCCTCACCTCCCTCGGCCACGCCGTGCAGCGCGCCAACGACCAGCTGCGCGCCATGGTCGAGGAGGACCCGCAGCTGGAGGGCATGGGGACCACCCTCACCGCCCTGCTGTGGACCGGCCAGCGGCTCGGCCTGGTGCACGTCGGCGACTCCCGCGCGTATCTGCTGCGGGACGGCCTGCTCACCCAGATCACCCAGGACCACACCTGGGTGCAGCGGCTCGTCGACGAGGGCCGGATCACCGAGGAAGAGGCCACCACCCACCCGCAGCGCTCCCTGCTGATGCGCGCGCTGGGCAGCGGCGACCACGTCGAGCCCGACCTGTCCATCCGCGAGGTGCGCGCGGGTGACCGTTATCTCATCTGCTCCGACGGGCTCTCCGGGGTCGTCTCCCACCAGACCCTGGAAGAGACCCTCGCCAGCTACCAGGGGCCCCAGGAGACCGTGCAGGAGCTGATCCAGCTCGCCCTGCGCGGCGGCGGCCCCGACAACATCACGGTCATCATCGCCGACGTCCTCGACCTGGACACCGGAGACACCCTCGCCGGGCAGCTCTCCGACACCCCGGTCGTGGTCGGCGCCGTCGCCGAGAACCAGCAGCACCTGCACGACAACGGCTTCATGCAGACCCCGGCCGGCCGTGCCGCGAACCTCGGCCGCCAGGTGCCCGGCCAGGGCGGAGGCGGCGAGTTCGGCCCGCCCGGCTCCGGCGACACCACCGGATACGTCCCGGCCGGCAGCTTCGGCGACTACACCGACGACGACTTCGTCAAGCCCCGCAAGGGCCGCAGGTGGCTGAAGAGATCCTTCTACAGCATCCTCGCCCTCGCCGTGATCGGCGGAGGCCTGTACGGCGGCTACCGCTGGACGCAGACCCAGTACTACGTCGGCGCCAACGGCACCCACGTCGCGCTGTACCAGGGCATCAGCCAGGACCTGGCCTGGGTGTCGCTCTCGAAGGTGGAGAAGGACCACCCCGAGATCGAACTCAAGTACCTGCCGCCCTACCAGCAGAAGCAGGTCAAGGCCACCATCGCCGAGGGCGGTCTCACGGACGCCCAGTCGAAGGTCCAGGAACTGGCCGTGCAGGCCTCCGCCTGCAAGAAGGAGTCGGAGCGCACCGCGTCCGAGTCCAAGACCAACTCCAGCACCGGCCAGGGCGAGGCCGGAGGCACCACGGGAACCACCAAGACCTCTCTCACGTCCAAGGCCTCGCCAAGCCCTACGAACTCGGCGTCCCCCTCGGCGTCATCGTCCCCGTCCCCCTCAGCGACCCCCAGCCCCGGCCCCAGCCTCTCGGAGGATGAGCAGAAGGTCGTCTCGCTGTGCGGTAAGCAATAGGCAAGCCGTGAGAGGCCCCGTCACACGATGAGCAGTACTACCAACACGTCGACGAACCACACGTCCACGATCGGCTCCATCGGCACACCGAGCCGACGCAACACCGAGCTCGCGCTCCTGGTGTTCGCCGTCCTCATCCCGGTGTTCGCCTACGCCAACGTGGGCCTGGCCATCAACGACAAGGTCCCCGCAGGGCTGCTGAGCTACGGCCTGGGCCTCGGCCTCCTGGCCGGCGTCGCCCACCTCGCCGTCCGCAAGTTCGCCCCCTACGCGGACCCGCTGCTGCTGCCGCTGGCCACCCTGCTGAACGGGCTCGGACTCGTCGTCATCTGGCGGCTCGACCAGTCCAAGCTGCTCCAGTCGATCAAGCAGGCGGGCACCGCGGCACCGCGCCAGCTGCTGTACACCGCGATGGGCATCGCCCTGTTCATCGTCGTGCTGATCTTCCTCAAGGATCACCGCGCCCTGCAGCGCTACACCTACATCTCCATGGTCGGCGCGCTCTTCCTGCTGCTGCTGCCGCTGGTACCGGGCCTCGGCCAGAACATCTACGGCGCCAAGATCTGGATCTCCGTCGCCGGCTTCTCCATCCAGCCCGGTGAGTTCGCCAAGATCGTCCTCGCGGTGTTCTTCGCCGGCTACCTGATGGTCAAGCGCGACGCGCTCGCCCTCGCCAGCCGCCGCGTCATGGGCCTGTACCTGCCACGCGGCCGCGACCTCGGCCCGATCCTGGTCGTCTGGTTCATCTCGATCCTGATCCTGGTCTTCGAGACCGACCTCGGCACCTCGCTGCTGTTCTTCGGAATGTTCGTCATCATGCTGTACGTCGCCACCGAGCGGACCAGCTGGATCGTCTTCGGTCTGCTGATGTCGGGCGCCGGCGCGGTCGGCGTGGCCAGCTTCGAACCGCACGTCCAGCAGCGCGTCCAGGCCTGGCTCAACCCGATGAAGGAGTACGCGCTCTCCCAGAAGGGCGTCGCCGGCCACTCCGAGCAGGCGATGCAGGCCCTGTGGGCGTTCGGCTCCGGCGGCACCCTCGGCACCGGCCTCGGCCAGGGCCACTCCGAACTCATCCGGTTCGCCGCCAACTCCGACTTCATCCTCGCCACCTTCGGCGAGGAAATGGGCCTGGCCGGCATCATGGCGCTCCTGCTGATCTACGGCCTGATCGTGGAACGCGGCGTACGCACCGCCCTCGCCGCCCGCGACCCGTTCGGCAAGCTGCTCGCCATCGGCCTCTCCGGCGCCTTCGCCCTCCAGGTGTTCGTCGTCTCCGGCGGTGTCATGGGCCTCATCCCGCTGACCGGTATGACCATGCCGTTCCTCGCGTACGGCGGTTCTTCCGTGATCGCCAACTGGGCCCTGATCGGCATCCTGATCCGCATCAGCGACACCGCACGGCGCCCGGCCCCCGCCCCTGCCGCCAACCCCGACGCCGAGATGACCCAGGTGGTCCGCCCCTCATGAACAAGCCCCTGCGCCGGATCGCGATCTTCTGCGGCCTCCTGGTCCTCACCCTGCTGCTGCGCGACAACTGGCTCCAGTACGTCAAGGCCGACACCCTCCGCGAGGACACCGCCAACCGCCGGGTCACGATCGCCCGCTACTCCACCCCGCGCGGCGACATCATCGTCGACGGCAACCCGATCACCGGCTCCACGGCGTCCAACTCCTCCGGTCTCAACGACCTGAAGTACAAGCGCACGTACAAGGACGGCCCCATGTGGGCCCCGGTCACCGGCTTCGCCTCCCAGGCCTTCGGCGCCAACCTGATGGAGTCCGTTGAGGACGGCATCCTCACCGGCAACGACGACCGGCTCTTCTTCCGCAACACCCTCGACATGATCACGGGCAAGCAGAAGCAGGGCGGCAACGTCGTCACCACCCTCAACGCGGCCGCCCAGTCCGCCGCCTACAACGGGCTGAAGAAGCAGGGCGGCAAGGGCGCCGTCGTCGCCCTGGACCCCTCCACGGGCAAGATCCTGGCCCTCGCCTCCTACCCGTCGTACGACCCCTCGGCCTTCGCCGGCAGCTCGAACACCGACGCCGAGGCCTGGAAGAAGCTCCAGAAGAAGTACAACCCCAACGACCCGATGCTGAACCGGGCGCTGCGCGAGACCTACCCGCCGGGCTCCACCTTCAAGGTGGTCACCGCCGCGGCCGCGCTCCAGAACGGGCTGTACACCTCCGCCGACGAGGCCACCAAGTCCCCGCTGCCCTACGTCATGCCCGGCACCACCACCGAGCTGAAGAACGAGGGCAGCATCCCCTGCAAGAACGCGACCATGCGGATCGCGCTGCGGTACTCCTGCAACACCGTCTTCGGCAAGATCGGCGCCGACCTCGGCAACGACAAGATGCTCGCCGAGGCCAAGAAGTTCGGCTTCGACGCCGAGCAGTTCACCCCGGTCCGCTCCAGCGCCTCAACCTTCTCCGACGACATGAACCAGTCGCAGACCGCACTGTCCTCGATCGGCCAGTTCAACACCGCCGCGACCCCGCTGCAGATGGCCATGGTCGCCTCCGCGGTCGCCAACGACGGCAAGCTGATGAAGCCGTACATGATCGACAAGCTCCAGTCGTCGGGCGTCGACACCATCTCCCAGACCGACCCGCAGGAACTGAGCCAGCCGCTGTCCTCCGAGAACGCCCAGATCCTCCAGTCCATGATGGAGACGGTCGTCAAGGAGGGCACCGGCACGAACGCGCAGATCAACGGCGTCACCGTGGGCGGCAAGACCGGTACCGCCCAGCACGGTGTGGAGAACAGCGAGAACCCGTACGCCTGGTTCATCTCGTACGCCAAGCTCCCCGACGGCAGCAAGCCGGTCGCCGTCGCCGTGGTGATCGAGGACGACAACGCCAACCGTGACGACATCTCCGGCGGCGGCCTCGCGGCCCCGATCGCGAAGAGCGTGATGGAGGCGGTCATCAACTCCAAGAAGTGACCCCGCCCGCCGCGGCGCTCCGGTGCCGCGGGACGTGACACCGCTCACGTCTCCTTCACATCGACGCACGTTGCGATACCGGTCCTGTATCGGGTTACGGGCTTGGCCAGGTCACACAAACACAGCCGGGTACGGTAGGCCCGGACGGCAGCCTCCGACCGCACACCCGTGCCGGTCGGGACCGACGGAGAGGGCTGGTAGGGAACTATGGAAGAGCCGCGTCGCCTCGGCGGCCGGTACGAACTGGGCCACGTGCTCGGCCGCGGTGGCATGGCGGAG
The DNA here is from genome assembly GCF_042716195.1 of Streptomyces sp. NPDC058683. Taxonomy (NCBI): domain Bacteria; kingdom Bacillati; phylum Actinomycetota; class Actinomycetes; order Kitasatosporales; family Streptomycetaceae; genus Streptomyces; species Streptomyces sp. NPDC058683. The sequence continues at coordinate 245,479 of NZ_JBHXSK010000004.1, forward strand.
GTATACCTCGCACATGACACCCGGCTCGGCCGCACGGTGGCGGTGAAGACGCTGCGAGCTGACCTCGCGCGCGATCCGTCCTTCCAGGCCCGGTTCCGCCGGGAGGCCCAGTCGGCCGCCTCGCTCAACCATCCCGCGATCGTCGCGGTCTACGACACGGGCGAGGACTACATCGACGGGGTCTCGATCCCGTACATCGTCATGGAGTACGTAGACGGTTCGACGCTCCGTGAGCTGCTGCACTCCGGCCGCAAGCTGCTGCCCGAGCGCGCGATGGAAATGACCATCGGCATCCTCCAGGGCCTGGAGTACGCGCACCGCAGCGGCATCGTCCACCGTGACATCAAGCCGGCGAACGTCATGCTCACGCGCAACGGCCAGGTCAAGGTCATGGACTTCGGCATCGCCCGCGCCATGGGCGACTCCGGCATGACCATGACCCAGACCGCGGCCGTGATCGGCACCGCCCAGTACCTCTCCCCGGAGCAGGCGAAGGGCGAGCAGGTCGACGCCCGCTCGGACCTCTACTCGACGGGCTGCCTGCTCTACGAGCTGCTGACGGTACGGCCCCCGTTCGTGGGCGACAGCCCGGTGGCCGTCGCCTACCAGCACGTCCGCGAGGAACCGCAGCCCCCGTCGGTGTTCGACCCCGAGATCACGCCCGAGATGGACGCCATTGTCCTGAAGGCCCTGGTCAAGGACCCGAACTACCGCTACCAGTCGGCCGACGAGATGCGCGCCGACATCGAGGCGTGCCTCGACGGCCAGCCGGTCGCCGCCACCGCGGCGATGGGCTCGGTGGGCTACGGCTACCCGGACGACCAGGCGACCACCGCGCTGCGCTCCGACGCCGGCGCGACCACCATGCTGCCGCCGATGAACCCGGACGACGGCGGCTACGGCTACGACGAACGCCCGGACCGCCGCCGCCAGCAGAAGAAGAACAACACCTCCACGATCCTGCTCGTGGTCGCCGGCATCCTGGTGCTGGTCGGCTCCATCCTGATCGGGAAATGGGTGGTCAGCGGAAACGGCGCGGACAAACCCTTCGCCGCCCCGAACTTCGTCGGCCAGACCTACGCGGACGCGCAGAAGATGGCCACGAACTCGGGCCTGAAGCTGGGGACACCGACCAAGAAGGCCTGCAACAACGCGCCCAAGGGCAGCGTCTGCTCCCAGGACCCGACCGAGGGCTCGGACGTCAACAAGGGCGACACGATCAACCTGGTGGTCTCGACGGGCGCCCCGAAGGTCTCCGTACCCAGCGTGATCGGCCTGAGCCTCGACGACGCGAAGTCGAAGCTGGAGAGCGACGACTACAAGTTCGTGGTCAAGACGGAGACCCGCACCTCCACCGAGGACCCGGACACCGTCCTGGACCAGGACCCCATCGGCGGCAAGGCAGTCCAGAAGGGCACCACGATCACCCTCACGGTCGCCAAGGCCGAGGAGAAGTCGACCGTCCCCGACGTCAGCCAAAAGTCCTGCGACGAGGCCAAGGCACAGATGACGGCCAACAACCTGGTCGGCAACTGCACCGAGGTGGACACCGACGACGCCAACCTGGTCGGCAAGGTCGTCTCGACCGACCCGGTGGCCGGTACGCAGGTCAAGAAGAACTCCGCGGTGAACATCCAGATCGGCAAGGCCAAGCAGCAGACGGCCGTGCCGGAGGTGCGGGGCCAGACGGTGAGCCAGGCCAGGCAGACCCTGCAGGCGGCCGGCTTCACCAACATCCAGTTCAACGGCGACTCCAGCGACAACGCGATCGTCACCAACCAGGACCCGCAGCCCAACACCGGCGTCGACGACCCCGGCAGCACACAGATCACCCTCACCACGGTGAGCACCGGCAACAACAACGGGAACAACAACGGCGGTACCAACTTCTTCGGCGGTACCAGCGGCTGACCCCGCCCCCGTTCACCAGAGCCCCGGCGCCCCTCCTCCCGGAAGGACGCCGGGGCTCGCCTTTTGCACCGCCGCCGCACACCAGTTCCCTGCTCGATCGTGCCTTCCCCTGCGTGGACTCGTTGATCGGATGGGGTGGGGTGCCGGTGCTCTGCCCTCACCCCGACAGAAGGGCAGAACCGTGATCAACGAATCAGCACTGCTGGAATCGAAGAGCCTGCGCAGCAGCGTGCTGGAGCGAACCGACGTACTCGACAAAGTGAAAGCGCTGTCACTGCTGCCGGACGGGATGCATGTGACTACGGCGATGGTGGCGGCGTACTTCGAGGTCACCGTCGAGGCAGTCCGGCAGCTCAAGGCACGGCATCAGGACGAACTTTCACTCAATGGCATGGTCACGCTCAAGGGCCACGACCTCGCGGAATTTAAGCGTGACATCTTGTCACGCTATCCCGGAGGTTATCCACAGCCTCGCTCCAGCCTCACTCTCTACTCCCGCCGAGCCGTCCTCAACGTCGCCATGCTCCTCCGCGACAGCGAAGTCGCACGTCAGGTGCGTGTGTACCTCCTCGACATGGAGTACCTGGCCCGGACACAGCCTGTGGAAAACCCGGTCCCGGCCGACCACCAGGCTCTCGACGACCGCATCGACCAGCGCATCACCCACATCCTCGGCAAGACCGTCGTCCCGATGTTCAACGCCCTCATCTCCTCCGCAGGCGAACACCGCCGTGAGCTCATCGAGCTCCGGCAGGACATCGAGCACGTGGAACGCAGGCTGTGCCAGCACCATCGCCGCATCAGCTTCCTGGAGGAAGAACGGCGAAGCCCAGGCCGTCGCCAAACTGAGCGGGGTCGTCATGGTGGACCGCCACGACTTGGAGGCATGGAGCGCGGGAGCGCCTTTCAAGGGCCTGAGGTAAACCCGGGCGACAAGGCCCGAAGCCGCAAGAGAAAGTTGCGGCTTCGGGCCTTCGCCATGCTAGGCGACCGAGGTCCTTGCAGGACCTCAGTCAGTCCAGTTCCTTCGGTGGTGTCCGCTCGCTGTCCACCTTCTCCACCCGCACCAGCTCGCCCCACACCACATACCGGTACCGGCTCGTGTACACCGGCGTGCAGGTCGTCAGGGTGATGTAGTGGCCCGGCTTGGTCTTGCCGGACTCCTTGGGGACCTGGGAGAGGACCTTGACGTTGTACTTCGAGGTCTCGGCGAGGACCGAGTACGCCTTGTAGACGTACCACTTGTCCCGCGTCTCGAAGACGATCGGATCGCCGACCTTGACCTTGTCGATGTTGTGGAACTTCGCGCCGTGACCGTCCCGGTGGGCGGCGAGGGTGAAGTTGCCGGTCTTGCCGGTGGTGGGGAGCATGGCCTTGGCCGGGTCGGTGTAGTAGCCGGCCACCCCGTCGTTCAGGACGTCCGTCGACGTGCCCTTCTCGACCAGCACCTCACCGTTCTTCATGGACGGCACGTGCAGGAACCCGATGCCGTTCTTCGTGTTCAGCGCACCCGGACCGGTGTCCTGCTGAGCCCACGTGTCACGGACCTTGTCGCCCTCCCGGTCCGCCTTGCGGTCCGCGACGACGTTCGTCCACCACAGCGAGTAGACGACGAACAGGCCCAGCACCAGGCCCGCCGTGATGAGGAGTTCGCCGAAGACGCTGACCGCCATCGCGATCGGGCCGATCGGCCGACGGCCCGGCACGGGCGCCCCGTCCGGCACGTCGGTCTGCTCTTCGGTGTCGTCGGCCGTCGCTGCCACTGTTCCTCTGCCTCTGCCCTTACTCGACGAGCGCGTCTGGCTTGCCCTTGCTGCGCGGGCGTTCCTCGACCATCTTGCCCCACACGATCAACCGGTACTTGCTGGTGAACTCCGGTGTGCAGGTGGTCAGGGTGATGTACCGGCCCGCCTTGCTGAAACCCGAACCCTTCGGAATCGCGTCCAGCACACTCACGTTGCTCGGCGACGTCACCGGCAGCATCGACGTCACCTTGTACACGAAGTACTCGTCCTGTGTCTCGACGACGACCGAGTCACCGGCCACCAGCCTGTTGATGTACCGGAACGGCTCACCATGCGTGTTGCGGTGCGCGGCGAGACCGAAGTTACCGGTCTTGTCCTGCGGCATCGCGGTCTTCAGCGCACCCTCGCCGTAGTGACCGACCATGCCCTTGTCGAGAACCTTCTTGTTGCTGACGCCCTCGGCGATCGGCGCCTCCACATCCAGCTTGGGGATGTGCAGGATGGCGAAACCCTGACCCGGCTCGAAGACACCCGGGGCCCGCTTGCCGTTCGCCCAGTCCTGCTGGAGGCTGCTGGTCTCCTTGCCCGCCTGGGCATGGGCCCGGACGTTCGTCCACCACAACTGGTAGGTGACGAACAGCAGCATCAGCACACCGGTGGTGATGAACACCTCGCCTATCGCCCGGCTCGCCATGACGGCCGGACTCGGCTTGCGCAACCGCTCCTGCCGACGGGCCTCGACCCGGGAGAGCGGCCGCCCCGACGAGCGGTTCTCCGACGGCGCCGCCTCCGACACGCCGCCATGACGGCCACCACGCCGCTTGGCTGCCTTTCTGCGGGCCGCACGGCCGCCCCCTGGGAGTCCGGGGGCAGAAGAGGCTGCCGTGCCCGCAGAAGCCGATATAGGCGGCGGATCGGGGATCCGCAGCGCCACGGTCTCCTCGTCGGCCGGCGGCAGATACGCCGTCTCCCCGAGCGCACTCGACCCCCCGTACGACTGACCCCCGTACGAGGTATCGGTCTCGCGCTCGGGGCGCAGCGCGGTCACGCCGTGGCCCTGCCCACCACCGGGGCGAGCCCCGCCGACCTCGCCACGGCCCCCTGGTCACCGCACACCACCAGCCAGTTGGCCAGCATCCGGTGCCCGTGCTCGGTCAGCACCGACTCGGGATGGAACTGCACCCCCTCGACCGGGAGTTCACGGTGCCTGAGCCCCATGATGATCCCGTCGTGGGTACGGGCCGTGACCTCCAGCTCCGCAGGCACAGTGGCCGGCTCGGCGGCGAGCGAGTGGTAGCGGGTCGCGGTGAACGGGGTCGGCAGCCCGTCGAAAACCCCCCTGCCCTCGTGCTCGACCAGCGACGTCTTACCGTGCAGCAGCTCCGGCGCCCGGTCCACCACACCGCCGTACGCCACCTGCATCGACTGCATGCCGAGGCAGACACCGAAGACGGGCACCCCGGTCGAGGCGCAGTGGCGGACCATGTCCACACACACGCCCGCCTCCTCCGGCGTACCGGGCCCCGGCGACAGCAGGACACCGTCGAAGCCGTCCTGGGCGTGCGCCGTCGACACCTCGTCATTGCGCAGCACCTCACACTCGGCGCCCAGCTGGTACAGGTACTGGACCAGGTTGAAGACGAAGCTGTCGTAGTTGTCGACGACGAGAATCCGCGCGCTCACTGGTTGTCCACCGTCACATCGTTGAAGGGCAGCAGCGGTTCGGCCCAGGGGAAGACGTACTGGAAGAGGACATAGATCACGGCCAGGACCAGCACGAGTGAGATCAACGCCCTCAGCCACGCGCTGCCCGGCAGATGCCGCCAGATCCAGCCGTACATGCCGTCCCTTCCGTTCCACCACGGCACCAGAATCCCGCCGTACTGCACCAGACTAACGGCGCAGCGCCTTGGGTTTGCCTGCCTCCACAGGCTGCGTGGAGTCCAGATGCGCCCAGACGATCAGCCGATGGCTGTGCCCCCATTCCGGATCGCACGTGGTCAGCGTGAGATAGCGGCCTGGACGCGTATACCCCGACTTACGTGGCACAGGGTCGATCACTTCAACGTCCGTCGGAACTGTTTTGTAGGGGCCTTTGTCGATCCGATACGTGAACCAGGTCGTACCGTCCGTCAGCACGATCGCATCGCCCCCGCGCAGCTTCGGGAAGTCCAGGAACGGGTCGCCGTACGTGCGCCGATGGCCGGCGACCGCGAAGTTGCCCTCCTGGCCCAGCCGGGCGGTACGGGCGTAGTGGGCGAGGCCCTTCTTCAGCACATCGGTGCCGGTGCCCTCCAGGACCGGCTTGTTCCACGTGAAACCGAACCGAGGGATGTACATGATCGCGAAAGGCTTGCCGTAGTGGTACGCGGCCGGCTCGGCGGGAGCGTCGGACGCCTTGGCAGTGGGGTGCACCGTGGCACTGTCCGACCACTGCCGCTGTAACCGGTCGATCTGGTCATGCATGACACTGTCGGCCTTCACACCGGTCCAGAACAGCACATACACGACGAAGAGGACTATGAGCGTACCGATGGTGATGCAGAGCTCGCTGACGGTCCTGACGATCACGCGCACCGGCGGCTCCAGAAGACGACGAGCTGCTTACCCCACAGGCTTCGCGTAGTGCAGATCCACTGTGCCCGAGTAGCCCGGCAGAGTCACCGCCCCGTCCTCGGTGACTTTCCAGCCGAGGCCGTACACGTTGACGTACACCATGTAGTTCTGGATCGCCTCGGAGTCCGCCAGCGCCTGCTGCATCTTCGCCGGGTCCCCCACCGCCTGGATCTTGTACGGCGGCGAGTACACCCGGCCCTGGAGGATCAGGGTGTTGCCGACACAGCGCACGGCACTGGTGGAGATCAGCCGCTGGTCCATGACCTTGATGCCCTGGGCGCCGCCCTGCCACAGCGCGTTCACCACGGCCTGCAGATCCTGCTGGTGGATGACCAGGTAGTCGGGCTGCGGCTCGGGATAGCCGGGAAGCTTGGCCGTGGCGTTCGGCGGAGCGTCGTTCAGCGTGACGGTGATCGCGTCGCCGGTGAGCTTCTGGGTCCCCGCGGCCTTCTCCAGCCCGGAGAGCTCGTCGTCGTCGGCCTTGCTGGAACCGTCGTCGCGCTCGGCCAGCTTCTCGTTCCGCTCGCGCGAGCCCGCGTTGGACTCGTCCAGCTCCTTGTTCTTGCGGCTGCGCTCCTGGATCAGGTCGGACAGCTTCAGCAGATTGTCGTCCGAGCGGATGTCCGTACCCTTGGCCGTGTTGAAGCTGGTGAAGAAGAGAAGACCGGCCAGGGCGAAGACGGCGACGGTGAGAATCCGCACCGGCCGGAAGCCACCCTTGCGGACCGGGTCCGCACCCGTTGATCCGGTCGCGTTGGAGTCGGCAGAATTGCTCAACGTACCCTTATCTCCTTCGGCGCCACGGAAGCACTACGCTAACGGACGCCCGGGGGAGCGGTCAGTGCGCCCTTACTGTCCCCTTGTACGCTGCTCCGAGCCCGACCCAGTTACCTGCGCGGCCACGCAGCGCATCGACAGGAGAGACCCTCGTGCCGAAGTCACGTATCCGCAAGAAGGCCGACTACACGCCGCCCCCGGCGAAGCAGGCGACCACCCTCAAACTGAACAGTCGCGGCTGGGTCGCACCGGTCATGCTGGCCATGTTCCTCATCGGACTGGCCTGGATCGTCGTCTTTTATGTGACCGACGGTTCACTGCCCATCGACAGCCTCGACAACTGGAACATCGTCGTGGGCTTCGGCTTCATCGCGGCCGGCTTCGGCGTTTCCACGCAGTGGAAGTAGCTCTGCCCAGGGCTGTTCACTGAGTTATCCACAGGCCTGTGCATGGACCTGGGGAAAAGAAGACGATCTGTGGATAACCCGTAGGGCGTTGACGCCGGTACGACTACCACAACGCCCTTCGTGTAACTGTTCGCCCCCTCCCTGACCTGCGGAAACGCAAGTGAGGGTCAGGGGGCACAGTTGTGCACGCACCCTGTGCACAAGATCCGCCACCGACTGTGGACAACGGTTCGGTATCGGTGCGGCGAGCCGCCGTGAACAGGCGAACCGAGCGCGAGGCCGGGCCGGTCAGGGTCCGGTCAGGTGAGCTGGGCGGTCCTGACGACCGTCAGGACGAGGGCCACCACCAGGACCAGCGCACAGGTGCCGTACTGGATGAGGTTCCGCCGCTCGCGCGGGGCGTGCACCATCGCGTAGCCGGTGACGACACCGGCGATCAGGCCGCCGATATGGGCCTGCCAGGCGATTCCGCCGCTGAAGGTGAAGATGAGGTTGATCACCAGCAGGGCGATGATCGGCCGCATGTCGTAGTTGAGCCGGCGGATGAGCACCGCGGTCGCGCCGAAGAGGCCGAAGATCGCGCCGGAGGCACCGAGCGAGGGCTGGTTCTGGGCGGCGAGCAGATAGGTGAAGGCGCTGCCGGCCAGGCCGGAGACGACGTAGAGCGTGATGTACCGGGCGCGCCCGAGGGCGGTCTCCAGGGGGCCGCCGATCCACCACAGGCTGAGCATGTTGAACGCGATGTGCATGGGGTTCGAGCTGTCGTGCAGGAACATCGCGGTCAGCAGCCGGTAGTACTGGCCTTGTGCGACGCCTTCGATGTCGCCGTACTGCGGGAACCAGGCCTGGCCGATCAGCTCGAAGCGGTTGGTGAAGCTGTCTCCGACGGAGAGCTGGACCAGGAAGACGGCGATGTTGATGCCGATCAGGATCTTGGTGAGCAGCCGTGGGTCGGCGGTGACGGTGCCGCCGGCGATGGTGCGCGGGCGGGTGTCGGCGAGGGGCGGGCCGCTCTGGCCGCCGGTGGTGCCGCGGACGCATTCGGGGCACTGGAATCCCACGGAGGCGCTGACCATGCACTCGGGGCAGATGGGGCGTTCGCAGCGGGTGCAGCGCACGCCCGTCTCCCGGTCCGGGTGCCGGTAGCACATGGGCAGGCTGTGAGCGTCGCGTGCGCTGCCTGCCGCCTGGTCCTCCATGGGGTCCCCTCGCTTGTCGTGGGCAATACTCTGCCCCGCACATCCTTACGGACGGGCGGGGCGTTTGGTTCCCTTCGGGTGCTTCCTTTTGGGCGCTTCCCCGGGGTGTTTCCTTCTGTCGGATCAGCTCTCGCGCTTGTCGACGAGGACGGTCTCGATGACGACGTCGTTCTCGGGGCGCTTGTTCGGTCCGCTGACGGTCACGGAGGCGATCTTGTCCACGATCTTCTGGCTGTCCGCGTCGACGACCTCGCCGAAGATGGTGTGCTTGCGGTTGAGGTGGGGCGCGGGATTGACCGTGACGAAGAACTGGGAGCCGTTGGTGCGGGGGCCGGCGTTGGCCATGGCCAGCAGGTAGGGGCGGTCGAAGCGGAGGTCGGGGTGGAACTCGTCCTCGAACTTGTAGCCGGGGCCGCCGATGCCGGTGCCGAGTGGGTCGCCGCCCTGGATCATGAAGCCGCTGATCACTCGGTGGAAGACCGTGCCGTCGTAGAGCGGGTCGGTGGAGACCGTGCCGGTGGCCGGGTGCGTCCACTCACGCTCGCCCTGCGCCAGTTCGACGAAGTTCTTGACGGTCTTCGGCGCGTGGTTCGGGAAGAGCCGGACCTCGATGTCGCCGAGGCTGGTCTTCAGAGTGGCGTAGAGCTGCTCGGCCACGGTCCGCCTTCCGTTGTGCTCTCGTGTGCTCGGGTGTAACCCGGTGCTGGGTTTGCCCGCCACGATCCTCGCACGGTACGGCGGCCTGGTGGCCCGCCTGCGGCCTCCTGGCGCGGATCCTCACGAATCGCTTGCGGAAACCCGGCGGAGTCCTCAGATCCCCGCCGAGGCGGAGCGCTGGGCACCGATCCGTGGCATTGTCGTCGACAAGCCCCTCTTAGTTCCGGTTGCACCCGTATGCCCGTCCTCGCGCGCCGCTTGGTCCGGGGACAGGCATGATCCCTAAAAGGGTGGAAAGTCGAAATACCGTACGCCACCGAGGAGGAGGAAACCCGTGACCCGCAAAGAGAGCGTGCGCGCCGCGACCAGCTCGGCGAAGGACAGCGTGCGGCACGCCGCGGAAGTGGTGGCGCCCTACGCCGACACGGCCAAGGAGCGTGCCGCGTACTACGCGCAGGAGGCACGCGTACGGCTCGCGCCCGTGGTGTCGCAGGCCGCTGAGCAGGCCCGCGTCCAGTACGACGCCCGTCTCGTGCCGCGTCTGGAGCAGGCGCGGACGCATGTGCCGCCGATGGTGGACCAGGCTGCGCACGACGCTGCCGATCTGACCCGTAAGGCGGCCCGGCAGGCCGCCGACTATTCACGTCCCAGGTTCGAGCAGGCCGTGGCGGCGGCCGGGCCCGTCCGTGATGAGGCGTCGGCGCGGGGTGCTGCCGCGTTGGCCGCGCTGCGTGGCAATGTCTCGGCCGAGGAGATCGAGAAGCTGGCGCGCAGGAACGAGCGGCGCTCTGCGTACGGCCGTGCGTTCAAGGCGTTCGCCGTGTTCGGTGTGCTGGCGGGTGCCGCCTTCGTCGCGTGGAAGTGGTGGGACAAGCAGGCCAACCCGGACTGGCTGGTCGAGCCTCCCGCTGCCACGGAGGTTCCGGATTCGGGCCGTCTCGGCTCGGTGGACGGCAGTTCTCCGCTGCACCCCGAGGTCCAGGCCAAGGAGGCGGAGGAGCAGGCGTCCCGCGACGACAAGAAGCGCTGAGCCGAGCGTTTCACGTGAAACAAGAACCCCCTCTGATCCGCGTGTCCGCAGGTCGGAGGGGGTTTTGCTCCCCTTTTACTTCCCTTTTGTGCCCGCTGTTCGTTCGCTGCAGGGCATGCCGCCCGTCACGCTTCCCGTGTGTTCACCAGCTGATTCCGGCCGCTACCGGCAGGTGGTCGCTGCCGGTGGCCGACAGTACCCACGAACTCTGCGGCCGTACGCCGCGGACGAGGATCTGGTCGATCCGCGCCACCGGGAATTTCGCCGGCCAGCTGAAGCCGAAGCCGTCGCCGGCCGTGTCCTGGGCGGAGTGCAGCTGCTTGGTGAGGCCGTTGAACGCGCGGTCGTCCAGGGTGCCGTTCAGGTCGCCGAGCAGGACCACCCGCTTGTTCCGGTCGGCGGCGACGGCCGCGGCGACCGCCTGGGCGCCGGCGTCCCGCTGGGCCGTCGAAAAGCCCGTGCTGGGAAGGACCCGTACGGACCCCAGGTGGACCACGTACACCGCCAGCGGCCCGTGATCCGTGGCCACTGTGGTCCGCAGCCCCCGGTTGTAGCCCATCTTGACGTCGGCCGGCTTGGTGTCCGCCAGCGGCCCTGCGTCCATCTTGACGTCGACCGGCCGGGTGTCCGACAGCGGCAGCCTGCTCCACAGCCCGACCGTGCCCTGCACCGTGTGGTACGGGTACGTCTTCGCCAGCGCTTTCTCGTACGTGCCCGTGGCCTGCTCGGTCAGCTCCTCCAGGGCCAGCACGTCCGCGCCGGAGGCGGCCAGGTCGCGGGCGGTGCCGGCCGGGTCGGGGTTGCCGGCGTCGACGTTGTGGCTGACCACGACGAGATCACTGCCTGGGTGGGACTTGTCGGCGAGCAGCCCGCCGAAGAGGTTCAGCCATACCGCGACCGGCAGCAGCAGCGCGGCCACCGCGGCGGCGGAGCGGCGCCACAGGGCCCCGGCCAGCAGCACCGGGACGAACAGGCCGAACCATGGCAGGAGGGTCTCCACCAGGCTGCCGAGGTGCCCGATCCGGTTCGGGATCTCGGCGTGCAGCAGCATGAGCAGGCCGAGGAGCAGCGCCAGCGCCGCGAGTACCCGGCCACGCTTCCAGGGCCCGGGCCGGGTGCCGCTGCGGATCGCCCGGCGGATGCGCGCGCGCCAGGTCGCTGCGCCGGTGTCCCGGCGGATGCCCGCGCGCCGGGTGACGGACCCGGTGTCCGGGCGGCGGCCGCGGCCGTCCTGTCCGCTCTCCGCCGCGCCCCCCGCGCCCGCCGTGTCCGCCGTGTCCGCCGTGTCCGCCGTGTCGATCTGCGTCATCGTCTGTCCTCGATCACTCCGGCGTAAGCCGTCCGTTTCTGACGTCGTGCCGCCAGTCAAGGCAGTGCGGTGTTGCCCGCGCGTATGCGGTTTTCGATACGCGGACGATATGTGCCGACTCCTAGCATCAGTGACATGCGTGTGCTGATCGTCGAGGACGAGCCCTTTCTGGCAGAAGCCATCCGCGACGGCCTGCGCCTGGAGGCGATCGCGGCGGACATCGCGGGTGACGGCGAGACCGCTCTGGAACTGCTGGGCATCAACAGCTACGACATCGCCGTCCTCGACCGCGACATCCCCGGCCCTTCCGGCGACGAGATCGCCACCCGCATCGTCGCCTCCGGCAGTGGCATGCCGATCCTCATGCTCACCGCGGCCGACCGTCTCGACGACAAGGCCTCCGGTTTCGAACTCGGCGCCGACGACTACCTCACGAAACCGTTCGAGCTCCAGGAACTCGCGCTCAGGCTCAGGGCACTGGACCGCAGGCGTGCCCACCACCGGCCTCCCGTGCGGGACATCGCGGGTCTGCGCCTTGACCCGTTCCGCAGAGAGGTCTACCGGGACGGCCGCTACGTCGCGTTGACCAGGAAGCAGTTCGCGGTCCTCGAAGTCCTCGTCGCTGCCGAAGGCGGTGTCGTCAGTGCCGAGGAACTCCTGGAACGCGCGTGGGACGAGAACGCCGACCCGTTCACCAACGCCGTGCGCATCACCGTCTCGGCGCTGCGCAAGCGTCTGGGCGAACCCCGGGTCATCGCCACCGTGTCAGGCGTCGGCTACCGCATCGACACCCGCCCGGAGGCCGGGTACGAGGGCGGAGACCGTGGATAGAGCCCCTGGGCCGAGCGCTCGCCTCAAACTCACCCTCAGCTACGCCGGGTTCGTCATGCTGGCGGGCGCCCTGCTGCTGGCGGCGGTGTGGGTGTTCCTGAACCGGGTGCCCCACCCCGGGCTCGTCTTCGAGCCCGACTACCGCTTGGCCGTCGTGCGCACCTTCGCCCCGACGGCCATCGCCGTGCTGACGTTCCTGCTGGTGTTCGGCCTCGTGGGAGGGTGGATCCTCGCCGGCCGGATGCTCGCTCCTCTGACCCGCATCACGGATGCCACCCGTCTGGCCACGGACGGATCGCTTTCCCACCGGATCCGGTTGCCGGGCCGCAGGGACGAGTTCCGTGAACTCGCCGACGCCTTCGACACGATGCTCGCGCGGCTCGAAGCACACATCGCCGAGCAGCAGAGATTCGCAGCCAACGCCTCGCACGAGCTGCGCACCCCGCTGGCGATCTCGAAGACACTTCTCGACGTGGCCCGCGCCGGTCCGAACAACGCCACCGGCGAGATCATCGACCGCCTGCACGCCGTCAACACCAGAGCGATCGACCTTACCGAGGCACTGCTCCTGCTGAGCCGCGCCGGCCAACGGTCCTTCACCCGGGAGCACGTCGATCTGTCCCTCATGGCGGAAGAAGCCACCGAGACGCTCCTCTCCCTCGCGGAGAAGAACGGCGTCACCATCGAGACCTCCGGCGAGATCACCCCCACGATCGGATCGCCGGCGCTGCTGCTCCAGCTGACCACGAACCTCGTGCACAACGCGATCGTCCACAACCTGCCTGAACAGGGCACCGTGTGGGTTCATACCGGTGTCCGTCCCAGGGCTGTGGTGCTCACGGTGGAGAACACCGGCCAAAGGATCACCCCCCAGTTGGCCTTGACACTCACCGAGCCGTTCCAGCGCGGCACCGAACGCGTACGCACCGACCACGCTGGTGTCGGCCTCGGCCTGGCCATCGTCAAGACCATCACCCGCGCGCACGACGGGACACTCACCCTCAGCCCACGCGCCGGCGGCGGGATGCGCATCACCGTCGAACTGCCCGCGACATCTCCGCACACCGACAGGTGACGGGTCAGGGGCATATCGAACTCAGCCGCCCGCGCCGGAAACGACCCTGTTCGTCGTGATCGAGCGGTTGAACGCCGGTGAAGCGGTGCGCCCCGCCTCCGGGGCGCGACCAGGGTGCACAGGGGGAGCGCACGGACGCGGTCGCTCACGTGACGTAGCCGCCCCGGCACGTATGGTGCGCGCGGATCTTCGTCGGGGCATCGGTCCCTGAACCCCTGCTCCAGGCGGCGGCTCCACACCGGAACCCTGACGGAAAACGGGGACAAAAAGACCCCTCCGACTGCGTTTTCGCAGTTCAGAGGGGTCTGAGGCTGTGGAGCCTAGGGGAGTCGAACCCCTGACATCCGCCATGCAAAGACGGCGCTCTACCAACTGAGCTAAGGCCCCGTACGGGAAGCGGCCGGCCGAGCGAAAGGTCCGCTGGTCGGTGCCGGGGACCAGACTACCGGTTCACCCCCCGTACCTCACAAAAAGATTGGGGGTCCCCCCGGATGACCACGCTCCGTAAGATGCTCGACGAGGTTCGCTGTAGCGAACCGTGGATTTTTTGGGGAAGCGATGGGGAGACGCAATGGACGCCGCACAGCAGGAAGCCACCGCCAGAGCGCGGGAGCTGCAGCGGAACTGGTACGGAGAGCCGCTGGGGGCGCTCTTCCGTAAGCTCATCGACGACCTGGGGCTCAACCAGGCACGTCTCGCGGCGGTCCTCGGACTGTCCGCACCCATGCTGTCGCAGCTGATGAGCGGACAGCGGGCGAAGATCGGCAACCCGGCCGTGGTCCAGCGGGTGCAGCTGCTCCAGGACCTGGCGGCGCAGGTCGCGGACGGCAGCGTGAGCGCGGCCGAGGCGACCGAGCGGATGGACGAGATCAAGAAGTCCCAGGGGGGCTCGGTGCTCAGCAACACCACGCAGACGACGAGCGGTTCGGGAGCGCCCACGGTCAAGCGGGTGGTCCGCGAGATCCAGTCGCTGCTGCGTTCGGTGGCCGCCGCCGGTGACATCATCGACGCGGCGGACACGCTGGCTCCGACCCATCCGGAGCTGGCGGAGTTCCTCCGGGTCTACGGCGCCGGCCGCACCTCGGACGCGGTCACGCACTACCAGTCGCACCAGAGCTGAGTCACGGCCCGGTACACCGGAGGGGGTCCGGTGAACCGGGCGGGGCCCGGCCCTGGCCGAGGGGGTCACGCGAGAGGGGTCGTATCGCTCATCCGGGGGAAGCAAGGGGGGTGTGGCAGGGGGGACTAGAGGGGGAGGGCTACGGGCAGTCATGGGTGAGGTCTTCGCAGGCCGGTACGAACTGGCCGACCCGATCGGTCATGGCGGCGTGGGCGCCGTCTGGCGTGCCTGGGACCACCGGCGCAAGCGCTATGTGGCCGCCAAGGTGCTCCAGCAGAGCGACGCCCACGCACTTCTGCGCTTCGTGCGGGAGCAGGCGCTGCGCATCGACCATCCCCATGTCCTGGCTCCGGCCAGCTGGGCCGCCGACGACGACAAGGTCCTGTTCACGATGGACCTGGTCGCCGGCGGCTCGCTGGTCCACCTCGTCGGGGACTACGGTCCCCTGCCCCCCGCGTTCGTCTGCACGCTCCTCGACCAGCTGCTCTCCGGCCTCGCCGCGGTGCACGCCGAGGGCGTGGTCCACCGGGACATCAAGCCCGCGAACATCCTGCTGGAGGCCAGCGGCACCGCCCGACCGCGCCTGCGCCTCTCCGACTTCGGCATCGCCATGCGGTTCGGCGAGGCCCGGCTGACCGAGACCAACCTCGTGGTCGGGACGCCGGGTTACATCGCCCCCGAGCAACTCCTGGGCGCCGAGCCCGACTTCGCGGCAGACCTGTTCGCCGTCGGCCTGGTCGCCCTGTTCCTCCTGGAAGGCGCCAAGCCCGACGCCAAGGCGCTCGTCCAGCACTTCGCCGAACACGGCACGCCTGGAGCGCCCAAGGGCATTCCCGACCCCCTCTGGCAGGTCGTCGCCACCCTTCTCCAGCCCAACCCCGAGTCCCGCTTCCGCACGGCCACGGGCGCCCGCAAGGCCCTCGCCCAGGCCATGGAACTCCTCCCGGAGCCGGGCATCGACGACGAGTCGATCGAAATCTTCGACCAACTGGGTCCACTGCCACCGGGGTTCGCACCCGAGGGCCCGCTGCGAGTGGCATCGGGGATCGATACGGCGAGGGGCGCGACCGGGTCGACCGGGACGACGGCCGCCGCTGGGGGTACGACGGAGGCGGCCGCGGGTTCGGGGGCTGCCCCGGGTACGGCCGCGGTGACAGGGACAGGGGCAGGTTCGGAATCGGGCACGGCGCCAGGAAACGGACCGGTTTCAGAGGCGCCCGCCCCTACGGGTTACGGCACGGCGCCGGAAACCTCTTCCGGCGTGGCACCAGAGGCCGCTTTCGGTACCGCGGCCGGCACAGACCCCGGCTCGGCGGCCGGAGCCCGGGCAGGTCACGCGGACGCTCCCCCGGTCACCTCCACCGGATCCACCGGCTCGTCCTCAACCCCGGCCGGCATGTCCGACACCGGCAGCTTCCGGCTTCCGCTGCCCCAGACGCCGGTACCTCCCACCCCGCACGCGGAGCCGCCGCAACTGCCGCAGCCGACACCGCCGTTCCCGCCGTACATCAACCCGCAGGCACAGGCACAGGCACAGCTCCCGGACGCTTCCCCCGTCCCGCAGCCCCACACCCCCTGGCTCCCCGCACAACCCCTCCCCCCGGCCCAGCCGCATGCCGACACCACCACCACGGCCACCTACACCGCCCGCGACCCGCAGCCCGCGCCGCAGCCCGCGCGGCCGGCCGTGCGTACGCACGGCCGGCGTCGGCGGCGGGTGCCTCGGCCCGGTCCGCCCGCGAAGGCCGCCGTGCCCATCCTGCTGCTGGCGCTGGCCTGTTATGCCGTGGGTTTCTGGGCGTTGACCCGGATCTGAGCGCGACGCGCGGTCAGCGTCCACACGCCCAGGACGAGGAGCAGAGCCGTACCCGTGCCGATCCCGCCGGCCGCGAGCACCCGCATCGCCGTCGTGTTGTGCTCGCCGCCGCCGGCCGCGGCGACCAGGCCGCCGCCCTGGTCCGACGGCGGGTCGAAGACGTCCTTCGGGACGGGCGAACCGGCGTAGTCGGGACCGGAGTTCGGAGTGCCGTCGACGCGGACCCGGAGTGTCACGTCGTACGGCCCCTTCCCGAAGGTGTCCGCGGTCTGCCCGGTGAGATGAACGACGAGGTAGTAGGCGCCGGCGAAGCGGACGGAGTTCTCCTCGCCGGAGACGGCGTACCGGTTGGCGTACGAAACGGGTGGCAGGGGGTCGAGGGAGGATGACTTCTGGGTGCCGTCGTAGCCGAGGGAGACGTCGTCGACGTAGCCGCGGACGGGGTTGTAGAGGGAGAGGTTGAGCGCGGCGCTGACGTAGCCGTGGGCGTCGCCGCTGGTGCTGCCCAGGTCGACGGTGGCGTGCAGTTGCTGTCCCCAGTCGACCGGGACCGCGTAGTAGAGGGTCTGGCCCGGGGTGATGCCGGTCTGCCAGACGCCCGTGCCGAGGGTGCGGGCCGTGGTGAAGCCGGCGCCCGCGGTGCGGCGGTCGGGGTCGCCGGTGAGCGGCTCGGGGGACGCGGAGTCCCAGGTCTCGGGGGCGGTGGTGGCGCCGGCCCCGGCCAGGCCCGGTTCGGTGACGGGGGCGATCTCCAGGTCCCAGCTGCCCGGGGAGGTGGTCCCCGAGCCGGACGCGAGCCGCTCGATGATGACGTAGTAGGTGCCCGCGTCCTTGCACAGCGCCTTGCCCGTGTCCCGCCGCCCCAGCGCCGTGACCGGCCGGGGGCTCAGTCCGGCGCCGAAGCGGGCGCCGTCGTAGCCGCAGGAGACCCCGTTTGCGTCCTCGATCGAGACTCCGATGCCGTCGCTCGCGGAGACGGTGGCGTCGGCCGACGGGACGGCGGTGACGGGGACGTAGGCCGTACTGGCGGCGGCGAGTTCGAGGCGGAAGTACAGCCCGCCCTTGTCCGGCAGGGTGCTGCGGTAGGTCGTACCGGGCTCCAGCGGTACGGCGGCCGCGGTGCCCGTCGCTCCGGTGATCGTGCGGGCGCCCGGGGCGAAGGCATAGCCGCTGCCGCCGTCCGCCGCAACCGGAGAGGCCGGCAGCAGTGCCGTCAGCAGGGCTGTCAGGGCGAGGGCGGCCGCCATGCCGATGCCCCGCCATCCCGCCGCCGTACGCCACCGCCGTGTCACACGCGCCCCCAGCCGTCGCTCGTCAGCCGTCGAAGTCCCGGACCGGCCCCATACTGCCGCTCGCGCCCCCGCGCCACCCGGCAATCTGTACGACCGTCCGAAACGAAACGCCCGCCCCGCACAAACCGGCTCGCACAATCCGCCCCGCACAAACCGTCTCGCGCACCCCCCGGACGCCCCCGGACGCCCGCGGACACCCCCCGAACAACCCCCGGACAACGCAAAACCCCGACCGCGAGGCGGCCGGGGTCTCAGTGTCGTTCGTTGTCGGTACTCACGAACCCGTGGGCACGGAGTCAGTCGCCTCCGTCCACAGATCCTGCTCGGCGCGATCCGCCTGGATCTGGCGGTACACGAGGAGCCCGCCGATGGCGGCCAGTGCGACCAGGAGAAGCTTCTTCACCGCGCGACCTCGTCTCTTCCTTGACGTAGGGGACCTCTGCCGCCCGACTATACACACCGACCGATATCGATCGGTGACCTGGCATCCGGCCCCAACTCCGGCCCACCACAAGGTGTTGCACGAGGAGTTGCGGAAGGCCGGGCCGTTCCGATCGGAGGGTGATCACACCTCCACGGACGGTTACTTTGCCCCCCTTACACCCCTTCAGGGACCTTTCTTCTGATTTTTCGGTCCTCACGCGTCCGTCCGGGTGGTGTTCATCGGAACATCGCCGCGCCACAGGTCGACGTCCCCCACTTCGCGATCCCCATACACATCATGAGGAAAGTACGCAAATCGCCCAACCCGAAAGTGAGGGGCCATGGCCCGGAACGCCAAGGTCATGAAGTTGTGGACCGCCTTCGTCACCGCCTTCCTCGCGCTGTGCACGGCGCTCGGACTCGTCTCCGCCGCCACCGCCACCGCGGTACCGCAGACCGAGACCCCCCGCAACAGCAATCCCGGCGACGACCACAGCCCGGCCGGCCGGGTGATGATCCCGGCACAGACCCACTGGCTCTGGTCCCAGGCCAGGTCCCTGCCCCCCACGATGAAGCAGCGCATCCGGGCCGAGGCCCACGGCAAGACCCCCGGCTGCCGCCAGCGGCCTCTGGACACGACCGAGTCGGAGGAGAATCCGGCCGAGCCTCCCGCGGCGCCCCTCGACTGCTGATCCTCCCCAGACGGCTCAGACGCAACGGCGCAAGGGCGACTTGCGTACGTACCAGCGCCTACTGCGAAAAGACCCGCGACCGGGAACCGGTCGCGGGTCTTCGCATGTCCGGGCTCGTCGGTGGGGTCTCGTCGGTGGGTGCCCGGTCGGCGGGGCACTCGACTCTTCAACTCCTCTTGAGGAGTCGTAGGCTGAAGCAGTGCCCAAGGCGTACGAGGAGATCGCCGACGACCTCCGCCGCTCCATCAGGAACGGCGAGCTCAAGCCCGGTGCGCGGCTGCCTTCCGAGGCGGAGCTGGCCCGGCACCACGGCCGGAGCGTGCCCACGATCCAGAACGCGCTGCGGCTGCTGAGCGCGGAGGGTCTGATCGACAAGCGGCACGGCACCGGCACCTTCGTGCGCCGGCCCCGCACCCGCGCGATCCGTGACAACACCCGGCACCAGTGGGAGAAGGACCGCGCCAGGATGCCGGAGGCCATCCGGGCCGCGACGGGCGCGACCGAGCACGAGACCGGGCTGGCCCTCGACGACCTGGTCTTCTTCGCCCGGTACCGCGAGCTGATCGCGCCCAGCGACCTCGCCGACGCGTTCGGGGTACCGGAGGGCACCGTGCTCCTGGAACGCACCTACCGGACCCGGTACGCGGCCGAGTCGGCCCCCTTCAGCCTGGTGAGCTCCTATCTCGTCCGGAACATGATCGCGGCGAACCCGGCGCTCCTGGACGAGACCAGGGAGCCTTGGCCGGGCGGCACCCAGAACCAGCTGCACACCATCGGCATCGAGGTCGCCCGCGTCGAGGAACGCTTCACTGCCCGGCCGCCGACGCCCGAGGAGGCCCGGGAGCTGGACCTGCCGGCCGGCACCTCGGTGATCCTGCTGCACAAGACGTCGTACGACATCCACGACCGCATCGTGGACATCTCCGTCGTCACGCTTCCGGGCGACCGCACGGAACTGCTCTTCACCACGCACCTGGAAAGGTGGTGAGCGTCGCCGTGAGCCGGTGCGCCGCCGTCGTCACCGTCGTCACCGCGGTCCATGCACCGTCGGCCCGTTTCCTGCTGGAGGCGTACAAGTCGCTGTGCGAGCAGCGGCTGCCGGACGGCTGGGAGTGGCAGTGGCTGATCCAGGAGGACGGCTATGGCGACGAGGTCCGCCCGTACGTCCCCGACGACGCCCGGGTGTCGTTCCGGCAGGGCCGCACCGGTGGTCCCGGGGTCGCCCGCACCATCGCGCTGGCACGGGCCGAGGGGCCGTACGTCAGGATCCTCGACGCCGACGACCAGCTCACGCCGGGCGCGCTGGCCCGCGATCTGGCCGTTCTCGAGGCCCGTCCGGCGGTCGGCTGGGCCACCTCCCGCGTCCTCGATCTGCTGCCCGACGGCTCCACGGCCGGTTTCCCCGGTGACCCGGAGGAGGGGCCGATCGAGCGCGGAGCCGTGCTCGACTTCTGGACGGCGAACGGCTTCCTCGCCCAGGTCCACCCGGCGAGCCTCTTCGTCCGCCGTGAGCTGCTGCTCGCCCTGGGCGGCTGGATGGCGCTGCCGGCCTCCGAGGACACCGGGCTGCTGCTCGCGCTGAACGCGGTGAGCCGGGGCTGGTTCACGGCGGAGGCCGGGCTGCTCTACCGCAAGTGGGAGGGCCAGGTCACCGGCCGGCCCGCCCACACCGACCCGGCCGAACGGCAGGCCCGGATGGCGGTCGTCGCGGCCCGGGCACGGGCACTGACGGAGTTCGGCTGGCGGTACCCGGCGACGGCGGCCGACTAGGGCACATGCGTCCGAGGGACGACCAGGCCGACCAGGCTGGCTGGAGGGCACATGCGTCCGGCGGCCGACCGGAAGGCGCACGCGTGCGGCTGCCGAGTGGAAGACGCGCGTGTCCGGCCCTCGGCTCACAAGCGCACGCCGTCCAGCCCCCGGCTCACAGGCGGCGCGCGTGCACGGCCGCCGGCCGGCTAGAGCGTCGCCGCGTCGGTCCGTGAGAACACCAGGTCGCTCTCCTCGGTCACCGGTCCGTCCCAGCGGACCGGGGCCACCGGCTCGCCGTACAGCGCCCGGGGATAGCTGTCGGCCGCGTAGCTGTTGGCGAGCCGGTAGACGTGGTAGCCGGCGTCGGTCATGGTGCGCAGCAGGTCGTCCGCCGAGTCGCCGAGCTGGGCCATGCGGTCGGGGGTGACCTCGACGGTGATCTCGGCGTCCGGGCGCAGCTTCTCCAGCAGCGGGGCGAGCCCGCGCACCACCGCGCCCTCGGCGCCCTCCACGTCGATCTTGATGACCCGCGCGGTCTCGATCTCCTCCGGCCGCAGCAGCTCGGGCAGCGGCACGGCCTCGATGTCGAAGCTCGACTCGGCCGGGCCGTCCCACGGGACGATGCTGTTGGCGCCCATGTTGCGGGAGCTGGCGAGCACGAAGGTCAGGGTGCGGTGGGCATCGGAGACGGCGGCGTTGACCGCCCGGATGTTCCGGCAGCCGTTGAGCGCACCCTGCTGTTCGAGGCGGCGGTGGAAGACGGGGGAGGCCTCGACGGCCACGACCCGGCCCCGGTCCCCGACCAGCTGGGAGGCGAGGACGCTGAAGACGCCGATGTTGGCGCCGACGTCGACGAAGCAGTCCCCCGGTGCCAGCCGGCCGCGCAGCCAGCGGGTCATGTGCGGCTCCCACACCCCGAAGAGGTAGAGGTAGCGCTGGATGAGGTCCTGGGTGTCGACCGCGAACCGGGCGCCGGAGCGCGTCTCGACGACCCGTCGGCGCGGATGGTCGCGCAGGTAGGGGTTGAGCGCGCGGGCGGCGAGGGCCTTGCCCCAGGGACCCGGGAAGTCCCGGACATAGCCGCGGCCGAGGGTGGCCAGGAGTTCGGTGAGTCCGCCGAGTCCGGTGAGTCCGCCGAGTTCGGTGGGTCCGCTGAGTTCGGTGGGTTCCGTGCCGGTGCTGCTCATCCGCTAGTCAGTGACCCTTTTGCCGTTGATCCGGATCGCCTGGGACGGGCAGCGTTCGGCGATGTCCCGGATCAGTTCGTCGTCCCCGGACTCCTCCCGTCCGGGCAGGACGAAACCGTACCCGTCCTCGAAGCCGAACACGGCGGGTGCCCGGAAGGCACACTCACCCGACCCATAACAGACATCGGCGTCGACGGAGACCTTCATGGGAGGTCCCCTGCCCACCGGACGCCCCGCCGAACCGGGTTACGTGAAGGGCAGCTCCAGCATCCGGATCGCGTTCCCACGCAGCAGCTTGTAGGCCACCTCCGGCGCCAGCCCGCCCACGTGTTCCTGAGCGACCCGCTTGGTATCCGGCCAGGTCGAATCGACGTGCGGGTAGTCCGTCTCGAAGGTCGCGTTGTCCACGCCGACCCGCTCGATCGCCTCGATGCCGTGCCGGTCACGGAAGAAGCAGCAGAAGATCTGCCGGTAGTAGTACGTCGACGGGGGCTCCGGAACCAGGTCCTTGACCCCGCCCCAGGCGCGGTGCTCCTCCCAGACGTCGTCGGCGCGCTCCAGGGCGTACGGGATCCAGCCCATCTGGCCCTCGCTGTAGGCCAGTTTGAGCCGGGGGAACCGCACCAGGACCCCGGAGAAGAGGAAGTCCATCATCGAGGCCATGGCGTTGTTGAAGCTGAGCGAGGCCTGCACGGCGGGCGGGGCGTCGGGGGAGGCGGCGGGCATCTGCGAGCTGCTGCCGATGTGCATGTTGACGACCGTCCCGGTCTCCTCGCAGACCGCGAAGAACGGGTCCCAGTAGCCGGAGTGGATGGACGGCAGGCCCAGATAGGTGGGGATCTCGCTGAAGGTGACCGCCCGGACGCCCCGCTCGGCGTTGCGCCGGATCTCGGCGACGGCCAGGTCGATGTCCCACAGCGGGATCAGGCACAGCGGGATCAGCCGGCCGCCGCTGTCGCCGCACCACTCCTCGACCATCCAGTCGTTGTAGGCGCGGACACAGGCCAGCGCGACCTCCTTGTCTTCGGCCTCGGCGAAGGTCTGCCCGCAGAAGCGGGGGAAGGTGGGGAAGCAGAGGGAGGCCTCCACATGGTTCATGTCCATGTCGTCCAGGCGGGCCTTGGGATCCCAGCAACCGCGCCGCATCTGCTCCCGGGTGATGCCGTCGAGGGTCATCTCGTCCCGGGAGAAGCCGACGGCCGCGATGATCCGCTTGTACGGGAAGAGCAGGCCCTCGTACTCCCACCAGTCGGTGATCTGGCCCTCGGGGTCGGTGGTGAAGCGGTACTTGCCGCCGACGTAGGCGAGTTCGCCGATGCCGGCCGTGAAGGGCTTGGGGCCCTTGTCGCGGTACTTGCCCGGCAGCCACCTCTCGAAGAGGTGCGCGGGCTCGATCACGTGGTCGTCCACGCTGACGACCCTGGGCAGATCCTGGGTGCCGGTCGCGTTCTCTGCCATGCCTACCCCCTGCTGCCTGCTTGGATGCCCGATTAGCTGACGGTCCATCAGATTTCGGTTCGGCACTCAGGCTAGGCCCAGGAGCCGGTGCCAGCAAGAGCCGCCGGACCTCTTGCGGCCCGCGCCGCATTCCGCTGAACTGACGGATCGTCAGATGAGTGGACGGATCCGGGGAGGGTGCGGGATGCGATCAGCGTTGCTGAGCGGTGCCGAGTGGTTCGCGGTGCTCCGCATCGGGCTCGGTCTGTGGTGGCTGGAGAGCTGGCGGCACAAGGACAAGAAGCAGTGGTTCGGCGGCGGGGGCATCGGCTGGGCGGCCGGTGTCGCGGAGAAGCACCGCTGGCCGGTGGTCCGGCGGGGCTTCGACGTCGTCGTGGCGCCACGTCCCCGGCTGATGGCCTACGTGGTGGCGTACGCGGAGCTGGCCCTCGGCCTCGGCCTGGTCTTCGGCTTCCTCACACCGATCGCCCTGGTGGCCGGGTTCCTGCTCAACCTGATCTACCTGACCCTCATGATCCACGACTGGGCGGAGCAGGGGCAGAACCTGATGATGGCCCTGATCTCCGCAGTCGGCCTCTTCGCAATCTCCTGGCAGACCTGGTCCCTGGACTCGACCCTGAGCCTGTTCACCTAATAGGGGCGCGGGCCACCACACACAACCAACCCAGGGCCACGACGTCACGCCCCCCAGCCTCTCGAGAAGGGCGATTCGCAAGCGCCCCAAAGGGGCGCGAGGAACTGCGCGACCAGCCACCACGAAGCCGCACCCAACCGACGACCACGACGCCCTCGACAAAGCGCCCGACCTCTCAAGAAGAGCGATCCGCAAGCGGCCCATAGGGGCGCGGGGAACTGCGCGACCAGCCACGACGAAGCCGCACCCAACCGACCGCCCCGACGGCACACACGGCGGCGGCCCTCCCGGCGAAGCCCCCGCCACACCTATGGCCTCTTCACGACCGCCGTGGCACCCTGCCCGCGCCCGGCAGCAAGGAGGCGAAGATGACCGTTCCCTCGGCGGAGTTGCTCAGGAAGCTGCATTCCGCGCGTGCGCACCGTGCGTACGCGCGTGCACTGGCCGCCTGCCGCCACGCGGGGGTCGACCCCGACGCGGCGCAGACCGTGCCGACGAGCCCGGTCGGCCGGGCCGCGAACGCGCTCCGGCTGTCGGCCCAGTCCCTCACCGCCCTGGCGGACACCGCACCCGACCCGGCGGCGGACGCCCGCTGCGCCCGCAACGCCGCCGCCACCGCGGCGCTGGCCGCACAGGTGGCCGGGTCCCTGGACGACCGCCCCGAGGCGGCAGCGGCCCTGAGCGCCGCCCTCACCGCGTCCAGGGCGGCCGCGGTCGCGGCAGGCGGTACTGCGGCGGGCCAGGACACGGCCCTGAACACGGCGGCCGACGACGCGGAGGAACAGGCGGTCGAGGCGGCGCGTACGGCGGGCTGGATACGGCGCTGAGGGCGCGCAGGCGCCTCACGCAGGCGCGCAGCGACCCTCGGCGATACGGCGCTCAGGGCGCGCAGGCGCATCGCACCAGGTGCCGCGGTGCCCCACCGTGAACGGTGCCCCCGTGCCGTTCGGCACCGGTCCCTCCCCACGTGGGGACCGGTGCCGAACGGCGCGGGTGACCTCAGGCCCCGCAGGGCCCGCCCAGTCGGAGAGAGCAGCTGCTGTCGTCGCGCCACTCCGGCGGGTAATCACCGGTGGAACCTGACCGAGAACATGCGGTGCCGTGCACTGTCTCTGCGGACGCTGAGCTGGTCGGCCTGCCGGGCGACGCCCGACCACCGCCTTACTGCGGCGAAATCCTGCCAGTCAAGGTGCACATCTGAGGAGGCCATGACGTCCGGTCCAGGGCTTCGCCGCAGGTCAGCCATATAAAGTGAGTTTTCCGGTCCGGATGTCCAGCAGCGGGGGAAGTAAGGGGTGGAGAGCCTTGGGTCCCGACGCAGGGGCACGCACAGCCTTCGCGGAACGTCTCGCGTTGCTGTACAAGGAGGCCGGCAATCCTCCGCTCAAACGCGTCGCCGAGGCGGTCGACCGACTGCACCGCGTCGACGAGCGGGGCCGGCCCGTGCGGGTCTCCGCCCAGCGGATCAGCGACTGGCGGCGGGCGAAGAACGTGCCCGCGCAGTTCGCCGCGCTCTCCGCCGTACTCCAGGTCCTCATCCCGCAGGCCCGGCGCTCCCAGCCGGCGCCGGTCTCATCCGGACTGTACGACCTGTCCCAGTGGCAGAAGCTGTGGGAGCGGGCCGTGGCCGATCCGGTCGGCGAGTTGCTCGTGCCGGAGACGGCGGAGGAGACGGAGGCGGCACCGCCGGTCGACAGATTCTGCCCGTACCGGGGCCTGGCCTCCTACCGCCGTGAGGACGCCCGCTGGTTCTTCGGCCGGGAGCGCAGCACCGACGCCCTGGTCGCCCAGCTCCGGTCGGCGGAGGCGGGCGGCGGTCTGGTCATGCTGGTCGGCGCCTCGGGGGCGGGCAAGTCCTCGCTGCTGAACGCCGGCCTGGTCACCGCTCTCCAGAACGGCGCCCTGGCCGACGAGGAGGACCGCCCGCACGAGGTCCTCCAGCTGGTCCCGGGAGCGGACCCTGTCAAGGAGCTGACCCGCCGCATACCGGAGCTGGCCGATCTGACAGACCTGGACGATCCGGAGGCCGCACGGGAAGCGATCATGGCCTGGGCCGGGCGCGAGGCCGAGGATGTTTCACGTGAAACATGTCCCTCGGGACCCGATACGGCACGTCCGGTCGTGATCGTGGACCAGTTCGAGGAGACCTTCACCCTGTGCGCCGACGAGGCGGACCGGCGGACCTTCGTCCAGCTCCTGCACGCGGCCAGTACCCCCGCGGCCCCCGGCGAACCGGCCCCTGCCCTGGTCGTCCTCGGCATCCGGGCCGACTTCTACGAGCAGTGCCTGGGCTATCCCGAGCTGGCCGACGCGCTCCAGCACCGGCACATGGTGCTCGGCCCGCTGACCACCGCCGAGCTGCGCGACGCCGTGACCGCACCTGCCAAGGCGGTGGGCCTGGAACTGGAGCCCGGCCTCGCCGAGCTGATCGTCCGCGAGGTGAGCGCCGACGGCCCGCGTGGCGCCCATGACGCCGGCGTCCTCCCACTGCTCTCGCACGCTCTGCTCGCCACCTGGCAGCGCCGCAAGGGGGGCCGCCTGACACTGGCCGGCTACCGGGCGGCCGGCGGTATCCAGGGCGCTGTCGCCGCGACCGCCGAGCGTGCCTGGTCCAGCCTGGACCCGGCCGCCCGCACCGCCGCCCGGCTGCTGCTGCTCCGCCTGGTCCGCCTCGGCGAGGACACCCAGGCAACCCGCAGGCGCGGCACCCGGCGCCAGCTGGCCGCCGAGTCCACCGACCCGAACAAGACGGAGGAGTCACTCGAAGCACTGGTCCAGGCCCGCCTGGTGACCCTCGACGCGGACACCGTGGAGATCACCCACGAGGCGCTGCTGCACGCCTGGCCCCGGCTGCGCGAGTGGCTCGACGAGGACCGCAACGGCAATCTGCTGCGCCAGCGCCTGGAGGAGGACGGCCGGTCCTGGGACGAGTCCGGCCACGACTCCGCACTGCTGTACCGGGGTTCGCGGCTGGAGCAGGCCCACATCTGGGCGAAGTCGGCCGGTGACACCTTCCTGACCCGCAGTGCGGTGGAGTTCCTGGCGGCCTCGGTACGGCTGCGCCGGCGCACGGTGTGGATCAGCAGGGCCGCCGTGTCGGCGCTGGTCGTGCTGGCGGTGCTGGCCGCCGGCGCCGCTGTGATCGCCCGGCAGCAGCGGGACGACGCGATGTTCGAGCAGGTGATCGCGGAGGCCGACCGGTTCCAGTACTCGGACCCGGCGCTCTCCGCCCAGCTGGACCTGGTCGCACACGGTCTGCGCCCGGACGACGAGGGCGCCAACAACCGCCTGATATCGATCGTCAACGCGCCGCTGGCCACCCCGCTGCTCGGCCACACCGGCGCCGTCTACCTCACCACCTTCAGCCCCGACGGCAAGACGCTGGCCACCGCCGCCTATGACCGCACGGTCCGCCTGTGGGACGTGAGCGACCCGACCCGCCCCAAGGCGCTGGGCAAGCCGTTGCTGGGCCACACGAGCTGGGTCTCCAGCGCGGTCTTCAGCCCGGACGGCAGGACCCTCGCCAGCGCCGGCGACGACGGCACCGTACGCCTGTGGAACGTCTCCGACCCGAAACACCCGGCGTCCCTGGGCACCCCGCTGAGCGGTCACGACGGCACGATCTACCTGGTCGCCTTCAGCCCCGACGGCCACACCCTGGCCACCGCCGACGAGGACCACACCGTCCGCCTGTGGGACGTGCACAACCTGCGCCACCCCACGTCGATCGGCGCCCTGACCGGTCACACCGAAGCCGTCCGTTCCCTCGCCTTCAGCCCCGACGGCCGCACCCTCGCGGCCGGCAGCGACGACAACTCGATCCTCCTGTACGACATCTCCGATCCCCGGCGCCCCGAGCCTGTCGGGGCCCCGCTGACCGGGCACACCGGGACCGTGCACTCCGTGGCCTTCAGCCCGGACGGCCACACCCTCGCGAGCGGCAGCAAGGACGACACCATACGGCTGTGGGACGTCACCGACCGGGCGCACGCCACGGCCCTGGGCGGACCGCTCACCGGGCACACCGGGCCCGTCTGGTCGGTGGCCTTCAGCCCCGACGGCTCGATGCTCGCCGCGGGCAGCGCGGACTCCACGGCCAGTGTGTGGAACGTCGGCAACCCGGCCTTCCCCTCCCAGGTGGGCGAGCCGCTCGCGGGCAGCAGCGGGGAGATGTACGCCGTCGGCTGGAGCCCCGACAGCCACACCCTCGCCACCGGCAGCGGTGACGGCAAGGTGCGGCTGTGGTCGATCCCGGGGGCGGACATGATCGGCGAGGCGGGGGCGTTCAGCCCGGACGGCCGCGTTCTGGCCACCGGGGGCGGTGACAGCCGGATGCGGCTGTGGAACATCACGGATCCGGCCCGGCCGACGGCGCTCGGCGAGCCGTTCAGGACCGGGCGGCGGGACCTGCGCTCGATGGTGTTCACCCGCGACGGCCGCACCCTCGTCATCATGACCGGCGAGAACGACGTCAACTGGGTGCAGCTGTGGAACGTCTCCGACCCCGCGCACCCCAGTCAGTACGGTGCGCCCGTCCGGCTGAACACCCGGTACGCGGGCGCCGAGGCACTGGCACTGAGCCCGGACGGGCGCACCGTGGCCGCCGACTACGACGACCGCACGGTCCAGCTCCTGGACATCACGGACCCGGCCCACCCCAGACGGCTCGGCGAGCCCCTCAGGGGCCACACCGGCTATGTCAACGCGCTGGTCTTCAGCCCCGACGGCAGGACCCTGGCCAGCGGCAGCGCGGACGGCACGGTCCGGCTCTGGGACGTCTCGGACCGGGCCCGCGCCAAGGCCCTGGGCGGCCCCCTCACGGGCCATCTGGGCCCCATCAACACCCTCGCCTACAGTCCCGACGGCGCGACCCTGGCCAGCGGCAGCGACGACGACACGGTCCGCCTCTGGAACGTCTCCGAGCCGGCCCGTGCCACCCGGCTGGGCTCGGCCCTCACCGGCCACACGGAGGCGGTGGTGTCCCTGACCTTCAGCCGGAACGGCAGGACCCTGGCCAGCGGCGGCAACGACAACACGGTCCGCCTCTGGAACGTCTCGTCCCCGTCCTCCGCCCACCCCATCGGCCAGTCGATGAGCCCGAACGCCAAGACGGGTAACTTCCTGTCCTTCAGCCCGAAGAGCAACATGCTGGGCGTCTCCAGCGGCGCCGGCACGGTCCGGCTGTGGAGCCTGGACGTCGACCATGCGGTCAGCCGTATCTGCTCGGCCACCCGGAACGTCCTGACCGAGGCGAAGTGGCAGGAGTACCTCCCCCGCCTCGCCTACGACCCGCCCTGCGACGACTGAACCGGCCCTCCAGATGACGGCCTTTGAGTGATCCCGATCACAACTGCTCACGACGGCCGAGAAGTTGACCCCCGCCGCACAGGCCACCTTGTTAGGCTGGCCGCAGCCCGGTCGCTGGTGCATCCCCCGTCGCCAGCGATCGGGCCTTTCCGTACCCGGAGCCGGACACGAAACGCCCCGGCCGCCGGCCGTGAGCACCCGCCAATGCCAAAGACCCCCGATCCATCCGGACCGGGGGTCTTCGTGCTGGTGGGGCTAACAGGATTTGAACCTGTGGCCTCATCCTTATCAGGGATGCGCTCTAACCAACTGAGCTATAGCCCCGCCGCGCTCTGCGGTGTGTGTCCCGCGCGCTGACTCCTGAAGATTAGCGCACGACCGGGGCAGTCCCAAAATCGGTTGTCGGGGGACCGTCAGCAGAGGTTTGAACTCTGGTTACTCGTCCTCGGCCAAGGTCAGCTCGATGCCGCCGACGAAGCCCGCGGACAGGTTGTAGATGAACGCGCCGAGGGTCGCCAGCGCCGTCGCGAGGACGACGTCGATGACCGCGATGATCGCCGCGAACATCAGGACGTGCGGGAGGGACAGGAACGACTGGAGGTCGAAGCCGTTCGACTCGTTCGAACCGGTCGCCTCCGAGATCGTGCCGCCGACCGTCGAGAACACGCCCATCGCGTCCAGGACCATCCACAGCACCGCCGACGCCACGATCGAGCAGATGCCCAGCGCGATGGAGAGCAGGAAGCTGACCTTCATCACCGACCACGGATCGGCCTTGGCGACCCGCAGCCGGGCCTTGCGGGTGCGCGGCGCGGTGCGTGCCCCGGCGCCGGTCCGGGGCCGTCGTACCGCCCCCGCAGGAGTCCCCGCGGAGGCCTGCGCGGCCTGCGTCGCCGGGTAGGCCTGCGGCGGGTGGTAGGGCCCGGCAGGCTGCTCCGAGCGCCGTTCCCCGGGCAGCGGGGAGGCGTTCGGCTGCTGCGCGGACGCCGGCTGAGCGCCCGCCGCGGCCTGGCCTCGAGTATCGGTCACGGTTCCCCCCTGGGTTCCCTGCACATCCGGCGCGGACGCCTTCGCGGACGCCTTGACCGCCTTCAGCTGGGTGGTGTGCGTATCCATCGGCTGCGCACCGCCCTCGGTGGCCCCGCCGGACGCGGCGGAGCCACGGCCGCCGCCGTCCGCATCCGTACCCGTCGAGGTACCGGCCGATCCGGCGCCCGTGGCTCCGCTCACGATGACTCTCTCCTCGTGCTACTCGACCGAGGGCGCCTCGCCCTCGTCCGTACCGCTGGTCTCGACACCGTCGGCGATCTCGGCGGTCTCGTCGACGGTGTCCTCACCGTCGACTTCCTCCGCCTCGCTGCCGGCCTCGGCGTTACGTGCGATGCCGACCACGGCATCGCGCTTGCCCAGGTTGATCAGTTGGACGCCCATGGTGTCACGGCCCGTCTCCCTGACCCCGCTGACTCGCGTACGAATCACACCGCCGGACAGGCTGATGGCGAGGATCTCGTCGTTCTCCTCGACGATCAACGCGCCGACGAGCGAACCGCGGTCCTCCACGATCTTGGCGGCCTTGATGCCGAGGCCGCCGCGCCCCTGGACGCGGTACTCGTCGACACGGGTCCGCTTCGCGTACCCCCCGTCGGTGGCAGTGAACACGAACGTACCGGGTCGAACAACATTCATCGACAGAAGTTCATCGCTCTCGCGGAAACTCATGCCCTTGACACCCGAGGTGGCACGGCCCATGGGGCGCAGAGTGTCGTCGGAGGCAGTGAACCTGATCGACTGTGCCTTCTTGCTGATCAGAAGCAGATCGTCGTCCGCCGAGACCAGTTCGGCTCCGATCAGTTCGTCGTCGGAACCGTCCTCGCGCTCCCGCAGGTTGATCGCGATGACACCGCCGGAACGGGGCGAATCGTAATCCTTCAGAGGCGTCTTCTTGACCAGACCGGCCTTGGTGGCGAGCACCAGGTAGGGCGCCGCGTTGTAGTCGCGGATGGCGAGGATCTCGGCGATCGCCTCGTCCGGCTGGAAGGCCAGCAGGTTCGCCACGTGCTGACCACGCGCGTCCCGCCCGGCGTCCGGCAGCTCGTAAGCCTTCGCCCGGTACACCCGGCCCTTGTTGGTGAAGAACAGCAGCCAGTGGTGCGTGGTCGAGACGAAGAAGTGGTCGACGATGTCGTCTTCCTTCAGCTTCGCACCGCGTACGCCCTTGCCGCCGCGCTTCTGCGCCCGGTAGTCGTCCGTCTTGGTCCGCTTGACGTACCCGCCGCGCGTGACCGTGACGACGATGTCCTCCTCGGCGATCAGGTCCTCGATGGACATGTCACCGTCGTAGGGCACCAGCATGGTCTTGCGGTCGTCGCCGTACTTATCGACGATCGCGGCCAGCTCCTCGCTGACGATGCCGCGCTGGCGGACCGGCGAGGCCAGGATCGCGTTGTACTCGGTGATCTTCGCCTGGAGCTCGTCGTGCTCCTGGATGATCTTCTGGCGCTCCAGGGCGGCCAGCCGGCGCAGCTGCATCTCCAGGATGGCGTTGGCCTGGATCTCGTCGATCTCCAGGAGCCCCATCAGGCCCGTACGCGCGATCTCGACCGTGTCACTGGCCCGGATCAGCGCGATGACCTCGTCGATCGCGTCCAGCGCCTTCAGCAGACCGCGCAGGATGTGCGCCCGCTCCTCGGCCTTGCGCAGCCGGAAGCGCGTACGGCGGACGATGACCTCGATCTGGTGCGTCACCCAGTGCCGGATGAACGCGTCCAGGGAGAGCGTGCGCGGCACACCGTCGACCAGCGCCAGCATGTTGGCGCCGAAGTTCGACTGCAGATCGGTGTGCTTGTAGAGGTTGTTCAGGACGACCTTGGCGACCGCGTCCCGCTTCAGCACGATGACCAGACGCTGGCCGGTCCGGGAGGAGGTCTCGTCGCGGACGTCCGCGATGCCGCCGACCTTGCCGTCCTTCACCAGGTCGGCGATCTTCTGCGCGAGGTTGTCGGGGTTGGTCTGGTACGGCAGCTCCGTGACCACCAGGCACTGGCGGTTCTGGATCTCCTCGACCTCGACGACCGCGCGCATGGTGATCGAGCCGCGGCCCGTGCGGTAGGCCTCCTCGATGCCCTTGCGGCCGACGACCAGCGCACCGGTCGGGAAGTCGGGGCCCTTGATCCGCTCGATCAGCGCGTCCAGGAGCTCCTCGTGCGAGGCCTCCGGGTTCTCCAGGTACCACTGGGCGCCGGCCGCGACCTCGCGCAGGTTGTGCGGCGGGATGTTGGTCGCCATCCCGACCGCGATACCGGCGGAGCCGTTGATCAGCAGGTTCGGGAAGCGGGCGGGCAGGACGGTCGGCTCCTGGGAGCGGCCGTCGTAGTTGTCCGTGAAGTCGACGGTCTCCTCGTCGATGTCGCGGACCATCTCCATCGACAGCGGGGCGAGCTTGCACTCGGTGTACCGCATCGCGGCCGCCGGGTCGTTGCCCGGGGAGCCGAAGTTGCCGTTGGAGTCCACCAGCGGCATCCGCATCGACCACGGCTGGGCGAGGCGCACCAGGGCGTCGTAGATGGAGGAGTCGCCGTGCGGGTGGTAGTTGCCCATGACGTCGCCGACGACACGGGCGCACTTGTAGAAGCCGCGCTCGGGACGGTAGCCGCCGTCGTACATCGCGTACAGGACGCGGCGGTGCACGGGCTTGAGGCCGTCGCGGACGTCGGGCAGCGCACGGGACACGATGACGGACATCGCGTAGTCCAGGTACGAACGCTGCATCTCCGTCTCGAGCCCGACGGGCTCGACACGCATCGCGAGCTCGCCGCCCTCTTCAGGGGTGACGGGAGTGTTCTC
The DNA here is from genome assembly GCF_042716195.1 of Streptomyces sp. NPDC058683. Taxonomy (NCBI): domain Bacteria; kingdom Bacillati; phylum Actinomycetota; class Actinomycetes; order Kitasatosporales; family Streptomycetaceae; genus Streptomyces; species Streptomyces sp. NPDC058683. Next base: position 278,560 of record NZ_JBHXSK010000004.1, read on the forward strand.
GTCGGTCATAGCTGGTCAAGATCCTTCCTGGTGCGGTCAGCTGAGACCGACTCAGATGTCGAGGAAGCGGACGTCCTTGGCGTTGCGCTGGATGAACGCGCGGCGGGCCTCGACGTCCTCGCCCATCAGGACGGAGAACAGGTCGTCGGCCTGGGCGGCGTCGTCCAGGGTGACCTGGCCGAGGACCCGGTGCTCCTGGTCCATCGTGGTGATGCGCAGCTCTTCGGCGTTCATCTCGCCGAGACCCTTGAAGCGCTGGATCGAGTCCTCGCGGACCCGCTTGCCGCGCTGCCGCCCCATCTCCAGGAGCGCGTCGCGCTCGCGGTCCGAGTACGCGTACTCGACGTCGTCCCGGCCCCACTTGATCTTGTAGAGCGGCGGACGGGAGAGGTACACGTGCCCGGCCTCGACCAGCGGCCGCATGAAGCGGAACAGGAAGGTCAGCAGCAGGGTGGAGATGTGCTGGCCGTCGACGTCGGCGTCCGCCATCAGGATGATCTTGTGATAGCGGAGCTTCTCGATGTCGAAGTCCTCGTGCACACCCGTGCCGAACGCGGAGATCAGCGCCTGGATCTCCTGGTTCTGCAGGATCTTGTCGATCCGCGCCTTCTCGACGTTGAGGATCTTGCCCCGGATCGGGAGGATCGCCTGGTACTGCGGGTTCCGGCCGGACTTGGCCGAACCGCCGGCGGAGTCACCCTCGACGATGAAGATCTCGCACTTGGTGGGGTCGTTCGACTGGCAGTCGGAGAGCTTGCCCGGCAGCGACGCGCTCTCCAGGAGGCCCTTGCGCCTGGTGAGATCCCGGGCCTTGCGGGCCGCCACGCGCGCGGTGGCCGCCTGGATGCCCTTGCGGATGATGTCCGCCGCCTCGACCGGGTTGCGGTCCAGCCAGTCGTTCAGGTGCTCGTAGACCGCCTTCTGCACGAAGGTCTTGGCCTCCGTGTTGCCCAGCTTGGTCTTCGTCTGCCCCTCGAACTGCGGCTCGCTCAGCTTGACCGAGATGATCGCGGTCAGACCCTCGCGGATGTCGTCACCGGTGAGGTTGTCGTCCTTCTCACGCAGCAGCTTCTTGTCACGCGCGTACTTGTTGATCAGCGAGGTCAGCGCCGCACGGAAGCCCTCCTCGTGGGTGCCGCCCTCATGCGTGTGGATGATGTTGGCGAACGAGTACACGCCCTCGCTGTAGCCGCTGTTCCACTGCATGGCGACCTCGAGGGACAGGCTCTTGTCCTTGTCCTCGGCCTCGAGATCGATCACCGTCGGGTGCACCACGTCGCCCTTGCGGGAGTTGAGGTACTTCACGAAGTCGACGATGCCGCCCTCGTAGTGGTACGTGACGGTCTTGTCCTCGGCCTTCTCGTCCGCGCCCGCCTCGTCGGCGCCGGCGACGGCCTTCGCCGACTCGCGCTCGTCGGTGAGCCGGATCGTCAGGCCCTTGTTGAGGAAGGCCATCTCCTGGAAGCGCCGCGAGAGCGTCTCGAAGGAGTACTCGGTGGTCTCGAAGATGTCCGGGTCCGCCCAGAACGTGACCGAGGTGCCGGTCTCGCCCGTCTCCTCGTGCTGCGCCAGCGGGGCCGTCGGGACGCCCAGCTTGTAGTCCTGCGTCCAGCGGTGACCGTCGGTCTTGATCTCGACCGACACCTTGGACGACAGGGCGTTCACGACGGAGACACCCACACCGTGCAGACCGCCGGAGACGGCGTAGCCGCCACCGCCGAACTTGCCGCCCGCGTGCAGCACGGTCAGCACGACCTCGACGGCCGGCTTGCCCTCGGACGCCACGATGCCGACGGGGATGCCACGGCCGTTGTCGACGACACGCACGCCGCCGTCGGCCAGGATCGTCACGTCGATGGTGTCCGCATGGCCCGCCAGAGCCTCGTCGACGGAGTTGTCCACCACCTCGTACACGAGGTGGTGGAGACCGCGCTCACCGGTGGAACCGATGTACATACCGGGTCGCTTGCGGACCGCGTCCAGCCCTTCGAGCACGGTGATGGCACTGGCGTCGTAGGAGGCGGTGACCTCACCGTTCGCGCCGGCGTCGGTGGACGGGATGTTCTCGTTGGGGTTGCCGGAATCGGCCACGAAGCGCCCTTTCTGGCACAGCACGAGCCGGGCTCGTCGGCGGGTTGCCGGAGCGGCTGCGGCATGTTGCGTTGGTAAGCCTTGATCAGCGTTGCTCAGCTTTTCCCGGACGGTCCCCACGTTCGGGGCGGGATTGTCTTCCAGTCTACCGGTAGCGCCGACAGTGATGGGGGTTTGCCGGTACCTGAGTCCGCATGTGCCGCCCTGAACCTGCCTCTGCCGACTCCCGATATGCGGATGGGGGCTCCAAGAGGCTCACGGAGGCACTCAGCGCTTCCGGCTGTCAACCCTTGGCTACTCCGGGGTCAGGTCGCGATTCGCAACCGCGTGCGGTTGTACGACGATCAGCCGAGGCGGCCGCACGAAGGCTCCGCACTCGGCTGACGGCGTGACGCAAGTCACCCGTAGGTGTCGCCGGGACCGGTGCTCCCGGGGGCGCGCAGCGGGCCGTAGCGCCGGGGCGGACCGCCGGGATTGAGCACCTTGATCATCCGTACGGTGCCATGCCCCAGGTCCTCGTTCAGGCGTGCGACCAGCGCGGGAGAGAGATGGCGCAACTGGGTCGCCCAGGCCGTGGAATCGCACTGGACGACCAGCACCCGCTCGTCCTCGTCGTACCGCTGCGGCACACAGTGCTTGGCGAGGTCCTCACCCACGATCTGCGGCCAGCGGCCCATCACCCCACCCACCGCGGCCGGCGTCTCCCAGCCGCGCTCGGTGATCAACCGGTTGATCGCCGAACCCAGCGCCATGGGATCGCGACCGTCGGCGCGCGCGCCGGAACGCAGACCACCGCGCCGCGCCTGCTTCCGCTGCTGCGCCGCGTCACCCCGCGCGCGTGCCGCCTCCTTCGCCGCCCTGAGCGCCACGCGCGCCAGGTCGACACCGGTGGGTTCCTTCTTCGGCGCGGATCCGTCGGTGCTCATGCGCGCTCCACCACCCCGTCCGCCACCGCGTACCGCACACCGGTCAGCAGGTGCGGCACATCGTCGTCCACGGCAGCGGTGACCAGCACCTGCTCCCCGGGCGCGACCAGCTCCGCCAGCCGCTCCCGGCGCCGCGCGTCCAGCTCGGCGAACACGTCGTCGAGCACCAGCACCGGCTCATTGCCCTCGGCCCGCAGCAGGTCGTACGACGCCAGGCGCAGCGCCAGCGCGTACGACCAGGACTCGCCGTGCGAGGCATAGCCCTTGGCGGGCAGCTGCCCCAGCTTGAGGACCAGGTCGTCGCGGTGCGGACCGACCAGCGTGACACCCCGCTCGATCTCCTGCTTGCGCGCCTCCGCCAGCGCCGCCATCACCTGGGCGTACAGATCCTCACGGGTGTGCGCCTCACCCGGCGCCGACGGCCGGTACTCCAGCGCGACCGGGCCACCACCCGGCGCCAGCTGCTCGTACGCCTTGTCGGCGAGCGGCTGGAGCGCGGCGATCAGGTCGAGCCGCTGGGCGAGCAGCTCGGCACCGGCCCGCGCGAGGTGCTGGTCCCACACGTCCAGCGTGGACAGATCCATGGAACGGCCACCGTGCCGCCGGGCGAGGGCCGCGCTCTTCAGCAGGGTGTTCCGCTGCTTGAGGACACGCTCGTAGTCGGACCGCACACCGGCCATCCGCGGCGACCGCGCCGTGATCAACTCGTCCAGGAAGCGCCGCCGCTCACCCGGGTCGCCCTTCACCAGCGCGAGATCCTCCGGCGCGAACAGCACCGTCCGTACGATCCCCAGCACATCCCGCGGCCTGACCTGCGAGGACCTGTTGATACGGGCACGGTTGGCCCGGCCCGGGTTGAGTTCCAGCTCGACCAGCTGCTGCCGGTCGCCCTGCCGGACCTGCGCCCGGATGACCGCCCGCTCGGCGCCCATCCGGACCAGGGGAGCGTCGGAGGCGACCCGGTGGCTGCCGAGGGTGGCGAGATAGCCGACGGCCTCGACGAGATTGGTCTTGCCCTGGCCGTTGGGGCCGACGAAGGCGGTGACGCCCGGATCGAGCGGGACCTCGACCCGGGCATAGGAGCGGAAGTCGGCCAGCGACAGATGCGTGACGTGCATAGGTGTTTCGCCGACCTCCCCGTGACCTGCTACTTCGTCTCTACTTCGCCTCTACGGCGTGGCCGCCGAACTGGTTGCGCAGCGCGGCGATCATCTTCATCTGCGGCGAGTCCTCCTGACGGGAGGCGAACCGCGCGAACAGCGAGGCGGTGATCGCGGGCAGCGGCACCGCGTTGTCTATCGCGGCCTCCACAGTCCACCGGCCCTCGCCGGAGTCCTGTGCATAACCCTTCAGCTGGTCCAGGTGCTCGTCCCCGTCGAGGGCGTTCACCGCGAGGTCGAGCAGCCAGGAACGGATGACCGTCCCTTCCTGCCAGGAGCGGAAGACCTCGCGCACGTCCGTGACGGAGTCGACCTTCTCCAGGAGCTCCCAGCCTTCAGCGTAGGCCTGCATCATCGCGTACTCGATGCCGTTGTGGACCATCTTCGCGAAGTGGCCCGCGCCCACCTTGCCGGCGTGCACCGCACCGAAGTCGCCCTTCGGCTTGAGCGCGTCGAAGACCGGCCGCACCTTCTCGACGTGCTCGGCGTCGCCGCCGTACATCAGCGCGTAGCCGTTCTCCAGGCCCCAGACACCGCCGGAGACCCCGCAGTCGACGAAGCCGATGCCCTTGGCGGCCAGCTCCTCGGCGTGCCTTTCGTCGTCCGTCCAGCGGGAGTTGCCGCCGTCGACGACCACGTCACCGGGCTCAAGCAGCTCGGCCAGCTCGTCGATCGTGGACTGGGTCGGCGCCCCGGCCGGGACCATCACCCACACCACACGAGGCCCGCTGAGCTTGCCCACAAGCTCTTCCAGGCTGTGGACGTCGGCGAGGTCCGGGTTGCGGTCGTATCCGACGACGGTGTGGCCCGCGCGGCGGATCCGCTCGCGCATGTTGCCGCCCATCTTGCCGAGGCCGACGAGACCGAGCTCCATCAGTTGGTTCCTTAGGTTGCGGTGTGGCAGGAGAGGCACTTTCGTGCCGCGCCCGAGCCTAATCGCGACCCTTTGTGCACAGTTGTGGGCTCAGCCGCTCACCTGGGGAAACCCACCCGGGCACAGCGCCGGCCACCCACAGGAAGGCGGCGGCACTGTGCACAGCTGTGGACAACGTCGGCTGCTCAGCCGCTCAGCCGCACCGGCATGATCAGGTACTTGTACGCCTCGTCCGCCTCCGCGTCGAGCGCCGGCTTCCCGCTCAGCAACGCGGGCTTCGTGGACGTCGTGAACGACAGCTGGGCCACCGGCGAGTCGATCGCGCTCAGACCGTCCAGCAGGAAGGTCGGGTTGAAGGCGATCGAGACGTCGTCGCCCTCGAGCTGCGCGTCCACCCTTTCCACAGCCTGTGCGTCGTCGCTGGAACCCGCCTCCAGGATCAGCACGCCCTGCTCGAAGCTGAGCCGCACCGGGGTGTTCCGCTCGGCCACCAGCGCGACACGCTTGACGGCCTCCACGAAGGGGGCGGTCTCGATCACGGCCACGGAGTTGAACTCGGTCGGGAACAGCGAGCGGTACTTCGGCAGGTCGCCTTCGAGGAGCCGCGTGGTGGTGCGTCGGCCGGCGCCCTCGAAACCGATGAGCCCCTCGCCGGCGCCCGAGCCGGACAGCGCCAGGATCACGCTGTCGCCGCTCGTAAGGGCCTTGGCGGTGTCCAGGAGCGTCTTGGCGGGCACCAGGGCCACCGCGGACGCCTCGGGGTTCTCCGGCTTCCACAGGAACTCACGGACCGCGAAGCGGTAGCGGTCGGTGGAGGCCAGGGTGACCGTGTCGCCCTCGATCTCGATCCGCACACCGGTCAGCACCGGCAGCGTGTCGTCACGCCCGGCCGCGATGGCCACCTGGGAGACGGCGGAGGCGAAGACCTCGCCGGGGACGGTGCCCGTCGCGTTCGGCATCTGCGGCAGCGAGGGGTACTCCTCCACCGGCAGGGTGTGCAGCGTGAACCGGGACGATCCACAGACCACCGTGGCCCGTACACCGTCTGTGGAAATCTCCACCGGCCGGTTGGGCAGGGCACGGCAGATGTCGGCGAGCAGCCGGCCCGAGACCAGGACCGTGCCCTCCTCCTCGACCTCGGTCTCGACGCTGACCCGCGCGGAGACCTCGTAGTCGAAGCTGGACAGGCTCAGCTGGCCGTCCTCGGCCTTCAGCAGCAGGCCGGCGAGGACCGGCGCCGGCGGACGGGCCGGGAGGCTGCGTGCCGCCCAGGCCACTGCCTCCGCGAGTACGTCGCGTTCCACCCGGATCTTCACCGTAAGCCCGCCTCCTGCTGTTGCCGGGGCTTCTCGCCCTGCTGCGTCTTCGTCGTCTGACTCGGTGTCGTGAGCCCCGGGGAGGGGAAGAACACCGGGGACCAGTCTGACGCACCGCACTGACAGCTGGTGCCCGTCGAGGTCAAGTCGTGACGAGGCGCGGTCAGAGGCCGAAGAGCGAGTTGTGCACAGGGCCCTCTTCGAAACGGATTCCCAGCTCTCTCTAGTTGGAAGTAGTAGTAGGGGCTGTGGATACCGTGGATAACCCCGTTTTCCCAGCTCAGAGGCCAGATTTTGTCCACTGCCCCTGTGGGTTAAGCCGGTGGACAACCAGGTGTCTCTGTGGAGAACAGAAAGTTCTGCACACACCGTGCACAGCCCGGGGCGACTTCTCCCCAGCGCCGTCCCCAGCTTTACCCACCTTTCCCACAGGCCAACCCGGCAGCTTTGTGTGACGCCTTTCACTCGACACGGTGAGCAGGCGCGTCACGTTGCCGAACAGTGGACAGCCGTGTGGAGAAGCCGGGGATCGCTGGGGACAACCACCCCTCAGCCTGTGAGGTACCGGTGGACAACTTCATACACAGGCTGTGGATGCCTTCCTCGTCCACAGCCTGTGGAGATCCGTCGTCCACGATTCCACAGGCCCCTGAGCTGGCCCGATGCATTTTCACCGGCCGGCCTGTGGACGACGTTCGGGACAACTTCGCAGTCCCCAGGGTGTGGACGCAAGAAAGTCGGCAAATCTGTGGAGGACGCCCGTAACCCGGGCGGTATTCGAACAGCGGACCTCGCTGGAGCGTCCCGAAGGGGCGCGGGGAACTGCGCGAGCAACCACAGACGGACCCGCGGCGACCCCCTGCCGAACCACCCCAGAACGCCAGAAGGCGCCCCCGGGATCTCTCCCGAGGGCGCCCTGAACGCCGTGGAACTAGCCGTTCTTGATGCGGTTGGTCAGCTCCGTCACCTGGTTGTAGATCGACCGCCGCTCCGCCATCAACGCCCGGATCTTCCGGTCGGCGTGCATCACGGTCGTGTGGTCCCGGTTGCCGAACTGCGCCCCGATCTTGGGCAGGGACAGGTCCGTGAGCTCTCGGCACAGGTACATGGCGATCTGCCGCGCGGTGACCAGCTGCCGGCCGCGCGAGCTGCCGCAGAGGTCGTCGACCGTGAGGCCGAAGTAGTCGGCGGTCGCCGCCATGATCGCCGTCGCGCTGATCTCCGGCGTCGAGTCCTGGCCCCCGGGGATCAGGTCCTTGAGGACGATCTCGGTCAGGCCGAGATCGACCGGCTGCCGGTTGAGCGACGCGAACGCCGTCACCCGGATCAGCGCGCCCTCCAGCTCACGGATGTTGCGCGAGATACGGGAGGCGATGAACTCCAGTACCTCCGGCGGCGCGTTGAGCTGCTCCTGCACCGCCTTCTTGCGGAGGATCGCGATGCGCGTCTCCAGTTCCGGCGGCTGGACGTCGGTGATCAGACCCCACTCGAAACGGTTCCGCAGCCGGTCCTCCAGGGTGACCAGCTGCTTGGGCGGCCGGTCGCTGGAGAGCACGATCTGCTTGTTCGCGTTGTGGAGCGTGTTGAAGGTGTGGAAGAACTCCTCCTGCGTCGACTCCTTGTCCGCGAGGAACTGGATGTCGTCGACGAGCAGGATGTCCATCTCGCGGTAGCGCTTGCGGAAGCTGTCGCCCTTGCCGTCGCGGATCGAGTTGATGAACTCGTTGGTGAACTCCTCCGAGCTCACGTAGCGCACCCGGGTGCCCGGGTACAGGCTCCGCGCGTAGTGCCCGATCGCATGCAGCAGGTGCGTCTTGCCGAGCCCCGACTCCCCATAGATGAAGAGGGGGTTGTAGGCCTTCGCGGGCGCCTCGGCGACGGCGACCGCGGCCGCGTGCGCGAAGCGGTTGGACGCGCCGATGACGAAGGTGTCGAAGAGGTACTTGGGGTTGAGGCGGGCGGTCGGTTCGCCGGGACCCGACGCAGGTGCGGGCTTGGCGCCCAGCGGTCCGGGCGCGCCGGTGGCGGCCGGCAGGTCCGGGCGTCCCGGACCGCCCCGGCGGCCCTGGCCCGGTCCGCCCGGGGGCTCGGACCGGTCGCGGCGGCCGGTGTCCCGCTGGTCGTAGTCGGCACGGTCGTAGTCGGACCGTTCGTATTCGGGTCGGTCGTAGTCGGGGCGCTGCGGTTCGTACTCCGTGCGCTGCTGCTCGTACGGCGGCCGGTCCATCGGCTGCTGGGGCCGGTACTCCTGGGAGTAGGAGTCGCCGTAGCCGTCCGAGCGGTAGGTGTCCTGCGACGGTGAGGCGTAGGGGTCGCGTTCGGGGAAGCCGAGGCGGGGCTGCTGCCAGCCGTATTCGTCCTGCCCCGGGCGGGGCCAGGCGCCGGGTTCGGGGCGCTGGTACTCGGAGGGGTAGGCCGGCCGGGCGGTGGGAAGCTGATCGCCGCGCGGGGGCGGCAGCTGGTCGCGGCCGCCCTGCTCGGGCGGGTGGTCGGCGCGGTGCCGGCCGTATCCGCCGTCGTACTGCGGTGAGGGGAGTTCGGGCTCTTCGTAGCGCTGTGGCTGCACGGGGGGTGCGGGCGGGGTCGGGGGTTCGCCCGCGGACTCGTCCACGGTGATCGCGATCCGGATCGGGCGTCCGCACTCGCGGCTCAGCGTCTCGCTGACGATGGGCGCGAGGCGGCCCTCCAGCACGTTCTTCGCGAATTCGTTCGGTACCGCGAGCAGGGCGGTGTCCGCGACCAGGGCGAGTGGCTGGCAGCGCCGGATCCAGTGTTCGTCCTTGCCCTCCACACCCTGACCGCGGCCCTCACCGAGGAGCTGCTCCAGTACTCGTGGCCACACTGCGGCAAGATCGGCAGGTACGTCAGCCACAGGGCACGCTCTCTCACAGGTCCCACGAACGTGTGGTTCGAGGACGGGTCGGGATGAATATCGGGTCGGGCGGGGATAAAGGAACGAATCGGAGTTCAGCCACGGTAGTCAGCGTGGCGGGTGCGGTTCAAGTTGTTGTCCCCAGCCTGTGGATAGTGTCTCTCGGTCACTGCTGGTTTGACCGAATGGCGTAGCCCCGCGTACCGTAACCAGGTCGAGTTGTCGATGGCTGCTGCCGCCTGCCTCCGATGGGCACAGATCGCTGAAGGTGATCGGGAAGCGGTGCACTCGGGCGTGATGCGAGCTACTCGTGGGCGCACGGTGACAGCCAAGACGGCACCCGCCACACCCAATTTGATTTCTGGAGCCCCCGAGTGAGCAAGCGCACCTTCCAGCCGAACAACCGTCGTCGCGCGAAGACCCACGGCTTCCGCCTGCGGATGCGCACCCGTGCCGGCCGCGCGATTCTGTCGAACCGCCGCAGCAAGGGTCGCGCCAGCCTGTCCGCCTGATTCTGATCAGGTCATGACGTCGTGCTGCCTACCGAGCATCGGCTGAGGCGGCGCGAGGACTTCGCGACCGCAGTACGACGGGGTCGCCGGGCCGGCCGCCCGTCCCTCGTCGTCCACCTTCGTAGCGGTGCCACGGACCCGCACGCGCCTGGGGAGAGCGCTCCCTCGACGCGTGCGGGTTTCGTCGTGAGCAAAGCAGTGGGTGGCGCGGTCGTGCGCAACAAGGTCAAGCGCAGACTGCGTCACTTGATGCGTGACCGAGTCGCCCTGTTCCCCCCCGGTAGCCTGGTAGTCGTACGAGCGCTGCCCGGAGCGGGCGACGCCGACCATGGACAGCTGGCCCGAGACCTGGACGCCGCCATCGAGCGGCTACTGGGAGGGGGCGCGCGATGAAGTACCCACTGCTGGCTCTGATCAAGCTCTACCAGTGGACGATCAGTCCGTTGCTGGGGCCGGTGTGCAAGTACTACCCGTCGTGCTCCCACTACGGCTACACAGCCATTGACCGGCACGGTGCGATCAAGGGGACGGCGCTCACTGCCTGGCGCATCCTGCGGTGCAATCCGTGGTCGCTCGGCGGTGTGGATCATGTTCCTCCGCGTAAGCGACCGCGGTGGCACGAAATGTTGCGTGACGCCTGGCGTGCACGCAAGGGCGGGCCCTCCGCCGCCGAACCGGCCACCGAGGAGAAGCTTGCTTCCGAGCTTCCTTCGAGCCCGGCCGCAGAGACTTCGTCCCATGCCCAAGGAGCATGATTAGTGGACACGATTGCCAGCTTTTTCAGCTTCATCACGACACCCGTTTCATGGGTCATCGTCCAGTTCCACTCGGTGTACGGGACGATCTTCGGTCCCGACACGGGGTGGGCCTGGGGCTTGTCCATCGTGTCTCTGGTGATCCTGATCCGCATCTGCCTGATCCCGCTCTTCGTGAAGCAGATCAAGGCGACCCGGGCCATGCAGACGCTGCAGCCTGAGATGAAGAAGATCCAGGAGCGCTACAAGAACGACAAGCAGCGTCAGTCCGAAGAGATGATGAAGCTGTACAAGGAGTCGGGTACCAACCCGCTCTCCTCGTGCCTTCCCATCCTCGCGCAGTCGCCGTTCTTCTTCGCCCTGTACCACGTGCTCAACGGCATCGCGACGGGCTCGACGATCGGCGTCATCAACGAGTCACTGCTCGCCAGCGCCCGTAAGGCGCACATCTTCGGTGCCCCGCTCGCCGCGAAGTTCACGGACGGGTCGTCGAAGGTGGAGGCGCTCGGCGCTTCCCTGACCGATGTCCGGGTCGTCACCGCGATCATGATCGTCCTGATGTCGGCGTCGCAGTTCTACACGCAGCGTCAGCTGATGACGAAGAACGTCGACACCACCGTGAAGACGCCGTTCATGCAGCAGCAGAAGATGCTGATGTATGTCTTCCCGGTCATGTTCGCCGTCTTCGGCATCAACTTCCCGGTCGGTGTCCTCGTCTACTGGCTGACCACCAACGTGTGGACCATGGGCCAGCAGATGTACGTCATCCGCAACAACCCGACCCCGGGTTCCAAGGCCCAGGCCGCCTACCTGGAGCGCCTGACCAAGCACGTCGCGCACCACGGCAAGGCCCGTAAGCGCAGCGAGCGCACCATCATCAAGGCGATCGTCGCCAAGGGCCGGGACCGCAACGAGTTCGAGCGCAAGTTCATCAACGGGCTGACCAAGGCGGGCCTCGTGGCCCAGACCGACGGCGCCGTGGTGAAGGGCGAGGCTCAGGCCGTCGCGGGAGCCGAGGACGGCGTCGCGACCACCACCGGTGCGGCCAAGCGCCAGCAGCCCAAGCGCCAGACCAAGTCCCAGCGGCAGTCCGGCACCGCGAAGGCGGCCGGCGAGCAGGCGGCTTCCGCCGAGAAGGAAGACTCCGCCGAGAAGGAGGACTCCGCCGAGCCGACGACCTCGCTGGAGAAGTCCGACGAGCCGCAGGACGCCAAGCCGGCCGCCCAGCAGCAGCCCCCGAAGGGCGGTTCCAACGGTCGCAGCAGGGCCCAGTCCGGTCAGCGCAAGGGCGGTCCGCAGCGCCCCAAGTCCCCGTCCAAGAAGTAAGAAGGAGCCCATCCCGTGACGGAAGGCACCACCTCCGCTGCCGAGGGTGCAGACACCCTGACCCGCCTGGAGCAGGAGGGCGAGATCGCGGCGGACTACCTCGAGGGTCTGCTGGACATCGCCGACCTCGACGGCGACATCGACATGGATGTCGAAGCCGACCGCGCCTCCGTGTCGATCATCAGCGACGCGAGCGGCCGCGACCTGCAGAAGCTGGTCGGCCGTGACGGCGAGGTGCTGGAGGCGCTTCAGGAGCTGACCCGCCTGGCCGTGCACCGGGAGACCGGTGATCGCAGTCGGCTGATGCTCGACATCGCGGGCTACCGCGCCAAGAAGCGCGCCGAGCTCTCCGAGCTGGGTGCCAAGGCCGCGGCCGAGGTGAAGAGCACCGGCGAGCCCGTGAAGCTCAAGCCGATGAGCCCGTTCGAGCGCAAGGTCGTGCACGACGCGGTCAAGTCGGCCGGACTGCGCAGCGAGTCGGAGGGCGAGGAGCCGCAGCGGTTCGTCGTCGTGCTGCCCGCCTGATCGGTCTCCCCGTTTCACCGGCCCCGTCTGTTGAGCAGGCGGGGCCGAACTTTGTCAGCCTGGTAGTTCTGGTGGCCGGTGCGTGGAGCGCCGGCGCTGTACGGAAGGACGGTCCCCGTGACGGAGGCTGCGGAGCTCCCCCCGGCGCCTGAGCAGGCGCGGGAAGTGTTCGGCGAGCGCTACGCCGATGCGGTCCGCTATGCGGAGCTGCTCGCCGAGGCAGGCGTCCAGCGTGGTCTGATCGGCCCACGGGAGGTACCTCGCCTGTGGGAGCGGCACCTGCTGAACTGCGCGGTGCTCTCCGAGGCCGTCCCCGAAGGGGTGACGGTGTGCGATGTAGGCTCCGGTGCCGGCCTGCCGGGCATTCCGCTGGCGCTGGTCAGGGAAGACCTCAACATCACGCTGCTGGAGCCGCTGCTGCGGCGCACCAACTTCCTGACCGAGGTCGTCGAACTGCTGGGCCTGGACCATGTGACCGTCGTGCGCGGCCGTGCTGAGGAGGTCATGGGCAAGCTGCCTCCGGTGCATGTGGTGACGGCGCGTGCCGTGGCCCCGCTGGACCGGCTGGCCACCTGGGGCATCCCGCTGCTGCGTCCCTACGGCGAGATGCTCGCCCTGAAGGGGGACACGGCGGAGGAGGAGCTGAAGGCTGCGGCCACCGCCCTCACCAAGCTCGGCGCGGTGTCCACGTCCATCCTGCACGTGGGTGAGGGCGTAGTGGACCCGCCGTCCACCGTCGTGCGGGTGGAGGTCGGGGAGAGCCCGGGGGGTGTGCGCTTCGCGGCGAAGCGGGCGAAGGCGGCTCGTACGGGCCGGGCGCGTAGGCGCCGCTGATCCGTCCTGACGACCAGACGTACTCCACACAAGCTGCCAAACCTACGCATGACGGAGTGTCGCGGCTTTTCGGTACTGCTCGCTGTGCATCGTGTTTCACGTGAAACGTCGCTCACTGTTGCACGGCATCATCGGCCGGGGCCGCGCTGCGGAACCGCGCGACCGAAAACCCCTCGGCTCCCTCAGGGAAGGGTCCTCTGGTGACACTCCGTCCCTCCTGCGGGGCAGGGAGTTGTCCACAGTGGTGGATTTCTCCACAGAAGAACAGGCCTCACTGGTTCGCGACCCCGAAGGCATGGGAGGCTCTGTTCATTGCGAGCCTGAAGTCGAGGAGAGTGAATCCTTGCGGTCCGACGCCAACATCGCGGGACCGATGACCGATCCGGTCCCCGGTCCCCGTACCGAGTCGATGGGGGCGGATGTTTCACGTGAAACACCGCCTCCGATGGACGACACTCCCATCGGTCGTGCTGCCCAACTGGCGGTGGAGGCTCTGGGCCGTGCCGGCGAAGGCCTGCCACGTCCGGAGCAGACCAGAGTCATGGTGGTCGCCAACCAGAAGGGCGGTGTGGGCAAGACGACGACGACCGTCAACCTTGCCGCATCGCTGGCACTCCACGGTGCCCGCGTCCTGGTGATCGACCTCGACCCACAGGGCAATGCCTCCACCGCGCTGGGAATCGATCATCACGCCGAAGTTCCGTCCATCTACGACGTGTTGGTCGAGAGCAAGCCGCTGGCCGAGGTCGTCCAGCCGGTGGTGGACGTCGAAGGCCTCTTCTGTGCCCCCGCCACCATCGATCTCGCCGGTGCGGAGATCGAGCTGGTGTCCCTGGTGGCACGTGAGAGCCGACTTCAGCGGGCGATCCAGGCGTACGAGCAGCCGCTGGACTACATCCTCATCGACTGCCCGCCCTCGCTCGGCCTGCTGACGGTCAACGCGCTGGTCGCGGGCGCTGAGGTGCTCATCCCGATCCAGTGCGAGTACTACGCTCTGGAAGGCCTCGGGCAGCTGCTGCGCAACGTCGACCTGGTGCGGGGGCACCTCAACCCCACACTGCATGTGTCGACCATCCTGCTCACCATGTACGACGGCCGGACGCGTCTTGCTTCCCAGGTCGCGGACGAGGTGCGCAGCCACTTCGGCGACGAGGTGTTGCGGACGAGCATTCCCCGCTCGGTCCGTATCTCCGAGGCGCCGAGCTATGGGCAGACGGTACTGACCTACGATCCTGGATCGAGTGGTGCCCTCTCCTATCTTGAGGCGGCCCGAGAAATCGCGCTCAAGGGCATCGGCGTCGGCTACGACCCGACGCAGGCCCACATTGGCGCACAGAGCAATCCGAGCATGGTGGAGGGGATCCAGTGAGCGAGCGACGGAGGGGGCTGGGGCGTGGTCTCGGCGCGCTGATCCCAGCTGCCCCGACAGAGAAGACCCCGGCCCAGACAGCGGTGGGCGGTACGGGATCTTCGTCCCCCGCAGTGGTCCCGGTGCTGACGACCGACCGTGGGGTCGCCGCCGCCAAGGTGACGACGTTGCCGGCTGTTTCACATGAAACCGAGGAGCCGTCGGTCTTCGGTGTGGCTCCGGAAGTGCCGCCTTCCCCGGTAGGCGCCCACTTCGCGGAGATCCCCCTTGACGACATCTCGCCGAACCCGCGCCAGCCGCGCGAGGTCTTCGACGAGGACGCACTGCAGGAGCTGGTCACCTCCATCCAGGAGGTGGGCCTCCTCCAGCCGGTCGTCGTACGCCAGCTGGGTCCCTCGCGCTATGAGCTCATCATGGGCGAGCGGCGCTGGCGGGCCTGCCGTGAGGCCGGCCTGGAGGCGATCCCGGCGATCGTCCGGGCGACGGACGACGAGAAGCTCCTCCTGGACGCACTGCTGGAGAACCTCCACCGCGCCCAGCTGAACCCGCTGGAAGAGGCCGCCGCCTACGACCAGCTGCTGAAGGACTTCAACTGCACGCACGACCAGCTGGCCGACCGCATCGGGCGCTCCCGTCCGCAGGTCTCCAACACGCTGCGGCTGCTGAAGCTCTCGCCGGCTGTCCAGCGCCGGGTCGCCGCCGGAGTCCTGTCGGCCGGGCACGCCCGGGCGCTGCTCTCCGTCGATGACTCGGAGGAGCAGGACCGGCTGGCCCACCGGATCGTGGCCGAGGGGCTTTCGGTGCGGGCTGTCGAGGAGATCGTGACCCTCATGGGCTCGCGGCCGCAGACACCGGCCCGTGCCAAGGGGCCGCGTGCGGGCGCCCGGGTCTCCCCGGCGCTGACCGACCTCGCTACCCGGCTCTCGGACCGCTTCGAGACGCGGGTGAAGGTGGACCTGGGTCAGAAGAAGGGCAAGATCACCGTCGAGTTCGCTTCGATGGAAGACCTTGAGCGGATCCTCGGCTCGCTCGCCCCGGGCGAGGGCCCGGTCCTCCACCAGGGGATCCACGACGGCGACTCCGCGGGTCCCGAGGAGTCCGAGGACTGACCACCCGGGGGCGCTCTGCCCGGGGCCGTGGCGGGTGTTTCTCGCCCGGGACCGGGTGTTCCCGCCCCGTCGGTGCCCCGTCGCTGCCCTGTCGCTAGAGCGGATCGTGTCCGGTGTGTACCGGAACACGATCCGCTCTTTGCTTTCAGGCGGTATCGATGGAATCGCTGTGTGGATACGATGCGGTCGGGTACGGCGATCCACCTGACAGCTGGCAGCACCTCTGAATGGGAGGCGGGAGCCATGCGATCGATGAGCCGCACCGGACTGGTGAGCGCAGGCCTGGGACTGGGCGCGACCGTCGGATTCGTCGGCAGTCTGCTCAGGGAACGCAGCGCTCTGACAGCCGCTCGCGACGCTGCGGGCGAAGAAAGCGAGGAACAGCCTTCATGGGGCGTCGGCTCGTACCGCTCACGCTGGACAACCTTCAGGACCTTCCCAAGCGCTGTCGCTCGTGTGTCTTCTGGGAACTGGATCCCGTCAGCGGCGAAGCAGCGGTAAGGGCGGGCACACCCGCGGTTGAGAAGGAGGCCTGGATCTCCGCCGTGCTGCTCGACTGGGGATCGTGCGGCCGGGTGGTGTATGTCGACGACGTACCTGTGGGCTTTGTGCTCTACGCACCGCCCGCCTACGTTCCGCGCTCCACGGCATTTCCCACGAGCCCGGTCTCACCCGACGCCGTCCAGCTCATCACCGGCTACATCATGCCCGGCTATCAGGGGCAGGGGCTCGGTCGCGTGATGGTTCAGACGGTCGCCAAGGATCTGTTGCGCCGGGGCTTCAAGGCGATCGAGGCATTCGGTGACGCCCGCTACAAGGAGCCGGCCTGTCTGCTGCCCGCCGACCACCTGCTGGCCGTGGGCTTCAAGACGGTCCGGCAGCACCCCACGCGTCCACGGATGCGGCTGGAGCTGCGGACAACGCTCTCCTGGAAGGAAGACGTGGAGCTGGCACTCGACCGGCTCCTGGGAGCCGTACAGAAGGAACCAGTGCTGCGGCCGCTCTGAGAGTGCCCTCGCAGTTGATCGAGGTCCTCAAAGCGAATGGGCCAACCCCGAGGGGTTGGCCCATTCGTGTTTCACGTGAAACGTCACTCGGCGATGTAGTCGTCGAGGTCGCGCAGGAGCGCAGCCTTCGGCTTGGCACCGACGATCGTCTTGGAGACCTCGCCGCCCTGGTACACGTTCAGGGTGGGGATCGACATGACGCCGTACTTCGCGGCCGTCGTCGGGTTCTCGTCGATGTTCAGCTTGACGATCTCGATCTTCTCGCCGTGCTCGGCGGCGATGGCCTCAAGAGACGGGGCGATCTGGCGGCACGGGCCGCACCACTCGGCCCAGAAGTCCACCAGGACGGGCTTGTCGCTCTTGAGGACGACCTCCTCGAAGTCGGCGTCGGTCACATGCTTCAGGGTGCCGGCCACGGCGGGCTCCTTTACTCGTTCGTGCGGTGAGGCGGAAGGGGGGATGATCAGACGGTGGTCTTCTCGAGCTCTGCCTTCTCCTCGTCCGCGAGGGCGGCGAGGAAACGCTCGGCGTCGAGAGCAGCGGAGCAGCCGGTACCGGCCGCGGTGATCGCCTGGCGGTAGGTGTGGTCCACCACGTCACCGGCGGCGAACACACCCGTCAGGTTGGTGTGCGTCGAGGGCGCGGCCACCTTCAGGTAGCCCTCCTCGTCCAGGTCCAGCTGGCCCTTGAACAGCTCGGTGCGCGGGTCATGGCCGATCGCGATGAACAGGCCCGTCACCGGCAGGTCCGAGAGCTCACCGGTCTTGACGTTGCGCAGCTTCAGACCGGCCAGCTTCTGCTCGCCCTGGACCTCGGCGATCTCGCTGTCCCAGGCGAACTTGATCTTCGGGTCGGCGAAGGCGCGCTCCTGCATCGCCTTGGAGGCGCGCAGGCTGTCCCGGCGGTGGACGATCGTCACGGACTTGGCGAACCGCGAGAGGAAGGTGGCCTCCTCCATTGCGGTGTCGCCGCCGCCGATCACCGCGATGTCCTGCTCCTTGAAGAAGAACCCGTCACAGGTGGCGCACCAGGAGACACCACGGCCGGAAAGGGCGTCCTCGTTCGGCAGACCCAGCTTGCGGTGCTGGGAGCCGGTGGTGACGATGACGGCCTTCGCCTTGTGGACCGTGCCGGCGGTGTCGGTGACGGTCTTGATCTCACCGGTCAGGTCGACGGAGACGACATCGTCCGGAATCAGTTCGGCACCGAAGCGCTCGGCCTGGGCGCGCATGTTGTCCATCAGGTCGGGACCCATGATGCCGTCGCGGAAGCCCGGGAAGTTCTCCACCTCGGTGGTGTTCATCAGCGCACCGCCGGCGGTGACGGCGCCCTCGAACACGAGGGGCTTCAGCGACGCGCGCGCGGTGTAGAGCGCCGCCGTGTAGCCGGCGGGCCCGGAGCCGATGATGATCACGTTTCGGACGTCGCTCACGGCTTGATTCCTCGTCTCTGGTCTACGTCAATTCGACCGGTGGGAGTTCTTGTCAGAAGCTCTCACCCCACCCAACGGATCCTACGGGGCGCGCATTCCCGGTGTGTCCGGGCACACGGGCATCCCACACCGTACGGATTTCCACGCCAGGGCGGGACGATGCATCCCTGCGCTCCCAGGGGTCCAGGACCACTCAGGGGCGTGCCACGGACTCCGTCAGCAGAACCTCGCCAGGGGAGGCCGACGACCGGCTGTCACACGTGGCATCGACGATGAAGACCGTCACCCGGGTGCTGTCGGAGGTATCGGGGAGGACGACGAGGAAGGCATCCTTCCCCTCGTACGTCCCCTTCTTCGCGCCAAGGACGTCGTCGTTCTGGCTGATGCCCTGGCGGACACACGGCGGCACCTGCGCCGAGGGCTGGATCCGGGTGGTGTAGGGCGAGTCGGTTGAGCCGGGCGAAGTGGCTTCGCCCTTGATTCCCAGGTCCGGCTTATTGGAGCCACGCAGGCCCGTCTTTGTGCCGAGGAGGTTCTCCACCTCTGTCGGGAGAGTGCTCTTGGAGAAGCCCGCGGCTGAGTTCGTCGGCTGGCCCTGCGCGGTCGTGGGCCCATCGCCGCCGAGTGACTGGAGGAAGAACGAACCGGCGCCCAGGACGGCCGCGGTGAGGACAGCTCCGAGAACGACGGTCCGACGGCGTCGGCCGCGTCCCTTTCCGTGCGCCTGTCCACGGTCCTGTCCGCGGTCCTTGCGGCCGGGACCGGTCGAAGCGCTCGACCGTCCGGCGGGACGGCCCACTGGTGGCGATGCGAGGGTCGATGTTTCACGTGAAACATGCGTCTCGGGTGCCGTGGCGTTCAGCAGTGCCTCAGCGGCGAGGGCGGCGTCGATCCGGCCCGCGACGTCAGCCGGCATACGCGACGGCCCCGGCACTGTGCCCAGCAGGCCCCGGATCTCCTCCAGCGAAGCGTGGACATCGGCACAGAGCTCGCACTCGTCCAGGTGCTGTCGCACCTCGGCGGTCCGGGCATCCGGGAGCAGGCCTTCGGTGAGGTCGGAGATCTCCGCGACGTCCGGGTGCCCGGTCGTGTCTGTCGTGGAAGTCACGCTCGCCCACCTCCGCCCTTCACTGCGGCTGAATCACTCGGCCCGGTCTCCTGCGAGCCCCCGTCCTGAGGTCTCGCTGCCGGTGGGACGGATGTCCCCTCCGCCCGGTTCCGTGCCGGGTCCGGCTCGTTCTCGTCGCCGGTGTTTTCCGGCCTCAGATGGGTGAGCAGCGGCAGGAGTCTGGCTCTGCCGCGGGCACAGCGGCTCTTCACCGTCCCCGTGGGTACGTCGAGCATCCGGGCCGCCTCCGCGACCGGATAGCCCTGCATGTCGACCAGGACGAGGGCAGCGCGCTGATCGTGCGGCAGCGTGCCGAGGGCTTCGATGAGCTGGCGGTGCAGATCGTTGCGCTCGGCCGGAGCGGAGGCCGATTCATGCGGCTCCAGCAACTGCTCCAGCCGCTCGGTGTCGTCGACGGGGGCGGTCTTCCGGGAGGCCGCCTTGCGGGCCCGGTCGAGGCAGGCGTTCACCGTGATCCGGTGCAGCCAGGTCGTGACGGCCGACTGGCCCCGGAAGGTGTGGGCGGCCCGGTAGGCGGACACCAGGGCGTCCTGGACGGCGTCAGCGGCCTCCTCGCGGTCTCCCAGGGTCCGCAGTGCGACCGCCCAGAGCCGGTCCCGATGCCGCCGCACGATCTCACCGAAGGCGTCGGGGTCACCTTCCACATGACGGGCGAGCAGGTCCTGATCGCTCACTCCGTCGTATCCGGCCCCCTCCGCCATCTGCCCCTCCGCCTTTGGTGCCTCCGCCTTCGGTGCCTGCGGTGAGACGTCAGCCTGTGAACTTCACTTCGGTGATGGCCTGCTTGTAGCCGGCCTGTGCGTACGCGGCGGGATCCGCACCGGACTTCGGTACGGCGGTCATCCACACGAGCACGTACTGGCTCTTCACCTTCTTGCTGACCTTCACCGTGGCGGTGTTCCCGGTGGTGGTGACACTGCCGATCTTCGTCATCGAGTCGATCGACCCCGGGGCCAACGAGTCGGCCGCGTACAACTCGACCGTCGTGTGATCGCCAGCGTAGCGAAGGGAGACCGTCCCCGTGGCGAGTTCCTTGGCGGAACCGAGGTCGTAGACGATTCCCACACCCGGCTTGTACGGCGCCAGCTCCGGGCCGGACACGAAGGTGTTCGTCCTCCAGAACGTCGAGGCGCTGCCGTCGTAGGTCTTCTGGACGTCGTTCGGATGCTGGGCCTCGCCCTCGGCGACGTACTCCTGGGCGTTCTGGATCTTTATCGCGGCTGCGGGTGCCGGGCTGGCGTTGTTCTTGTCGCCGTCGTCCGTCGTCTGGTTGTTGGTGGTGTCCCCGGACTTGTCGCCCTGGTGCATCAGGGCGTCCGCGAGCTGCCAGCTGCCCAGTCCCAGCGCGGCGATCAGCAGGGCGGAGACCGCCCACTTGAGGGCCTTGCCGGTACGGCTCTGGAGCGGGGGCGGCGGGGCCTGGAGGGGCTGCGCCATGCCGGGAGGCGTGGGGCGGCCGTAGGTGCCCTGCTGGTACGTGGTGCGCTGGTACTCGGGCGGTGCCGTGAACGACGGCTCCGGCGGGCGGATGCGGGGCATCTCGCCGATCGCCTTCACCAGCTCCTCCGGCGTGGTGCACGCGGACTCGTGGCGGGAGGCGGTGGCTCCGTCGTTGATCAGGGCCCGCATGGCGAGCTCCGACAGGCCGCGGTGGACACCGGCTCGCACCTGGTCGGGTGCGATCAGACCGACGTCCTTGGGCAGCCCCGGCAGACCGTAGGCATCGCTCTGGTACGGCCAGCGCTGGGTGAGCGCCGCATACAGCAGGGCGCCGATCGCCTCGGTGTCGGTGCGCTGCGGGGTGTCGGAACTGATGCCGCGCAGCGCCGCGTTCACCGCGAGGCCGCGGATACGCCACTGACCGGTGGAGGCGCGCAGCACGGCGTTGGGGTTGAGCCGGAGATGGGCCAGCCCCTCGCGGTGCGCGGCTGCCATCGCGGATGCGATCTGACTGACCATCTGGTACGCGTCGTGCGGGTCCAGCGGGCCGGCCGCGAGCAGCGCGGTCAGCTCGGTGGCGTCGGGCAGCCACTCGTGCACCACGTAGACGAGGTCGTTCTCCTCGACCGCGTCCAGGACCTGGACGAACCGGGGATCCCCGAGCAGTGCGGCAGAGCGGGCCGCGGCCAGCACGGCTCGGGTGCGCGCATGGTCGGACGGCAGGATGTGCACGCCGACGGCACGCCGCAGTTTCTCATCGACCGCACGCCAACTGCTGAATCCGTCCAGACGGGTGACGCACTCCTCAAGGCGGTAGCGTCTGGCGAGCTTGTGACCGCTGTGCAGTTCGGGAGGCAAAGCCTTCTTCCCTGGGCTCGCGGCCGTGCCGCTGCCCTGTGCCGATTCGCTGTCCGTGTCCCGCTCCGGGTTCTGGGCCACCCCGTCGGCCGTGGACTGCTCCGCCTTGGCGGTCAGCGGCTTGTCGCCGCTGTTGTCTGCCACGTCGACGGCAGCCGTGCTCCGTTCCGCCACCGTCGTTCCCTGCCTCCCCATCCGTTGCACGCTGTCCGACGCCGAAACCAATTGTGCCCACAGTCTGCCGCTATGCACGACACACGGCGACGGACGATGGTTGTGCGCGTACCCCTACCTCAGCGACCCAGACGCCCGCGCACCATACCCACGAGGGAGTTGAGCTCCTCGATCCGCATGCGGCGCGCGGCGACATAGAAGACGCCCAGCAGGACCGCTCCGCCGGCCATCAGCGCGGCGAAGGAACCGATCACGCCCTGCCCCAGAGTGTGGCCGATCGCGTAGCAGGCCGCACCGCTGAGCAGCGCGGCCGGTACGGAGGCGATGCACAGCCGCGCGTAGGTGCGGGTGACCTGGGAGCCGTCCAGGTCGCCGCCGAGCCGCTTGCGCAGCCGCTTCCAGGCGACACCCACGCCGATCGCGTAGGCGAGGCCGTAGGAGGCGGCCATGCCGGCCACCGCCCAGCGGGACGGCAGCAGGACGTAACACGCGACCGATGCGCCCGCGTTGACCACGGCGACGATGACCGTGTTGTAGAAGGGGGTGCGGGTGTCCTCGTAGGCGTAGAACGCGCGCAGGACGACGTACTGCACCGAGTAGGGGATCAGGCCGAGGCCGAAGGCCATCAGCATGAACCCCATGTTGGTGGCCTCGCTGGTGCCCGAGGAGCCGAAGATCAGGGTGCACATCGGGATGCCGAGTGCCACGAAACCGAAGGCGATGGGCACGATCGCCACGGCGGTGGTCCGCAGGCCCTGGGAGATGTCGTCGCGGACGGCGCCGGTGTCGTCCTCGGCGGCCGAGCGGGAGATCCGTGGCAGCAGGGCCGCCATCAGGGAGACCGTGATGATGGCCTGCGGCAGGCCCCAGATCAGCTGGGCGTTGGCGTAGGCGGCGAAGCCGGTGCCGTCGACCGGGGACTTCTTGCCGGCCGAGGTCGACAGCTGGGAGACGACGAGCGCGCCCGCCTGGTTGGCGAGGACGAACAGCACGGTCCACTTGGCGAGGGTGGCGGCCTTGCCGAGTCCGTGTCCCCTCCAGTCGAAGCGCAGCCGCATCCGGAAGCCGGTCTCGCGCAGGTAGGGGATCATCGCCAGGGCCTGGACCACGAGGCCGAGCAGCACGCCGAGGCCGAGCAGCCGCTGGCCCTCCGGCGGGATGGTGGTGACCTTCATGCCGGAGTGCGCGGCGGTGCCGTACACCCAGATGAACAGGCCGAGGGTGACGATGATGACGATGTTGTTGAGGACCGGGGTCCACATCATCGCGCCGAACTTGCCCCGCGCGTTGAGGATCTGACCCATCACCACGTGGATGCCCATGAAGAAGATCGAGGGCAGGAAGTAGCGGACGAAGGTGATGCCGACCTCGTTGGCCGCCGGGTCGCTGGCGACCGAGTCGGACAGCAGGCGGATCAGGAAGGGCGCGGCCGCGATCGTGGCCGCGGTGAGCAGGCCCAGCGCCACCATCACGAGGGTCAGCAGACGGTTGGCGAACGCCTCGCCGCCGTCCTCGTCCTCCTTCATGGCCCGCACCAGCTGGGGCACGAAGACGGAGTTGAGGCCGCCGCCGACGGTCAGGATGTAGATCATCGTCGGCAGCTGGTAGGCGACCTGGAACGTGTCGCCGAGCAGACCCACGCCCAGGGCGGAGACGATCAGCGCGGAGCGGACGAAACCCGTGAGGCGGGAGACCATCGTGCCCGCCGCCATCACGGCACTGGACTTCAGGAGCCCGGAGGCACGCCCGCCCTTCTTGGCCGCGGGGGCCGAGGGCGCAGCGGGGGCCGCCGGAGCGGCGGGCACCGGCTCGGCGGCGGGGGCCCCTGGTGCGGAAGGCGCCTGCGGGAACCGGGGGGCCGCGTACTGGCTCTGGGCGGCGGGGACCTGCGGCGACGACGGGTACTGACCCGTGGGCGGCGGGTACTGGCCGGCGGGGGGCGGGTACTGGCCCGATGACGGCGGGTACTGGCCCGCGGGGCCCGGAACGGACCGGGGGTCCGTCTGCGGGTTGCCGCTGCCCTGCTGCTGGTCCCGGAAGAGGTGCGCGAAGGCGTCCGGCTCGTGGCGCTCCTCACCGGAGTGCGTGACCAGATCGTCCACGCCCACGAACTGGGTCGTGCGCGGGTTGTCGCCGTACGGCAGGTACTGGGTCTGGCCCTCCGGCTCCGGCGGCGGGGTCTGGGCCCACACCTGCGGGTCCGGGGCGTACGGTGACTGCGCGGGCTGGCCGTACAGCGGCTGCTGCGGGTACATGCCCGGGGGCGGCGGGGGGTGCGCGGCGCGGTCGTAGAGCGCCTCGGCGACCGGGTCCTGGGCGGAGAGGTCCTGCGCCCGGTAGGGGTCCTGGTCGTAGGCGTCCTGGAGGTACATGTCAGCCGCGTGCTGCGGCGGGACCTGGCCGGCCTCCGGCGGCGGCTCGGGGTAGCCCGAACCGGCCGCGCCCTGGCCGCGTTCACCGTCGTACGGCGCGTTCATGGTTACCCCACCTCATCGTCCCGGGCCACACCGGCCACGACATCGCTCAACGGTCCACTCTCTCACCCGTCCCGGACGGGTCGGCGCTTTCCGATGCGGTGTCCGGTGTCGGGTCACTCGGCTGCTCCGGGTCGTCTGCCCCGGAGCGGGCCACGGACTCTTCCTGGAGACGATCCTCATCAGCGTGGGAGTTCCCCGCCCGGCCGGTGTCCTCGGGGCCGTCGGTCTCCAGACCCTCGGGAGTCTCAGGAGTCTGCGGAGCCTCCGGGGTGTCCTCGCCCGTCTCGTCGGGACCGTCGCCCTCCTCGGCACGGCGGGCGGCCGCCCGCTTGCGCTGGGTGTACATCCGGAACCCGGCGAGCACCAGCAGCAGCACACCGCCGCCGATGACCAGCATCACGGTGGGCGTGACCTCGGTGACCTTCACGTCGAACCGGACGGGGTCGCCGTACTCCTGGCCGTCCTCGGTGTAGAGCTGGGCGATGACCTCCACCCGGCCGTTGGCGTTGGCCGACGTGGAGAACTTCACGGACTGGGTGTGGCCGCCGGAGACCTCGACCGGCTGCTCGTAGTAGGCCTTGCCGCCGATCTCCAGGCGGGTCGGCATGGTCGAGGTGAGCCGCAGGACGAGGTGGTCGACGCCCTGGACCAGGTTGTTCTGGACGGTCACCGGGATGGTGGCGCTGCGGCCGGAGAGCTTGGTCTCGGACTTGTCGATCAGCTTGACCTGGCCGATGAGGCTGTCGAGCCAGGACTCCACGCCCGTGCGGAAGCTGTCGGCCTCGCTGCCGCGGCCCCGCCAGGACGTGGACATCTCCCGGTTTATGGCCCGCCCGAAGGGAGTCACCACCCGGGACTGGTTGGTGAGGATCACCTGGAAGTTGTCGAGCTTGTCCTGGGTCCGGGCGATCTGCTCGAAGGCCGTACGGGGCAGCTGCTGCTTGCGCAGCGCGGAGGGGTAGGCGGACGACGAGGGGATCTTCGTGGTCGCGCCGGGGTCGGGCTTGGCCTTGGCCGCCGCCGCGAGGTCCTGGGACTGCGACCAGTTGCCGTCCTGCAACACGGTGATCGCCGTCGCCATCGCCTGGGCCTGGCTCGCC
This sequence comes from Streptomyces sp. NPDC058683, assembly GCF_042716195.1. NCBI lineage: Bacteria > Bacillati > Actinomycetota > Actinomycetes > Kitasatosporales > Streptomycetaceae > Streptomyces > Streptomyces sp. NPDC058683. Next base: position 303,846 of record NZ_JBHXSK010000004.1, read on the forward strand.
GACGGCATCCGTTGCGGGGCGACGACGATGCTGCGCTCTTTGTCGGTCTGGGTGTTCAGGGCCAGGCTCTGGGCCAGGAACTGCTGCACCGCGAGGGTGGCCGCGTCCGCCTTCGTCAGATCGCCCTGGAATGCCGTGGACAGTCGCGCGTCCGCGACCACCGCCGTCGTGCCGCCGCCGATCGGACGTGCCGCCGAGGGCGTGTAGGGCAGCCCGCCGGTTTCCTGGAGGCTGTCGCTGCGGGCGATCACCTTGTCGGCGCCCGCCGAGGTGGCGACCTTGATGATCGACGGGTCGACGGCACCGTTCACGGGCCACGCGAAGTCGGTGCTCGGTGTGACATGGAGCACGGTCTCCACCGTGGTGGCGGCGACATCGGTGGCGTCCTTGAGGTGGCTCAGCGAGCCGGTCACGCTGGTGCCGTTGTGGGCGAGGGAGGCCAGGTCCGGGTCGGCGAAGGGAAGGGCCACGACTTCCTTGTCCGCCACCGTGTCCTGCAGATCAGCCAGGAACTGCTTGGCCACGGCCTGATGGGTGCCGGCCGTGGTGCTGTCGCCGGCGCCCTGGATCCGGTAGCTGCGGGTCATCGCGTCCACGGAGGCCAGCAAGTCCGGGTCGATCACCCAGGTGACGTCCAGGTCCTTGCCAAGCGCCAGCATCTGTGCCAGCCGGCCGCCGGGTGAGATCTCCTTGGCGAGGTCGTCGTCGAGGAAGACCGGCGTCTGCAGTTCACCCGCGCCCGTCTTCGCCGTCACGTGGACCGTGGAGATCAGCGGCCACAGATACGTCGTCCTGGTCCTTGTGTCGGCCTCGGAGGACTGCCACGGCAGGAACGTCCGCTGGATGCCGAGCACCTGCTCCCACGGCTGCGCGGACGTCTGGCCGGACAGCGAGACGCCGAACGGGTACACGCCGTCCTGGCCGAGGTCGAGCTGGTCGACCGGCACGGAGATGCTGAAGTGCTCGGCGACCCCCGGGGCGAGCGAGTCGAAGTCCTCGGTGTACTTACCGCCGATCGCCGTGCCGAGGCTCGCATTGAGGTCGTCGGGGTGCCGGGCGGCGGAGCCGATCGCGGAGCGCGTGCTGAGCTGGGAACCCACACGCAGGTCCACGTGGGCGTCCGTGACGGCCTGCTTGCCGTTGTTGGTCACCGTGCCGGAGACCGTCAGCGTGTCCCCGTCAGTGGGGGCGCTGGGGCTGAGCGAGTCCAGGGCGACGGACACCGTGTCCGAGTCGGCTGCCTGCGCCGGAACCGCGGCGGGCAGTTGCACCAGTGCGGCCAGCAGGGGCGCACCCGCGAGCAGTGCCCCGGTCCGCCGCAGCCAGCGACGGGCAGGTGAGGGCGTCCCCTGGATGTCTGCCGCCTCGGCCACGCGCTCGTCCGTCCCTCGTCATCGTCAGTGGTCGTCGGAATGTGCGTCCACGCATGGTAACGAGGCGCGCTGAGCGGAAGTGCCGCGGTCTGCTCCACAAGATCGGGGGAGGAGATCGACCCGTCCCCTATATTCCAGTATCGCCGGGAGACTCATGTAAGCGGCGAGCGCTGGCCTTGTGCGGGTATGGAGTGAGCTGTCCCACTCCCCTTGTATGGAGGCCTTGTGTGGGGCGCTGCCGGAATATGGAGGCGCTTCGACCTGCTCGGGGCACGTACCCTGTTCTGTTGTGCCGAACGCCAATGAAGACACTCCTTCCACTGCCCTGAGCCAGGCGCAGCAGCGCGCGGTGAGCGAACTGCTGCGGGTGGCGCCCGTCGCCGACGACCTCGCCCGCCGATTCCAGGAGGCCGGGTTCTCGCTTGCCCTGGTCGGCGGCTCGGTCCGGGACGCGTTGCTGGGCCGGCTCGGCAACGACCTGGACTTCACCACCGACGCTCGCCCCGAGGACGTACTGAAGATCGTCCGGCCCTGGGCGGACGCTCTCTGGGAGGTCGGTATCGCTTTCGGCACCGTCGGGGCGCAGAAGGACGGCTACCAGATCGAGGTCACGACCTACCGGTCCGAGGCGTACGACCGCACCTCACGCAAGCCTGAGGTGTCCTACGGCGACTCCATCGAGGAGGACCTCGTCCGGCGGGACTTCACGGTCAACGCCATGGCGGTGGCGCTGCCGGAGAAGGAGTTCATCGACCCGCACGGCGGGCTGGACGACCTGGCGGCCCGTGTGCTGCGCACCCCGGGGACGCCCGAGGACTCCTTCTCGGACGACCCGCTGCGGATGATGCGCGCTGCCCGTTTCGCAGCCCAGCTCGACTTCGAGGTGGCCCCCGAGGTCGTCGCGGCGATGAAGGACATGGCCGGACGCCTGGAGATCGTCTCGGCCGAGCGGGTCCGGGACGAGCTGAACAAGCTGATCCTCTCCACCCACCCGCGCAAGGGACTGACGCTGCTCGTCGACACCGGCCTGGCCGACCATGTTCTGCCCGAGCTGCCCGCCCTGCGCCTGGAGAGTGATGAGCACCACCGCCACAAGGACGTCTACGAGCACTCGCTGATCGTCCTGGAGCAGGCCGTGGCGCTGGAGGAGAACGGTCCCGACCTCACCCTCCGCCTTGCTGCGCTGCTGCACGACATCGGCAAGCCTCGTACCCGCCGTTTCGAGACGGACGGTCGTGTCTCGTTCCACCACCATGAGGTGGTCGGCGCGAAGATGACCAAGAAGCGCATGACGGCCTTGAAGTACTCCAACGAACTGGTGAAGGACGTCTCACGCCTGGTCGAACTCCATCTCCGCTTCCATGGCTACGGCGCCGGGGAGTGGACGGATTCGGCGGTGCGTCGCTATGTCCGTGACGCGGGTCCCCTGCTCGACCGTCTCCACAAGCTGACCCGGTCCGACTGCACTACCCGCAACAAGCGGAAGGCAGTGGCGCTCTCCCGGGCCTACGACGGCCTGGAGGAGCGCATCGCCGAGCTTCAGAAGCAGGAGGATCTGGACGCCATCCGCCCGGACCTCGACGGTAACCAGATCATGGAGATCCTTGGGATCCGGCCCGGCCCGGAGGTCGGCAAGGCTTACAAGCACATGTTGGAGCTCCGGCTGGAGGACGGGCCGATGGAGCACGATGCTGCGGTGGCCGCACTCAAGGAGTGGTGGGCCGGGCAAGGCTGAGCGCGTGGAGCCGGTTCATGTTTCACGTGAAACATGAACCGGCCGGGACGTAACGAGGGGCGATGTTTCACGTGAAACATCGCCCCTCTCCGTTGCGGTTCCGTGAGTCTGCTGTGGCCCTCAGCGGCGTTCAAAGCGGGCCATGGCCGCTGCAACCGCCGCGTAGATGAAGGCGACGGTGATGACGAGGGCCGCGGAGCGGCCGTCCGGTGGGAGCATCAGGGCTGCGACCCCGGCTGCCCCCACGAAGGCGACGTTGAAGAGCACGTCGTACACGGAGAAGATCCGGCCGCGGAAGCCGTCGTCGACGGATGACTGGACGATGGTGTCGGTGGCGATCTTCGCGCCCTGGGTGATCAGTCCCAGGACGAAGGCAGCGACGAGCATGGGGACTGTCGTGAACGGGAGGCCCAGCGCGGGCTCCAGTACGGCGGCGGACGCGGCGCACACGACGATCCAGCGCCCGGGGCCGAGACGCCCCGCGGCCCAGGGCGTCACCACGGCCGCCGCGAAGAAGCCCGCGCCGGAGATCCCCAAGGCCAGCCCCAGCAGCCCGAGCCCGTCGTCCGGGTCGGCGGAGAGGGCGTAGCGGCACAGCATCAGCACCAGGACGAGCAGGGCGCCGTAGCAGAAGCGCATCACCGTCATGGAGAGCAGCGCCCAGACCGCCTCGCGGCGCCGGGGTGCGGCGAGGTGCCGTATCGCCTCCAGGAGGTCGCGTGCGGTGGTGATCACAGCGGTTCCCAGGCTGGGCTGTGCCGGATGCCGGTCGGGGCCGAGGAGCCCGGGGGCCATGGTCAGCGAGGTGAGGGCCGCGGACAGGTACAACGCCGCGCCCAGCAGCACGACCGCTGCATCGGAGTCGGAGGCCAGCAGCCGTACGGCGAAGGCGAGCCCGCCGCCGGCGGTCGCGGCGAGGGTGCCTGCGGTCGGGGACAGGGAGTTGGCCAGCACCAGACGTTCGGGATCGACCACGCGTGGAAGGGCGGCGGACAGCCCCGAAAGGACGAAGCGGTTGACGGCCGTGACACACAGGGCGGAGACGTAGAAGAGCCAGTCGGGGACATGGCCGGCCATCAGGACGGCGGTGACCGCGGCCAGGAGCGCACGCAGCAGATTGCCGTAGAGGAAGACCTGGCGGCGGCGCCAGCGGTCCAGCAGGACGCCGGCGAAGGGGCCCACGAGGGAGTACGGGAGGAGCAGGACCGCCATGGCCGAGGCGATCGCGCCCGGTGAGGTCTGCTTCTCCGGGGAGAAGACGACGTAGGCGGCGAGCGCGACCTGGTAGACGCCGTCGGCGCCCTGGGAGAGCAGACGGACGGTGAGCAGGCGGCGGAAGTCCCGCAGGCGCAGCAGGACACGCAGGTCGCGGACGACGGGCATGGGGCACAGCCTCACACACGGGGAGAGTCCCCGGGTCGGGGGACCCGGGGACTCTCACAGCCCTGGCAGGAGCGATTTTTGCGAGCGACGGACGTCAGCGTTCGGCGTGGTGCCGAGTTACCGCTCGACGTCGCCGCGGATGAACTTCTCCACGTTCTCGCGGGCCTCGTCGTCGAAGTACTGGACCGGCGGGGACTTCATGAAGTAGCTCGACGCGGAGAGGATCGGGCCGCCGATACCGCGGTCCTTGGCGATCTTCGCGGCACGCAGGGCGTCGATGATGACACCCGCGGAGTTCGGGGAGTCCCAGACCTCGAGCTTGTACTCCAGGTTCAGCGGGACGTCACCGAAGGCACGGCCCTCCAGGCGGACGTAGGCCCACTTGCGGTCGTCCAGCCACTGCACGTAGTCGGACGGGCCGATGTGGACGTTCTTCTCGCCGAGGTCCCGGTCGGGGATCTGGGAGGTGACGGCCTGCGTCTTGGAGATCTTCTTGGACTCCAGGCGCTCGCGCTCAAGCATGTTCTTGAAGTCCATGTTGCCGCCGACGTTCAGCTGCATCGTGCGTTCCAGGACGACGCCCCGGTCCTCGAACAGCTTCGCCATGACGCGGTGCGTGATGGTGGCGCCGACCTGCGACTTGATGTCGTCACCGACGATCGGGACGCCGGCCTCGGTGAACTTGTCCGCCCACTCCTTGGTGCCGGCGATGAAGACCGGGAGGGCGTTGACGAAGGCGACCTTGGCGTCGATGGCGCACTGGGCGTAGAACTTCGCCGCGACCTCGGAGCCGACGGGCAGGTAGCAGACGAGGACGTCGACCTGCCTGTCCTTGAGGATCTGGACGACGTCGACCGGCTCGGCCTCGGACTCCTCGATGGTCTGGCGGTAGTACTTGCCGAGGCCGTCGAGGGTGTGACCGCGCTGGACGGTCACGCCGGTGTTCGGCACGTCACAGATCTTGATGGTGTTGTTCTCGGATGCGCCGATGGCGTCCGCCAGGTCGAGACCGACCTTCTTGGCGTCCACGTCGAACGCGGCCACGAACTCGACGTCCTTGACGTGGTACTCGCCGAACTGGACATGCATCAGGCCGGGGACCTTGGACGCCGGATCGGCGTCCTTGTAGTACTCGACTCCCTGGACCAGCGACGCGGCACAGTTGCCCACGCCGACGATGGCTACGCGAACCGAACCCATTCCGGTTGCTCCCTGTGTGTGCGAGTGAGGCCCTGACCGGGTCTCACGTGGTGGTGTCGTCGGACAAATCCGGCCGGGTCTCCCCGGACCGGGGCAGGTTGCCCGGCGCTCCATTGGTGGTGTTCTGCTGAGCGGACCCTCCGGAAGCGGGACTCTTCATGTCCCGCCCGGCCCGCTCGCTCTCGATGAGCTCGTTCAGCCAGCGCACTTCGCGCTCCACGGACTCCATTCCGTGGCGCTGGAGCTCAAGCGTGTAGTCGTCGAGGCGCTCCCGGGTGCGTGCCAGCGAGGCGCGCATCTTCTCCAGGCGCTCCTCCAGCCGGCTGCGACGGCCCTCCAGTACGCGCATCCGCACATCGCGCGAGGTCTGCCCGAAGAAGGCGAACCGCGCCGCGAAGTGCTCGTCCTCGTACGCGTCGGGGCCGGTCTGGGAGAGGAGCTCCTCGAAATGCTCCTTACCTTCGGCCGTCAACCGGTAGACGATCTTGGCGCGACGGCCGGAGAGCGGTGCGGCGAGGGCGTCCTCGGTGGTGTTCCCCGGTTCCTCGATCAACCAGCCGTTGGCAACCAGCGTCTTGAGGCAGGGATAGAGCGTCCCGTAGCTGAACGCCCGGAAGACGCCCAGTGAGGTGTTGAGCCGTTTCCGCAGCTCATAGCCGTGCATCGGGGATTCGCGGAGCAGGCCGAGCACGGCGAACTCAAGGATGCCGGACCGTCGGCTCATGGTCGCCTCCTCTCGTCTCTGACGCGCTTATCTCGCTCTGATGTATCGGCTCGATACATCACGACGATAGATCGGCGATCCCGGTGCGACAAGAGGAGCGACGGTGAACGGGATCACATCACCGATTCGTAGGAGGCAACTTGCCTGATTTGGGGTGAACTTAGGGGCTCGGTGGGTTTTGGTGGTGCGTAGTCTGTGCGGCATGCACACCACCGGGAACCAAGTGACGCCTGGGGGGCGTCCCTGTCCCCGGTGCAGTACGGGTGAATGCAGGACCGACCACATCCGTACTTTGGGGGGACCGGAAACCAGCCGCCGTTTCCAGGCGCGCACGGGTGCGCCTGCCCGAGGAGTAATCGTTCGATGAGCGAGCACCGTCGCAAACCGCCGCAGCCGCAGGGAGGCGGACGTGCCGCGGCCCGACGCGGCCAGTCCGGCCCGTCCTCCGGCCGCCGTGCGGCACCGCGAGGCGCCACCGGGTCTCCTTCCGACTCCTATGGGTCCCCTTCCTATGGGTCGGACTCTCAGAGCTCGGAAGGCGAAGAGCGTCCGTACGGAAGCCGTGCCGAGGCACGCCGGGCAACGCAGAGAAACACGGGAAGCCGCCGCAGAGCGGCCGACAACGCGAGCCGTGCTCCGGGTGGCCCTGCCGGGCCCGGGCGCGGCAGAGGCCGGGCGTCCACGGCGCCCGGCAAGAAACGCATCATCGACTACCCCAGGGCGAACAGGTTCGGCTGGCGCCGCTGGGTTCCCTCCTGGAAGCTCGTCTCCGGGCTTTCCCTCACCTTCTTCGGCAGCCTGGTGGCCCTGGTGGGCGTCGGATACGCCATGGTGGGCGTCCCGAACGAGAACACCGCGGCCAAGTCCCAGAACAACGTCTACTACTGGGCCGACGGCAAGCAGATGGTCGCGACGGGCACCGGCGTCAACCGGCAGAACGTCACCATCGACCAGATCCCCGAGGCGATGCAGTACTCGGTGATCTCGGCGGAGAACAAGAGCTTCTACACGGACCCGGGCGTCGACTTCAAGGGCATCGCCCGCGCGCTCGTCAACATGGCCCAGGGCGGGGAGACGCAGGGTGGTTCGACGATCACCCAGCAGTTCGTCAAGAACACCTACCTCAGCCAGGACCAGACGCTCACACGCAAGTTCAAGGAGATGTTCATCTCCGTCAAGGTGGGCACCAAGCTCACCAAGCCGGAGATCCTCCAGGGCTATCTGAACACCTCGTACTTCGGCCGTGGGGCGTACGGCATCCAGGCCGCCGCCCAGACCTACTACGGCGTGGACGCGAAGAACCTCACGCCGAGCCAGTGCGCGGTCCTCGCGGGACTCCTCAAGGGTGCGACGTACTACGACCCCGCGGGTAACCCGGACATCGACCCCTCGGCAACCAAGGAAGCCAACTACAAGCGCTCGCACGACCGCTGGGCCTGGATCCTCGAGGAGATGCACAAGGATCAGCACCTCACCGACGCCCAGTACCAGGAGGCGACCAAGAAGTACCCGATGCCCCAGGGCCGCAAGGCGACCAAGGGCATGACCGGCCAGATCAGCTACCTCGCCGACACGGCCAAGAAGTACGTCCTCGCGCACTCCAACATCACGGAGACGCGGTTCGACCAGGGCGGCTTCCAGATCTACACGACCTTCCAGAAGGACAAGGTCAACGCGCTGACCGCGGCCGTGCAGAAGGTCCAGAAGGAGCGTCTGGACCCGAAGAACCGCGAGAAGGACAAGTACGTCCAGTTCGGTGCGGCGTCGGTGGTGCCCAAGGACGGCGCGATCGTCGCCCTGTACGGCGGCGCCGGCTACGAGAACAACCACTTCACCAACAACGCCGACACCTCGGGTGTCCCCGTCGGTTCGACGTGGAAGCCGTTCGTCCTGGCGGCGGCCATGCAGTACGGCTCGTACAAGACCTCTCCCGATGGGGTCTCGCCGCTGAGCAAGTACAACGGCGACGACAACCTCAAGGTGCGGAAACCGGACGGCTCGTACTTCCTGAACAAGGACAACTCGATCTTCCGGCAGAGGAACGAGAGCGAATACCCCTGGGGCTACATCAGCCTGCGCAAGGCGATGGAGCAGTCGATCAACACGCCGTTCGTGCAGCTCGGCGTGGACGTCGGCATGACGAAGGTACGGGACGTGGCCCAGGCCTCCGGGATCCTGCTGGACAGCATGTCGCAGGACCTCAACCCGTCGTTCGCCATCGGTACGTCCACCCCCAGCGCGATCCGCATGGCCGACGCCTACGCGACCTTCGCGGCCTCCGGCGAGCACACGGACCCCTACTCGGTGACCGCCGTCAAGGAGGACGGCCAGGAGCTGAACGGCTTCTCCAAGCCCAAGGTGACCTCGGCGATCCCCGAGGACGTGGCGAACAACGTCACGGACACCCTGCAGAACGTGATCCAGAACGGTACGGCTAAGGCCGCCAAGGCCCTGGGCCGTACGGCGGCGGGCAAGACCGGTACCACCGACAGCAACAAGTCGGCCTGGTTCGTCGGCTACACCCAGCAGCTGTCGACCTCGGTGGCGATGTTCCGTGAGAACCCGAAGGACGCCGAGCTGCTCTCCATGAACGGCACCGCCGGCGTGGCATCCATCCACGGTGGTGACATCCCGACCTCGGTGTGGACCGAGTACATGACGGCCGCGCTGAAGGGCAAGAACGACCTGGGCTTCCCGAAGGCCACCAAGATCGGTGAGGTCGCCGACGAGGCGGGGGCTCCTTCCCCGACTCCGACGCCCGTCATCACTCCGAGCGAGACGCCGAGCGTCACGCCCAGCATCACCCCGAGCGAGACGGCCACCTCGCCGTCGCCCACGGCCACCGAGACCTGCCAGTTCACCTGGAACTGCTCCAGCGACGGCGGTACCGACACGGGCAGCACGGGAGGCACGACGTCCTCCCCGTCGGCTACGGAGACGACCGGCGAAGGAGACACCAGAGGCAATGCCAACGGTGGCGGAAACCTCTTCGGCGGGTCGACGGGCTGACTGACGAGCAGAGGCCGGTGTTGCGGGGCTTGAAAATGGGACGAACAACGGCCGGTGTGTATTACGGCCTCAATTGATTGACGTAGAAGTGTGGG